>JAHBYP010000006.1 GCA_019635875.1 Alphaproteobacteria bacterium
ACTAGACCACCGTCCCAACCCTCCCGCAGGCGGGCAGCGGGAGCGGCGGCCCCTTGTCGCGGGTTGGCCGGGACCCCAAATGGCTATATGATCTCCCCAGCCGGCTCCCGCAGCCGGCCGTTTCTTTTTGGCAGGGAAGCGATGGAAAAGGTCCCGATGACGCCCAACGGGTTCAAGGCCCTCGAGGAGGAGCTCAAGAACCTCAAATCCACTGAACGCCCGAGCATTATCAAGGCGATCTCGGAGGCGCGTTCGCACGGCGACCTGTCGGAAAATGCCGAGTATTCGGCCGCCCGTGAGCGCCAGGGCTTCATCGAGGGACGCATCAGCGAGATCGAGGACGTGATCGCGCGTGCCGAGGTCATCGACATCAGCAAGCTCTCGGGCAAGACTGCCAAGTTCGGCGCCACGGTGAAGCTGGCCGACGAGGACACCGACGAGGAGGTCCGCTACCAGATCGTCGGCCCCTTCGAGGCCGACCTGTCGAAGGGCAAGATCTCGATCACCGCGCCGCTGGGCCGGGCCCTGATCGGCAAGGGCGTGGGCGATTCAGTCGAGGTCCAGACGCCCAGCGGGACAAAGTCCTACGAAGTCGTCACGGTGAAGTTCAAGTAGCGCGGGCTTCGCGCGCCCCCGTAAGCTGCCGGCCGACCGACAGCTTCGGGAGGGGATCGCTCATGAGCCGCGGTGCGCTTGCACGCTTCAAGGTGCTCGATCTGACGCGCGTGCGCGCCGGCCCGACCTGTGTGCGCCATCTCGCGGACTGGGGCGCCGACGTCATCAAGGTCGAGATGCCGCCGGGCGTCGCCGACAGCGACATGGGTGGGCCGCGGCATGGCCCCGATTTCTGGAACCTGCACCGCAACAAGCGCAGCCTCACGCTCAACCTCAAGGAGCCGGAGGCGGTCGAGATTTTCAGGCAGCTGGTCGCCGAGACAGACGTCGTGGTCGAGAATTACCGGCCCGACGTGAAACATCGCCTGGGCATCGACTACGAGACGCTGAGCAAGGTCAACAAGCGGCTGGTCTACGCCAGCATCTCCGGCTTCGGCCAGGACGGGCCCAAGGCGCTGCTGCCGGGATTCGACCAGGTGGCGCAGGGCATGGGCGGGTTGATGTCGATCACCGGCCTGCCGGGTCAGGGTCCGGTGCGCGCCGGCGTGCCGATCGCCGATCTGTCGGCCGGCAACTACGCCGCCATGGGCATCCTGATCGCGCTGCTCGAGCGCGAGGTCTCGGGCGAGGGGCAGTGGGTGCAGACGTCGCTCCTGCAGGCGCAGATCGCCATGCTCGACTTCCAGGCGGCGCGCTGGCTGGTGGCGGGGGAGGTCCCCAAGCAGGCGGGCAACGATCACCCGACCGGCATTCCGACCGGCGTGTTCCCGACCAGCGACGGCAACATCAACATCGCCTCCGCCGGCCAGCACATCTGGAAGCGGCTGTGCGAATGCATGGACGCCAAGGGGTTGCTCGACAATCCCGACTACGCCAACGCCGAGGCGCGCTCGAAGAACCGCGCCAAGCTCAACGCCGAGTTGGCGACGTATACGAGCAAGTTCACCAGCGAGGAGCTGATCGAGAAGCTCAGCAAGGCGAGCGTGCCGTGCGGGCCGATCTACGACATCGGCGAGATGTTCGCCGACCCGCAGGTGCAGCACGTGAAGATGGCGACGCCGCTGAAGCATCCCACGCGCGGCGACGTCCACGTGGTGAACCAGGCGATGTCGCTTTCGCGCACGCCCAGCGTCGTCGACCGTCCGACGGTGGAGCAGGGCGCGCATACCGACGAGATCCTCGAGGGTCTCGGCTACGACGCCGCGAAGATCGCCGATCTGCGCGCCCGCAAGGTGGTGTGAGGAGACGACAGATGGATACCGGCACGCCCAAGATGATCGCGCGCAAGGGAAACGGCATCGGCTGGATGGTGTTCAACCAGCCGGAGAAGCGCAACGCCGTGTCCTACGACATGTGGGTGGCGATCCCGCGCATCATGGCCGATTTCGAGGCGGATCCGGCCGTGCGCGTGATCGTGCTGACCGGCGCGGGCGACAAGGCGTTCATATCGGGCGCCGACATCTCGGAGTTCGAGGAGAAGCGCGGCACGCCCGACGCCATCGCCGTCTACAATGCCGCCGGCGACAAGGCGAACGCAGCCCTGATCGGCGCCACCAAGCCGACCATGTCGATGATCCGCGGCTTCTGCGTCGGCGGCGGGCTGGCGACGGCGCTGACCACCGACCTGCGCATTTGCGCCGACGATTCGCGATTCGGCGTACCCGCGGCCAAGCTCGGGCTGGGCTACGCCTATCCCGGCATCAAGCGGCTGTCGGATGTCGTGGGCCTGTCCTTCGCCAAGGAGATCTTCTTCACCGGCCGGCTGTTCTCCTGCGAGGAGGCGCGGATGATGGGCCTGGTGAACCGCGTCGTGCCGGTCGCCGAGCTGGAGAGGTACGTCACCGACTACGCCGGCATCATCGCGGCCAACGCGCCGCTCACCGTGAAGGCGGCGAAGATGGCGATCAACGCCACGGTGAAGGATCCGGACAAGCGCGACTTTGCGGCGATCGATGCCGCCGTCGACAGATGCTTTGCCAGCGAGGACTACAAGGAAGGCCGCCGCGCCTTCATGGAGAAGCGCAAGCCGGCGTTCCAGGGACGCTGATCAGACGAACAGGGGCTCGAGGCCGAGCACCAGGGCGACGACGAGGAAGGGCAGCGACACCGCGACCGCTTCCTTCACCACCGGTCGTTTGTTGGCCAGGCCGACGATCAGCAGGATTGCATTGACGATGACAGAAGCCCCCGAGGCCAGCGCCCAGATCGCCATGCCGGCCATGTAGCCGCCGCCGCGATCGGGACCGTGCGCCTTGCTGGTCGATTCCAGCCAGATCGCGAACAGGACGACCAGGCCGGTAAAGATCAGGTAGGCGAGGTTGCGCCGGCCGAAGGCCTTGATGGCGGCCAGCATCGGCGCCCTCTATTCGCCGGCGATCGGCACGCCGGGCTGGTACTTGGCGGTGCGGAAGACCATCAACGACTTCACGTGGCTGACATTGGGCGCCGAGGTGAGCTGCGTGGTCAGGAATCGCTGATAGTGGTCCCAGTCCTCGGCGACGATCTTCACCAGGAAGTCGGCCTCGCCGGCGAGCATGTGGCACTCGCGCACATTGGGCCAGCTGCCCATCAGGGTCTCGAAGGCCTTGAGGTCGGCCTCGGCCTGGCTGTTGAGCCCGACCAGGGCGAAGACGGTGACGGTGAAGCCCAATGCCTCCGGCGCGATATCGGCGTGGTAGCCGCGGATCACACCGGCCTTCTCGAGCGCCCGTACGCGGCGCAGGCAGGGCGGTGCGGAGATGCCGGCGCGCTTGGCGAGGTCGACATTCGTCATGCGCCCGTCGGCCTGCAGGTCCGACAGGATATGACGATCGATCTTGTCGAGCTTGGCGCGGTTGGGCATCGCTATCTGTCTCCCGTTGGCCGGGGTTCTAGGGCAGAAGGCCCAGGATAGGCAATAAAATTACCACCTTTTTCCGGAACTCGTATTTTTCTCGCTTTTGCACAAGGATTCCTCGCCCGAATGCGCCTCGGATCGGTAGTCATCAGGGAGTCATGCGGTTAGAAGGTGGGTCTTGGACAGCGCATACGCTCGTCACTTGACGCCGCGTGCTTTGCACTCATCTAATAACCTATGCATGGGAGGCAGGGGCCGTAGAATGTCCACGACCCATCACAGCAAGGTTCTCATCCTCGGGTCGGGGCCGGCTGGCTATACGGCGGCGGTCTATGCGGCGCGCGCCAACCTCAAGCCGCTGCTGGTCCAGGGCATGCAGCCCGGCGGTCAGATGACCATCACGACCGACGTCGAGAACTATCCCGGCTTCGCCGAAGTCATCCAGGGTCCCTGGCTGATGGAGCAGATGCAGAAGCAGGCCGAGCATGTCGGCACGCAGATGGTCTTCGACACCATCGTGAAGGTCGATCTGTCGCGCCGTCCATTTGTCTGCACCGGCGACTCCGGGGACACCTATGTCGGCGAGACGCTGATCATCTGCACCGGCGCCTCGGCCCGCTGGCTCGGCCTCGAATCGGAGCTGACCTTCCGCGGCGGCGGCGTTTCGGCCTGCGCGACCTGTGACGGCTTCTTCTTCCGAGGCAAGGAGGTGGTGATCGTCGGCGGCGGCAACACCGCGGTCGAGGAGGCGATCTACCTTACCAACCACGCCATCAAGGTGACGCTGATCCATCGCCGCGATTCGCTGCGCGCCGAGAAGATCATGCAGGAGCGGCTGTTCCGGAATCCGAAGATCGTGCCGCTGTGGAACCACGTGGTCGAGGAGATTCTGGGCGAGACCAAGCCGCATCCGCTGGTCACCGGCGTGCGCGTGCGCGACGTGAAGTCCGGCGCCACAAAGATCCTGCCGACGGACGGCGTCTTCGTCGCCATCGGCCACACGCCGAACACCGAGTTGTTCAAGGGCCAGCTCGACATGGACGGCGACGGCTACCTGCTGACCCAGCCCGGCTCGACGGCGACCAAGGTCGCGGGCGTTTACGCCGCCGGCGACGTGCAGGACAAGATCTATCGCCAGGCCGTGACCGCGGCCGGCACCGGCTGCATGGCGGCACTGGAGGCGGAGAAATTCCTGGCGGCACACGAGATGCCGGCGGCACAGGCGGCCGAATGATCGGCCAGGGAAACGGGTAAGTGGGGCGCCGGAAGAACCGGCGCCCTCAATGAAGCGCACAGGGAGCGGACGGAGACGGGACCGTGATGGACTGGGACAAGCTGCGCATCTTCCACGCGGTGGCCGATGCGGGAAGCTTCACGCATGCGGGCGACCAGCTGAAGCTCAGCCAGTCGGCGATCAGCCGCCAGATCGGCGCGCTCGAGGAGCAGCTCGGCGTGATGCTGTTCCATCGTCATGCGCGCGGCCTGATCCTCACCGAACAGGGTGAGCTGCTCTATCGCACGGCGCGCGAGATGGCCGGCAAGGTCAACACCGCCGAAGGCCTGTTGCGCGCCAACCAGGACAAGCCCGCGGGGCGCCTGAAGATCACCTCGGCGGTCGGTTTCGGCTCGACCTGGCTTACCGGCCACATGCACGAGTTCATCGAGGCCTATCCCGAGATCGACGTGTCGCTGGTGCTGAGCGACAACGAGCTCGACCTCGGCATGCGCGAGGCCGATGTCGGCCTGCGCCTGACGGCTCCGCGCCAGCCCGGCCTGATCCAGCGCCATCTGATGACCGTGCAGGCGCACGTCTACGCCTCCGAATCCTACGTGCAGAAATACGGCAAGCCGGAGAAGGCGGCGGATCTCGACAAGCATCGCCTGATCATCTTCGGCGAGGATGCGCGCGCGCCGGTGCAGGACGTGAACTGGCTGCTGCAGTGGGGCAACCCTGACGGGAATCCGCGCCGGGTCGTGCTGCGGGTCAACAATACCTACGGCATCTACCGCGCTGTCGAGAGCGGCCTGGGCATCGCCTCGCTGCCTGACTACCTGGCGCGCCAGTCGACCAAGCTGGTGCCGGTATTGCCCGAACTCGACAAGCGTTCGACCGACGTCTTCTTCACGTATCCGGAGGAGCTGCGGCACTCAAAGCGCATCGCGGTGTTCCGTGACTTCCTGCTGCGCAAGGTCGCCGAGATGCGGCAATAGGACTTGTCGCGATTGTTCGCGTCAGATCAGGGGTCCCGAGCTACGACTTTTGTCTAAAGTACTGCGGACCCCGCATGGCTGGCTTGACCAATTTCCCCATACGTAAACCAGCCGGATCGCCTATGTTCTGACCATGTCCAAAGGGTGTTGCGGCGTTGAGTTGGTAGTGCCTTCCGGACATGGGCCTGGAGCCTCGCTTCGGGCAGGGATCTTCGGATCCTACGTCTCCCAGACGTGAAGCCTCCCTGTTTGACTTTCGGCCCGCGCTCACGCGCGGGCCGATTTTTTTTGCCTGCAGGTGCCGTCGCCGACTGCCGCGATGGTTGTGGCTTGTCCCCTGATAGCGAAGGGACAAGCCGGTCACGCTCAACCCAGGCCCCGGCCGTTGTGCTTGCCGTTCGACAGGTACGGCCAGTACAGCGCATGGGCGCGGTAGAAGTTCTCGCAGTAGATCGGATCGCGCAGGTAGATGCCGTCGCCCATGCGGATGGCGAGGAAGTGGTCGGCCATCTTCACGCCGGGGTTTTTCTCCGCCGACAGGAAGTCGTCCTGGCAACCGTGCTGCAGCTTGGAAACCAGGAAAGCGTTCATCGCCTTCACCAGATCGCGCGCCTCCGGCGACCAGCGGCCGCGCGGCGCGCCGGGCTCCATCGCCGATATGTAGATCTTCGAGAAGCCCGTACCGTTGAAGCGCCAGACGCTCATCATGTCGTAGTCCGAGACCATGAGGTGTCCGGTCCCGCTGCGCACGGTGCCGGTCTCGTTGGTCTTGGCCTTGGTGGCGAAGGTCTTCGCCGGCAGGGTGCCGTGGAAGGCGCGCGCCCAGGCCTTGGGGCAGCGGAAGATGACCAGCAGGTTCTGCGCCGCCGTGAACTTGCGCAGATTCATGATGTCGCGCGCATCGACGCCCGACTGCTCCATCAGCACGAGGTCCAATCCGTCGGCGCCGGCTTCCTTGGCCTGGTACGCCTTGCGGCGCGCCAGGTCACCCAGCCCCGCGGGGCTGATGTTGAGGCCGGCCATCGAACGTATCTCCTATAGAAATGAGCGCTCACTCTATCACGGACTGATCTGGAACGCCATCGTGGCTTTGTGCCCTGTCGGCCGCATGGCGGCGACCGCCACGCGACGATGAGGAGCCTGGTGCGCCGCCGCGACGACCGGAACCAGCGCCGCCAGGCTGGCGTTTGGTGGCGTGGCCTCCGGCAAACCCTCCAGGAAACTCGCGACGTATCGGGCGAAGCGCGATTTCGCCAGGACGCCCGAGCCGCGCGGTGGCGCGACGCGGCCGGCGAGCGGCCTGCGCTTCGTCGTGCAGCGCCACGACGCCACCCGACTGCACTACGATTTCCGGCTCGAGCTCGACGGCGTCTTCAAGTCCTGGGCGGTGACGCGCGGGCCCTCGCGCGATCCCGGGGACAAGCGCCTGGCGGTCGAGACCGAAGACCATCCGCTCGACTACGGCGACTTCGAGGGCACGATCCCCAAGGGGGAGTACGGCGGCGGCACGGTGCAGCTGTGGGATCGCGGTTACTGGCTGCCCGAGGGCGATCCGCATGCCGGGCTGAAGAAGGGCGACCTCAAATTCACCCTCGACGGCGAACGGATGAGCGGCGGCTGGGTCCTGGTGCGCATGAAGCGCGATCGCGCGGGCGGCAAGCGCAGCAACTGGCTGCTGATCAAGCATCGCGACATGGCGGCGCGCGAGGGCGACTCCGAGCGATGGCTGAAGCGCTACGACGACTCAGTCGCCTCCGGCCGCACCCTGAAGCAGATCGCCGCCGGCACGGGCAAGCGGCCGACGCCCTTCATGACCAGGCGCAGGGCAACGGCCGGCGCGGTGTGGCACGCCAATCAGTCGAACGGCGGCATGTCGGCCGCACAGCCGAAGCGGGCGGCGAGGCCACGCAAGGTCTCGGCGATGCCCCGTTTCGTGGCGCCGCAGCTCTGCAAGCTGGTCGACCGCGCGCCGTCCGGGCCGGGCTGGGCGCACGAGGTGAAGTTCGACGGCTATCGCGTTCAGCTGCGCGTCGAGGACGGCGAGGCGGTCCTGCGCACGCGCAAGGGCCTGGACTGGACCGAAAGATTCGACGCGATCGGCGAGGCCGCCTCGGGCCTGCCCGACTGCATGATCGACGGCGAGGTCTGCGCGCTGGATCATGACGGCGCGCCGGATTTCTCCGCGCTGCAGGTGGCGCTGTCGGAAGGCACGTCGAAGCAGCTCGTGTTCTTCGCCTTCGATCTGCTGTTCGCCGAAGGCGAGGACCTGCGCAAGCTGCCGCTGGTCGACCGCAAGGACAGGCTGCGCGAGCTGTTGAGTGCGGCCAAGGTGCCCAAACGCACCATCCGTTACGTCGATCACCTGGAGACGGCGGGCGACGCCGTGCTGCGCTCGGCCTGCAGCATGCATTTCGAGGGCATCGTGTCCAAGCGCATCGATGCGCCCTATCAGACCGGTCGCGGCAGCGCCTGGACCAAGGCGAAGTGCCGCACCGGGCACGAGGTGGTGATCGGCGGTTGGACCAGCGAGCAGGGCGACCTGCGCGCGCTGCTCGCGGGCGTGCATCGCGGCCGGGGCAAGCTGGTCTATGTCGGGCGCGTCGGCACCGGCTTCAACGCAGCGACCCGGCGATCGCTGCTGCGCAAGCTCGAAGCGGTGGAGAGCGAGCGCAGCCCGTTCGATGTCGACGCCAGCCCGCCGCGCGAGGCCGACATGCACTGGGCCCGGCCGGCGCTGGTGGCGGAGATCGAGTTCGCGGGGTGGACCGGCGCCGGCAACGTGCGGCAGGCTGCCTTCAAGGGGCTGCGCGAGGACAAGCCGGCCCGGGAGGTCATGGCGGAGAAGCCCGCGAAGGCCGCGACGACAAGGATGGCCCGGCCGAAGCCCGAGGCGGCGACCGCATCCGGGCGCGCCATGGTGATGGGCGTGTCGATCTCCCATCCCGACAAGCAGCTGTGGCCGGACGAGGATCCGCCGGTCAGCAAGCTCGAACTGGCGCAGTACCTGGAGGCTGTCGGCGCGTGGATGATCGGGCACATCAGGGGAAGGCCCTGCTCTCTCGTGCGCACGCCCGATGGCATCCATGTCCAGACCTTCTTCCAGCGCCACGGCGCGCCCGGCACCTCGCACCTGCTGACGCTGACGAAGGTCGCCGGCGACAAGAAGCCCTACCTGCAGATCGACCGTGTCGAAGGGCTGGCCGCCGTGGCGCAGATGGGCGCCACCGAGCTGCACCCTTGGAACTGCCGGCCGGGCGATCCGGAGATGCCCGGCCGGCTGGTGTTCGATCTCGATCCCGGCCCCGACGTCGACTTCAAGGCCATCGTCGACGCCGCCAACGCATTGCGGGAACGCCTTGAGGCGCTGGGCCTGGTCAGCTTCTGCAAGACCACCGGCGGCAAGGGGCTGCACGTCGTCACGCCGCTCTCCGACAGCAGCGGCCTCGACTGGGACGTCGCCAAGGGCTTCGCGCGCGAGGTCTGCCGCCGTCTGGCCGAGGACGAGCCCGAGCGCTACGTGCTGAACATGGCGAAGAAGCAGCGCAAGGGCCGCATCTTCCTCGACTATCTGCGCAACGACCGCACATCGACCGCGGTGGCGCCGCTGTCGCCGCGCGCGCGTGACGGTGCCACGGTGTCGATGCCGCTGAACTGGACGCAGGTGCGCGGCGGCCTCGATCCGAAGCGCTACACGATCCGCACCGCGCCCAGGCTGCTGAAATCGGCCAGGCCGTGGGCGGATTACGCCGATGGCGCCCGCTCGCTCGCGGCGGCGATCAGGAAGCTCGGCTGATTTCCTTCTCCCCGCCTTCGCGGGGAGAAGGACTTCAAATGTCGTCGTCGTGCTCGCCGATCTTCGGCACCTGCGCAGGGAAGCCGGCGCGCTGGCCGTCGAACGACACCGGCAGCGCGTGCAGCAGCGAGGGCAGCTCGCTGTAGGGCTGCAGGTACATGCCCAGCGCCCTTGTGTGCTCCAGCGCCACGACCTCGGGGATGGCGTTGATCGGCCCGCACGGTACGCCGACGGCCTGCAGCTTCGCCGCCCAGCTCTCCTTGGTGTCGCGCTTCATGATCTCGCCGATCATGTCGAGCAGCATCTGGCGATGCGCCGAGCGCTCCTTGTTGGTGAGGAAGCGCGGATCGCTGACCCATTCGGCCTTGCCCAGGGTCTCGGCGAACTTCGCCCATAGCCGGTCGTTGCCGGGCGTCACCATCAAGAGGCCGTTGCTGGTCTCGAACGCCTGGTAGGGGGTGAGCGTGATGTGGCCGGTGCTCTGGCGCGGCGGCACGTTGCCGGTGGTCGAGAACGAGGCGACATGCGTCGACACCCACATCAGCCCGCTCTCGAACAGCGAGGTGCTGACGATCGCGCCCTTGCCGGTGCGCGCCTTCTGCAAGAGCGCACCGAGGATGCCGATCGCCGTCCACATGCCGGTGCTGAGATCGATGATCGACACGCCGATGCGCGAGGCCGGTCCCGACGGATCGCCGTTGACGCTGACCAGTCCCGCCTCGGCCTGGATCAGCGGTTCGTATCCCGGGCGCAGCTTCCATGGGCCGGTGTGGCCGAAGGCGCTGAGATCGGCGTAGACCAGGCCGGGGAACTTCGCGGTCATCGTCTTGCCGTCGATGCCGAACTTCTCGGTCACGCCGGCGCGCAGGTTGTGCACGAAGGCGTCGGCCGAGCCGATCAGGTCGATCAGCCTCTGCTTCTGCGCCTGATCGTTGAGGTCGACGGTGATCGACTTCTTGCCGCGGTTGAGGCCGACGAAGTTCACGCCCTCGCCGGCGATGAAGGGCGGCCCCCACTTGCGCGCGTCGTCGCCCTCGGGCTTTTCGACCTTGATCACCTCGGCGCCCATGAAGGCGAGGATCTGGCCGCAATAGGGACCGGCGAGGTTCTGGCCGAACTCGATTACCTTCACGCCGTTGAGCACGCCGGGGATCATGAGGACTCCGTGATGTTTGTCATCCCGAGCGCAGCGAGGGATCCAGGCATTCCGAGATCCCTCGCTGCGCTCGGGATGACAGCCGTTATCGCACGCTCGCGCCGAGAATCTCGCGCGCGACCAGCATGCGCTGGACCTCGCTGGGGCCTTCGCCGATGCGGCGGATGCGCATCTCGCGGTACCAGCGCTCCAGCGGCAGGTCCTTGGTCATGCCCATGCCGCCATGGATCTGCATCGAGCGGTCGACGACGCGGCCGCCGCTCTCCGAGGCGATCAGCTTGCACAAGGCCGCCTCGGTGCGGAACGGAATGCCGCGGCGGGCACGCTCGGCGGCTTCCAGGGTGAAGTAGCGTGCCGTGCGGATGTCGATCTCGTTGTCGACCAGCATCCACTGGATGGCCTGGCGGTCCGACAGGCGCGAGCCGAAGGTCTCGCGCATCTTCGACCATTCGACCGCCATCTCGTGCGCGGCGATGGCGACGCCGATGCAGGCGGCGGCGTAGGGGATGCGCTGGCGTGTCAGGCGGTCATTGGCGACGGCGAAGCCGCCATTGACCTGGCCCAGCACCTGCGCATCCGACACCCAGCAATCCTTGAACTCCAGCTCGGTGGCGTAGCTCGAGGAGCGCAGGGTGTGCACGACGCGGCGCACGTGGAAGCCCGGCGTGTCAGCATCGACGATGAAGCAGGTGATGCCGCCGCGGCCCTTGGAGGCATCGGTGCGGGCGAAGACGATGCCGTACTGCGCCCGGTCGGCCCCCGATATGAAGATCTTGGAGCCGTTGATCACCCAGCCCTGGTCTCTGCGTTCGGCCCTGGTCTTGATCGCGCGCGCCGGGTCGCTGCCGCCCGACGGCTCGGTCAGGCCGAAGAACGGCTTCTTCTCGCCGCGCAGGGTGGGATAGAGGTAGCGCTCCTTCTGGTCGTCGTTGGCCTCGAATATCTGCGCCAGACCGGCGCCGCCGAAGGTGCCGTAGCAGGGCACGTAGAGGCCGGCGCGATGCTGCGACATCTCGATCGCCAGAAGCGTGCGGGTGACGATGTCGATGTCGGGGCCGCCGAACTCGACCGGGATGTCGATGCCGTACAGCCCCATCGCCTTGGTCTTCTGCACCAGCCGCGCGTGGTCCTCGGGCGCCAGCTCCGAGGCGTCGGGATCGAGCTTGGCCTCCAGCGGGATGATCTCGGTGCGCACGAAGCGGCGCACCATGTCGATCAGCATCTGCTGTTCGGATGACGGTTCGAAATCCATGGTGTGTGTCCGTTTATGCTGTCATCCCGAGCGCAGCGAGGGATCTGGATTCCTCGCTGCGCTCGGAATGACAGGGTTGATTGTCATGCTCATCGAGGGCTCAGGCGGCCAAGCCGTGGCGGCGGGTCCTTGGCGTTCTCGCGCGGCAGGCCGCCGAAATCCGCCTGATGCAGCATCAGCAGTTCCTGATAGCGCGTCGTGTACTGCATGTTGATCTCGACGCGGAAGCGATGGCCGGGGCCCAGCGCCTCAAGCTCCTTCAACAGCTCGCTGCGCAGGCCGAAGGGCGCGCGACCGCCGGCGAAGCCGATCTTCACGATCGTGCCCTCTGCGTCGGCGATCTGGAACACGCCGAGCTGGCCGGGCAGCTTCCTGATCGCCGCCTCAGTCAAGTCGAGGAATGGCTTGCTGGGACGCAGCTCCATGGTCAGCGCCCCTTGAACGAAGCCTTGCGCTTCTCCAGCCGCGCCTTCATGCCTTCCTGCGCGTCCTGGCTCTTCATCGCCGCCTGCACCAGCGCATCGATATCGTCGTGCGGGATGCTGTCGCGCAGCTGCAGCTGACGCACGGTCAGCGCCTTCATCGCCTTCAGCGACAAGGGCGCATTGTTGGCGAGGCGATCGATGATCTTGCCCGCTTCGCCTTCGAGCTCGTCCGGTCCGACGCAGCGCGCGATCAGGCCCAGCGCATGCAGCTTGGGCGCCGGCAGCGGATCGCCCAGCAGCAGCATCTCGCGCGTCGTCACCGGGCCCAGCACCTCCATCAGCTTCTTGGCGAGGAACCAATTCGGCGCCAGGCCGACCTGGGCCAGCGACATGCCGAAGCGCGCCCTGCTCGAGGCGACCACCAGATCGCAATGCAATGCCAGCTCGTTGCCGCCGGCGATGGCGTCGCCGTGCACCACGGCGACCACCGGCAGCGGCGTGAGCTCGATGGCGCGCAGCATGGTCTCGATGCCGCTGGCGCTGCCCGAGCCGATCGTCTCGCGCCGCTCGCTCATGTCGAGGCCGGCGCAGAACACGTCGCCTTTGCCGCGGATCACCAGCACGCGATCCTCGGGCGCCACCGGCGCCGAGAGCACCGTGCGCAGCTCGTCGAGCATGACGCTGTCGAGCGCGTTCTTCTTCTCGGGACGGTTCATCCAGATGGTGGTGACCGGTCCGCTCTTCTCGATGATCAGGCGCTGCATTTCGGACGCTGCTCCCTCGGGCCCTTGTTGCTTGGCCGCGAGGATAGCAGCGCCGAAGCCCTCGTCGAGGGGCCGGCCTCAGCCGGCATGCCGCATGGCGGCTATGCCACCTCACAGGCCGCCATTGGCCAGCGCCACCAGGCGGTCCATGCCGAAGGCGAGCTCGATCACCCTGCACGGCTTGAAGCCCGGCACCGGCGGGAAGTCGGTGCGGCGCGACGTGCTTGCGACCTCGCGCCACTCGCCGTCGGGCTGGCGGCATTCGATGTCGACCGTCTCGCTGGCGTAGGCCGGCAAGCGATCGGACGGCACCAGCCGCGTCGACAGTCCCGTCATCCGTGCCACAACCGGCACCAGCGCTTCGCGCAGCGGCCGGGCGATCTCCGCCCTGGTGTCCTCGGCGTGGATCAGCTGCAGCTCAAGCTGGGTGAAGGCGTTGAGCCTGAGCTTCGCCGCGGTGGCGCCGTCGCGCGTCTCGCGCCGGTGCGAGGTGCCCATCTGCCAGACGCAGAGCGGCGGCCGCAGCCTGGTGGCGCGCAGGATGCGCTCGGCGATCGCATAGCTGCCGTCAGTGGTCTCGGCGCGCAGCGCGAAGGGCCGCTCGCCGCCCGGCGGATCGGCGAGCACGAAGACGTCGGTGCGGTCGTAGGCCGACGACATGCGCGCCAGCGGCATCATCGGCGGCGTCTCGACCTCCTCGATCGCCCACATCTGATTGATATCGAGCAGGGTATCGCGCACGCAGTCGAGAATCTGGTCGCGCATGCGGCGGCGCAGGTGAAGCTCGGACTGGCGCCAGAAGCGCAGGCCGGCAAGATCGTCGTAAAGCGCAAAGGACATGGATGCCCCCTCTCGGGCACAAGGCAGAGTGCGTGAAACAGGCGTGACGATGGGACCGCTCCCGCGGGAGCGGCCTATCGACCTCGTCCGACCTGACGCACCGTCCATGTCATGGCGCGGGTTTTAGCGGATTGGCGGGCGCGTGGCCAGTCCGCCGCGCATGCACCTGCGAGAGCTCAACCGCGCCGCGGCCGGCGCACGGCCCGCACCGTGCCAGTGGTACCGCCGCCGCAATAGAACCATTCGAGGCCATCCGACTCGAGCCCCGAGATGTTGGCGCCCTTGGGCATGTCGAGCTGCTCCAGCACCTCGCCGCTCGCGGGATCGATGCGGCGCAGCTCACTCTCGTCGTTCTCCCAGGTGGCGTGCCAGAGCTCGCCGTCGGTCCAGGTTACACCGGTGACGAAGCGGTTGGACTCGATGGTGCGCAGGATCGCGCCGGTCTCGGGATCGATCTGGTGGATCTTGCGGCCGCGATGCTGGCCGACCCACAGCGTGCCCTCGGCCCAGGCCATGCCCGAGTCGCCGCCGGCGCCCGGCGACGGGATGGTGTGCACGATCTTGCCGGTCGCGGGATCGATCTTGTAGATGCGATCCTCGGCGATCTGGAACAGGTGCTTGCCGTCGAACGCCGTGCCGGCGTGCGCCGCGACGTCGATCGTGCGCTCGATCTTGCCGCTCGCGGGATCGAAGGCCTTCAGCCCGTTGCCGGCGGCGAACCAGACGCGCTGACCATCGAAGGTGACGCCGCCGATATTCTCGACATCGGCAAAGGCGTACTCGCGGACGACTTCAGCGGCTGAGCGTTTCATGTGGACCTCCTGGCGCATCTTCACCTGTCATCCCGAGCGCAGCGAGGGAACTCGTTGCCAGCCTGGATCCCTCGCGTCGCTCGGGATGACGATCGTCATCTAGCCGCCCGGGAGCGGACCGGGGAGTAACAAGACGGTCGGGAATCCGAGCACCGGCGGGCACATCCAGCGGCGTGCGCGGCCGCGGCCGAAGGATTGCGCCTTGCCCGACGCCGCCAATTCCTCGAGCGCACGCTGCACGGTGCGCGGGCTGGCATCGAGCGCGATCGCCAGCGCCGAGCTCGACCACGACTCGCCATCGGCGAGGAAGGCCAGTACCGCCGCGTGCTTCTCGTCCACGAGCGGCGCCAGCACGACGATCTCGCGGGCGCGCAGCGACGCCAGCGCGAATCCCCCGGGCGTCGCGCTGATCCCGGCCATCGGCTTCAGTGCCTTGCGCAGGCGGCCGATCTCGACCCGCAGGCGCGCGCGATGCGATTCGTCGGCGTGCCTTGCCCGGAACGCCCGCAGCAGCAGCTGGGCGCGCGACGCGTCGCCGGGCCAGGCCTCGGCCAGCGCGCGGACGAGCGCGAACAGCACCGGGCGGCTCGCCAGCGAGACCACCGTGCCTGATACGCGCACGACGTTGCGGCAGGCGTCGACCACGAGGTTGCCCGACGCCAGCAGCGCCTCGACCTCGTGCAGCATCAGCGGCCGCTCCTCGCTGCGCGTGATCAGGCGCGCCGCCGGCAGGTCGAGCGTGCGCGCGGCGTTCTCGACCTCCGCCGCCAGCGCCGGCACGCCGGCCGCGCGCGCCGCCTCGCGCGCGCGCTCGAGCGCGCTGCGCGCCGCCCCGGTGCGCAGGTGGCGGATGGCGATGCCGGCGACCGCCAGCTCGTGGGCGGCCCGCAGGGCCGGCGGCAGGCTCGTGGAATCGAATCCGTCGAGGGCCCGCTCGGCTTCCTCGAGTCGGCCGATCAGCAGCAGGCGACGGATCTGCAGCGTGCTGGCGTGCGCGGCGTTGACGCGGTCGCCCTGGGCCTCGAGCGTCGTGCGTGCCGCCGCGAGCGTCCTGGTCGGCCAGCTCAGCTCGCGCGAAGCCAGCGCGATCTCGGCCTCGGCGACGATGCAGCGCGCGCGGGCCACGGACTCCCTCGTCCCGAAGGCACGCGCCGCGCGCTTCAGCAGGGCCTTGGCGCGGGCGAGATCGCCGAGCTGCGCCATGGCGATGCCGCGCAGCGCCAGGGCCGGCGCATCGTCGCGCAGCGCGACCCGCTTGAGCGCGCCCAGCGCGTCGCCCATGGCAAGCGCCCGCGCCGCAGCAGTGATCAGCGAGTCCATCGGAATCCCGTCACTGATGTAACTCCCACCCGATCGCCGTCAGGACCTAGATCTGTCGCACCCGACAGGAGGCCATCATGGGCAATCAGGTTCAGGAAGTCGCTGTCCGTAGCGCCGCCGATTGGCTGTCGCTCGCGGCCGCGCCGACCTTCGCCGGCATGGCGCTGCTCACGGCGGTGTCCGGCGCGCCGGACATGCTCTGTGGCTCCGCATCGTCGCTGACCGGCATGGCCGCGATGTACGGGCTGATGGGCGCCTTCCACCTGGCGCCCTGGCTGAAGCTGATCTCGAACCACCGCCGAGAGGAGACACGACCATGACCACGCATACCATCGCCACCCGTGACGAATGGCTCGAGGCGCGCAAGGCGCTGCTGGCGCGCGAGCGTGCCATGACGCACGAGCTCGACGCGCTACGCGCCCAGCGCCGCGCGCTGCCCTGGGTGAAGATCGACAAGCCCTATGTATTCGACGGGCCCGAAGGCAAGCGTGCGCTGGCCGACCTGTTCCGCGACCGCAGCCAGCTCGCGGTCTACCACTTCATGCTGACGCCCGGCTCCGACCACCAGTGCAAGGGCTGCAGCTTCATCGCCGATCACATCGACGCCGCCCGGCAGCATTTCGAGCACGCCGATCTCGCCTTCGCCGCGATCTCGCGCGCGCCGCTTGCGCGCATCGAGGAGGTCAGGCGGCGCATGGGCTGGACGTTCCCGTGGGTCAGCTCATTCGGCGGCGATTTCAACTTCGACTTCGGCGTCTCGTTCAGGCGCGAGGACATCGAGGCCGGCCGCGCGCAGTACAACTACGGCGTGACGACGATCAAGGGCAGCGAGGATATGCACGGCACCAGTATCTTCGCGAAGAACGAGCGAGGCGAGGTGTTCCACACCTACTCGACCTACCATCGCGGCGACGAAGTGCTGATGGGCGCCTTCGCGTGGCTCGACCTGACGCCCAAGGGCCGCAACGAGAACGGCACCATGAGCTGGCTGAGGCTGCACGACGAGTACGAACGCGGCGAGCGCTGAGACGGCAGCGCTCGCGTCCCGCCGGCCCCAGGAGATGAGCCGGCGGGACGCGAGCGCTCCCAAGGACATCACTCCGGCTGGATGCCGGCGTCCTTGATCATCTTCGCCCACTTGGCGGTCTCGGCCTTCACGAAGGCGTCGAACTGCTGCAGGCCCAGCACCGAGACTTCCATGCGGCCCTGGGTCATGGTCTGGCCGGTCTTCTCGTCCTTCATCGCTTCGACGACGAGATCGTGCAGCGCCTTCTGGATCGGCGCCGGCGTCGCGGCGGGCGCGAAGACGGCCAGCCAGTAGGTCAGCTCGTAGCCCGGCACGGTCTCGGCGATCGCCGGCAGGTCGGGCGCGATCTTGGTGCGCTTGGCGCCGGTGACGCCCAGGCCGCGCAGCTTGTCGGCGCGGATCTGGGTCAGTCCCTGCGGCAGGTCGGGGAACATCACCTGCACCTGGCCGGCGATCACGTCGCGCACCGCCTCGGGGCTCGACTTGTAGGGCACGCGCTCGATCTTCACCCCGGCGAGCTGGTTGAACTGCTCGGCCGAGAGCCGCTGCGAGGAGCTGGCCTCGGCGTAGTTCAGCTTGCCCGGATTGGCCTTGGCGTAGGCTATCAGTTCGGCGGTGGTCTTCGCCGGCACGTCGGGGTTCACCACCAGCACGTTGACGCCCATCACCACGCGGGCGATCGGCGCGAAATCCTTGGCGGGGTCGTAGATCAGCTTCTTGTACAGCGAGACGTTGGCGGCGTTGGTCGAGTTGGTGCCCATCAGCAGCGTGTAGCCATCGGCCGGCGCGGCCGCCACCGTCTGCGCGCCGAGCTGGCCGCCGGCGCCCGGCTTGTTCTCGATGATCACCGACTGGCTCGTGAGCTCCTGCAGCTTGGCGCCCAGGCCGCGCGCCGTCAGGTCGGTGGCGCTGCCGGCGGCGAAGGGCACGACGATGCGGATGGTCTTGGCGGGATAGGTGCCCTGCGAGCGCACGACCGATGGGGCCGCCAGCGCGGCGGTGCCAAGCGCCAGCGCGTGGCGACGGGAAAGACGGCTCATGACTACTCCTGCTGTTCTGCCGGGCCGGATACATACCGGACCGGCGGAACGAAACAAGATACGGGTCTTGTCGTGCAGGCATGGCTGTTTCCTTCCCCCGGAGGGGGAAGGTGCCCGAAGGGCGGAAGGGGGATGCCGAAGACGGACTCCTATGTTCGTCTTCGACATCCCCCTTCCGTCGCGCTGCGCGCGCCACCTTCCCCCTCCAGGGGAAGGGAAGACTACTTGTAGAGATTCTCGTTCTTCATGTCGGTATAGAGCGCCGTCACGAACTCGGCGTAGCCGTTGTACATCAGGGTCGGGATGCGCTCCTCGCTGCCCAGCGGCTTCTCGGTCGCCTGGCTCCAGCGCGGATGCGCCACGTTGGGATTGACGTTGGCCCAGAAGCCGTATTCGTCCGGCCCCAGCTTTTCCCAGAACGACACCGGCCGCTTGTCGCTGAGCTCGAAGCGGTTGATCGACTTGACGTGCTTGAAGCCGTACTTCCACGGCGTCGCCAGGCGCAAGGGCGCGCCGTTCTGCGCCGGCAGCGGCTTGCCGTAAAGGCCGGTGGCGATGAACGACAGCTCGTGGCGCGCCTCGGCCATGCTCAGCCCCTCGGTGTAGGGCCAGGGGTAGTAGAACTCGCGCTGTCCCGGGAACATGCGCGGATCGGCCAGCGTCTGCATCACCAGGTACTTCGCGCCTGACAGTGGCTTGGCGAGGTCGATGAGCGCCGAGAGCGCGAAGCCGGTATAGGGCACGTTCATCGACCAGGTCTCGACGCAGCGATGGCGATAGAGCCGTTCCTCGATCGGCATCCTGGCGATCAGATCGTCGATGCCGATCTCGATCGGCTTCTCGACCATACCCTCGATCTTCACCGTCCACGGCCGCGCCTTCAGCCGGCTCTGCGCAGTCTGCCAGATGTTCTTGCTGTCGCCGAACTCGTAGAAATTGTTGTAGGTCGTCGCCAGCTTCTCCGGGGTGATCGGCCGGTCGAGCGTGTAGCGCGCGTTGCGCGGGGCGCCCTGCTGGGCGTGGACGGCCGACGGCAGGGCCAGCCCAATGCCGGCCATGCCCATGCCGGCAAGCAGCGCGCGGCGGTTGAGATAGACCGATTCCGGCGTGGTGGCGCTCTCCGGCAGCTCCCATCCGCGTCTGCGCTTGATCAGCATGAAACGGCTCCGTCCTGGCCCTCGGTTCGCTACACGTACTCTACCGGCCGGCGGGCGGCGGCCTCCAGCCACGACGGCTCATTTCGGCGTGACCGCGGCCCGCTCGGCGACGTGCGGACCCTCCACGGCGCGGCGCAGGTCGGTGCGCAGGCCCAGCGCGATGAAGGTCTCGGCGACCAGGAACATCGGCCCGATGAAGGCCTGGAAGAGATTGTCCACCAGCGCCGGGCGGCGGCCCTCATAGGCGTGACCGACGAACTGGAAGACCCAGCCGCCGACGAACAAGACGGCGAACACGATCCAGACGACGCTGGCGCCGGTGGCACGCGCCAGCCATTCGGCGAGCAGCCACATCGGCACGACGATCAGCACCATCGCCAGCCCGACGCCGACATCCAGCGCGATCCATCCCAGCAGCGCGGCCGCGCCCACGAGCAGGGCGCCCGACACCGCGACGCCGCCGATGCGCAGCCGCCACAGCGCCAGCGCGATCAGCAGCGAGAACACGATCGCGGGGATGCCGATGAAGTGCGTCGCCCGGTTGCGCGAGTCGCGATGGTAGGCGGCGTAGATCGCGAGCTGGCGATGGAAGAAGCGGGCGGCCATGGGGGTATCTTAACTCTTGGGGCCGCGCCGCTCCAGCGGCACTCTTCCACGATGAGCGCCGCTGGAGCGGCGCGGCCCCAAGACGTCAGACTCACGCCGCCGTGCCAGTGATCTCGAGGATCTTCGGCCACATCTTGTCCCGCCAGCCGGCATTGCCGGTGGCGGTGAAGACGATCTTCTGGTCCTGAGCGAGAATGAAGCGCGGCGTGACATTGCCGCGCTGGGCGCCTTCGTCGCTCATCAGGAACTCGGTGAGCAGCCAGCGCGCCTCGGCCGGCCAGCTCTCCTCCTTGAGGAGCAGCGAGCCGTTGGCAGGATGGACGACGTGATAGGTGAGCTTCTTGAACGCCGCCGATTGCTTGAAGCCGGGTTCAGACTGGGCACGCCAGATCTTGCAGCCGCCTCAAAGCTCGTGGCCGACGAAGGCGAATTCCAGCTTCGACGCCTGGGCGCCGGTTGTCCTTGCGAGCGCCGGCAAGGTGGCCAACACAAGACCGCCCTTCACGAGCAGTCGACGAGTGAACATGCGCGAACTCCTTCAGCCGGGGATGAAGCGGCGCGATACTCCCCGACAAGGCGAAGGCGCGCCAGCCCGGGCGGGCGCGCCTCGCGAGGTCGTGAGCCGATGTCAACCGCGCGCGCCGGCGCGCGCCTTGGCCTGCTCGATCGCCTTGTCGGCCGAGCGGCCGCTGACTTCCTGCAGATGGTCGAACTCGGCCCTGTACGTGCCGACGCCCTGGGTCTGCGAGCGGATGTCGATGATCAGCCCGTCCATCTCGGCCTCGGGCACCAGGGCGGTGACCTCGTCCCAGCCGGTCCAGCCGTCGCGCGCGTCGAAGCCCAGGATCTGCCCGCGCCTTCCCGAGAGGATGCGCTGCATGCGCGCGGTGGCTTCGTTGGGCGCGGCGATGGTGACCTTGAGGATCGGCTCGAGCAGCACCGGGTCGCATTTCGGCAGGCCTTCCTGCATCGCCATGCGCGCCGCGGTCTTGAACGACATTTCCGAGCTGTCGACGGCGTGGAAGCCGCCGTCGTAGAGCGTCACCGACATGTCGACGACCTGATGACCCATCGGTCCGTGCTTGATCGCGTCGATGACGCCTTCCTCGACCGCGGGGATGAAGTTGCGCGGCACCGCGCCGCCCACCACCTTGTCGATGAACTGGAAGCCCGAGCCGCGCGGCAAGGCGTGGATCTCGACCTTGATGTCGGCGAACTGGCCGTGGCCGCCGGTCTGGCGCTTGTAGCGCGCGTGCTGCTGCGTGCCCTTGCGGATGGTCTCCTTGTAGGCGACCGCGGGCGGCGCGGTGTCGAGCGGCAGGTTGTAGCGCCCCGCGAGCTTGTCGAGCGCCACCTTCAGGTGCATCTCGCCCTGGCCCAGCAGCACGTACTCCGCCGTCGCGGCGCGATGCTCGATCGACAGCGAGGGGTCCTCGTCGGTGAGCTTGTGCAGTGCCGCCGAGAGCTTGACCTCGTCGTTGCGGTTCTTGGCCTTGACCGCGAAGGCGTAGACCGCCGGCTCCGGCACCGGGCGGTCGGCCGACTCGGCGATGCCGGCATTGGACAGCACCTGGCCAGCCGACAGCGCGTCGATTTTGGCGATGGCGACGACGTCGCCGACCTGGGCCTGGGCGATCTTCTCGTATTTCTGCCCGGCCGGCCTGAACAGGCCGCCGACGCGGTGACCGCCGATCGTCTGGCCGTCGGAGAGCGTGCCCGACCAGACGCGGCAGAGCGAGAGCTTGCCGGCATGGCCCTGGTGCAGCGCCTTGAAGCACTCCGCCACCGTGCCGCCGTTGAGCTCCATGCCGCGGCGCTTGGCGGTGGCGGGCGCGAAGGGCGTGTCGTGGCGCAACGCCTTCAGCAGGCGGCGCACACCGTGCTCGCGCTCGCCGGCACCCAGCAGCACCGGTGCGATCAGGGCTGCGCCAAACTCGTCGTGCAGGTCGCGATAGACCAGCGACTTCTCCGGCGCCACGTCCTCGATCAGCTGCTCGAGCAGCGTGTCGTCGTACTCGGCCAGCGCTTCGAGCATCTCGCGCCGCGCCTCGGCCTCGCGCGGCAGCACCTCGGCCGGCATCTCGATCAGGTCCGACGCGGCGCTCGACTTGTAGCGATAAGCGCGCTCGCTTACGAGATCGACGTAACCCACCGTCTCCTCGCCACCGCCGGGAATGGCCCGGCGGATCGGCACCTGGCGCAGCACCAGCTTGCGTGGCGAGACGCTCTGCAGCGCGGCGAGCAGGTCGCGCACGCGGATCTGCGCGGCGTCCATCTTGTTGACGAACAGGATGTGCGGGATCTGCCGGTCCTCGAGCGCCTTGAAGATCGGCGCCAGCGCGACGGCGCGCTCGGGCTGCGGCTCGCACACCACGACGGCGGCGTCGCACACGGAAAGCGCGGCCAGTGCGTCCTGGCGGAACTCGATCGAGCCGGGACAGTCGAGGACGGTCCAGGTGTCGCCGGCGTACTCGAAGGTGACGCTGTTGATCTCGGTGCCCATGCTGCGCTTGCGCGCCTCCGGGCTGCTGTCGCCGATCGACGTGCCGTCGCGCGTCGAGCCCTTGCGCGCGATGGCGCCGGTGGCGAAGAGCAGGTTCTCCAGCAGGGTCGTCTTGCCGGAGAGATAGGGACCCACCAGGGCGACGACGCGCTGCGCGCCGCCGCCCGCGCGTTCTCTGCCGGTGTCTGATGTCGTGGTTGCCGCCATGTTAAAGCCCTCCCAGCGCGAGGTGAGCGGGATGCTCACCCGTGTCTTCCCGGTCGGAACCGGGCGGGAGGGCCCTGCACAAGGCCCGCTATCAGCCCCGCGTCCGTGCGCGTCGATGACGCCACGCTACGTCGTGGTGGAAACCGGCGCGTCGCGAACGCGGAAGAGACCCGCTGCGCCGACGTCGGGGCGACCTGACCCGGGAATGCTGCGCTTGGTTTCGGTTCCGTGTCAACGCGGCGGCCGGTGGATCACATTTCCGCGAAGCGGACCGGCCTCTGCCATGAGTAGGGCATTTCCGAGATTACCCGTCGGGCGCCGCATCCCCGGCCGGCCTGCAGCGTTTGGCTCACACGAGATTCCGAGGCCAGGAGGGTTCCATGCGTAAGCTCATTCTTGCAGCCGGTCTGACCATGTCCGTCCTGGCGCTGGGCGCCTGCGGCAACACCCCCGGCGATCGCGCGCTGAGCGGTGGCGCCATCGGCGCCGGCACCGGCCTGGTCGGTGGCGCGCTGCTGGGCGCGCCGGTGGCGGGCATGGCGATCGGCGCCGTGGGCGGCGCCGCGGTCGGCGCGCTGACCACGCCGGATCAGGTCAACATGGGTCGGCCGGCCTGGCGCTAGCCGACCGGCGCAAAAGCCAAGGGCCTCGCGACGCGCGCCGCGAGGCCCTTTGTGCGTGTCCTTCCACCCCCTGAAGCGGGGCTCAGCGCGGCTGCTCGTCGGTATCTGGCTGATCGTCGTTCGCGACGTCGGGCGTCGCGTCGATGTCAGGCTGCTCGGCGTCGGCGAGGTCGGGCTGATCGGCCTGCGCCGGATCGACCTCGTCGGCTTCGTCAAGCGGATCCTGCGGCGCGGATTCGAGCGGCTCCAACTCGGCGGTCGGCACGGTGGAGCTGTCCTGGCCGGCCAGCGCCTGGGCGCGCTTCTTTGCCGATGCTTCGCGCGCCGCCTTCTGGCGCGCCTTCTCGACCGCCGCGTTCAGGTCGCGCAGGCTGCACAGACCGAGCGTGATCGGATCGCGCTGCTTGATGTTGGCGCTGTTCCAGTGCGTGCGGTCGCGGATCGCCTGGATGGTGCTCTTGGTCGAGCCGATCAGCTTGGCGATCTGCGAATCCTGCAGCTCGGGATGGTTCTTCAGCAGCCAGGCAATGGCGTCGGGCCGGTCCTGGCGCTTGGCCACGGGCGTGTAGCGCGGGCCGCCGGCGCGGGTCACCGGCTGCGGCCTGTTATGCACCTGCAGGCGAAGATGGGCGGCGGGGTCGGCCTCGCAGCGCGCGATCTCCTCCTTGGTCAGCTCGCCGTTGGCGATCGGGTCGCGACCGACCATGCCGATCGCCACCTCGCCGTCGGCAATCGCCTGGACTTCGAGGTCGTGCAGGCCGCAGAACTCCGAGATCTGGGTGAACGAAAGTGTCGTGTTGTCGACCAGCCAGACGGCGGTGGCCTTGGGCATCAGGGGCGTAGCCATGACGGATCCTCTGCGGTTCCGGTCCCGGACGGCGCCCGCGTCCGCACGGCACCACCCACCAGAAATGTAAGAAATTCCACCGGTTATATAGGGATAGGGCGGGCGCGGGTAAAGCCGGATCGCGGCCGGTCGGGCCGTGAATCGCGGGTTATCCGACAAATTATTTGCGGTGCGCGACGGTCACATGGCGGTATGCATCCCCGACATTTGCAGGGGATGGGATGGCCAAGCCGGAACCACTGGGCAAACCAGGTCTTCTGACATTGCTGCCGGTGTATGGCACCTTTCCAGAATTCGACGATCCCGTGTCGCCACCGGAGCCGCTGCCGCCGCTCCCTAGAAAGGCCTCAGGTGCTCGAGCAGCCGGCGGGCGTGAACCGGCAGGGCGGCGGGGCGGCGCACGCAGATCCTGAGCTGGCGCACCGCCCATTCGTCGCGCAGCCGGACCGTCTTGATAGCCATCGAGCGCCGGCAGCGCGCGGCGGCGGTTTCCGGCACGATCGCCAGCCCGGCGCCGTGCTCGACGAGGCGGCATTGGGCGTCGAAGCCGGTCAGGCGCACCCTGAGCCGCATGCGCTTGCCCAGACGGGCGGCGTGGCGGGCGAGGTGGGCCTGCAGCGCGCTGCCGTGGCTCAGGCCGACGAGGTCGTGCTCGAGCGCGTCGGCGAACCAGACCTGCCGCCGGCCGGCGAGGGGATGCCGGGCGGGCACCACCAGCACCAGCCGGTCCTCGCGGAAGGGGTGGATCTCCAGGCCTGGCGCCTCGGGCGGATCGGCGACGATGCCGATATCGGCCAGGCCGCCGGCGATGGCCTCGACGATGTCCGGGCTTTCGCGCTCCTCCAGCTCGATGTCGAGCGCGGGATGGGCGGCGAGGAAGGCGGCCAGGCTCCGCGGCAGGTGCTCAGAGATCGCCGCGGTGTTCGACAGCACGCGGATGCGGCCCTTCAGCCCGCGCGCATGGGCGCCGAGATCGCCCTTCATGCGCTCGAACTGCGCCAGCATCAGCCGCGCGTGGTCGAGCAGCGCCAGCCCCGCCGCCGTGGGCAGCGCGCCGCGCCGCTCGCGCCGCAGCAACGGCACGCCCAGGGACTCCTCCATCGCCTTCAGGCGTTCGCTGGCCGAGGCCAGCGCCAGGCCGGCGCGCTGGGCGCCGTGCGTCAGGCTGCCGGCATCGGCGACGTGCAGGAACAGGCGCAGATCGGCGAGGTCGAAGCGCATTCGGCATCTCCGAAGGCAAAATCCGTAGCTTCCAGATTGTCGGCGACCGGCGGCCGGATCAAGGTCCGGCGGCGATGGACTTCACGCTGATCTGGATCGCCGCGATCTTCCTGCCCGCCGGAATGGTGAAGGGCGTGATCGGCCTGGGCCTGCCGACCATCGGCATGGGCCTGCTGGCGCTGCTGATGAGCCCGGCCGAAGCGGCTGCCGTGCTGGCGCTCCCGTCGCTGGTCACCAATGTCTGCCAGATGCTGGCCGGCGCGCGGCTGGCTGCGATCACGCGCCGCCTGTGGCCGATGATGCTGGGCGTCTGCCTCGGCACCTGGGCCGGCGCCGGCCTGATGACGGGGCTGTCGGCGCGCTACGCCACGATCGGGCTGGGCGCGGCGCTGATGCTCTACGCCATCGCCGGTCTCACCGCGTTGCGCTTCAGCGTGCGCGCGGCGCTCGAGCCGGCCCTCGCGCCGATCATCGGCGCCATCACCGGCGCGATCACCGCCGCGACGGGCGTCTTCGTCATTCCCGCCGTGCCCTACCTGCAGGGCATCGGCCTGGAAAGGGACGAGCTGGTGCAGGCGCTCGGCCTGTCGTTCACCGTCTCGACCCTTGCGCTCGCGGCCTCACTCGCCGCCGCCGGCGTGTTCGTGCCGGGCATGGCCGTGCCGACGCTGCTGGCGCTCGGCGTCGCGCTGCTCGGCATGTGGCTCGGCCAGGTCGTGCGCGACCGCCTCAGCCCGACGACCTTCCGCCGCTGCTTCTTCGCCGGCCTGCTGCTGCTCGGCGCATGGCTGATCATCCGTTCCTTGTCATCCTGAACGACGCGAAGGATCCAGCGTTGGTGCAAGTCGCACCGCAGGGTCCTTCGCTTCGCCCAGGACGACAATCGACTTTCACACCGTAAGCATCACCTTGCCGACGTGATCGGCGCGCTCGAGCTCGGCGTGCGCTTGGGCGGCCTGGGCGAGCGGGAAGGTCTTGTGGATCACCGGCTTGATGCTGCCCGAAGCGAGCAGCGGCCAGGCCTTGTCGAGCAGGCCGGCGGCCATGCGGCCCTTGGCTTCGACGCTTTGCGGCCTGAGCGTCGATCCGGTGACCGTCAGCCGCTTCATCATCAAGAGCGCGCCATTGATCGTCGACATGGCGCCGATCTGGGTGGCGATGATCACCAGGCGGCCGTCGGGCTTGAGCAGCTCGATGTCCTTGCCGATGTAGTCGCCGCCGACCATGTCGAGCACGACGTCGACGCCCTTCACCTTGGCTTTCGCCTCGGCCGCCCAGTCATTGTCCCTGTAGAGGATGGCGTGGTCGGCGCCGAGCGCCTTCACAGCCGCGGCCTTCTCGGCGTTGCGCACAGTGGTCACGACGGTGCAGCCCAGCGCCTTGGCGAGCTGGATCGCCGTGGTGCCGATGCCGCTGGCGCCGCCATGCACCAATAGCGTCTCGCCGGCCTTGAGCTGCCCGCGCTCGAAGACGTTGTGCCAGACCGTGAAGTAGGTCTCCGGCAGTGCGCCGGCGTGCAGCAGGTCGAAGCCCTTGGGCGGCGGCAGGCATTGCGGCGCCGGCACGGCCACGTACTCGGCATAGCCGCCCCCCGGCGTGAGCGCGCAGACCGGATCGCCGACGCTCCAGCCGCTGACGCCCTTGCCGAGCGCGGCGATGGTGCCCGCACACTCCAGGCCCGGCAGGTCCGAGGCGCCCGGCGGCGGCGGATAGAGCCCGGCGCGCTGGGCGATATCGGGGCGGTTGACGCCGGCGGCCGCGATCTTGATCAGCACCTCGCCGTCGGCCGGCACAGGCACCGGCCGCGTCGTGGGCTTCAGCACCTCCGGGCCCCCGGGTGTGCTGATCTCGACGCAATTCATGGTCTGGGGCAGGGGGTTCATCTGCGGCGCTCCGCGCGGGTTCCAGTCAGAGGGGACGCCTGCTATAGCGGGGCCGGAAGCGGCGGACAATCGGCCGGAGGTCGTCATGGCGCGCGAGGACGAGGATCTCGAACCACGCAATCGCAAGCCCAAGCCGAAGGACCTTTCCGGCTGGTCGGTCGAGGAGCTGCGCGGCTACATCGCCGAGATGAAGGCGGAGATCGTGCGCGCCGAGGAGACCATCAAGGCCAAGCAGAGCCACGCCTCGGCGGCGGCGCTGTTCTTCAAGAAATAGGCCGCCTGCATCAGGGGAAACGTCCGGACCGTTCGTCTGGAGATTGGAACATGTCGCTTTCCGGCAAGACCGCCATCGTCACCGGCTCGACCAGCGGAATCGGGCTCGCCATCGCCCGTGCGCTCGGCAACGAGGGCGCCAACGTCATGCTCAATGGCTTCGGCGATCCCGCCGCGATCGCCAACGTCAAGGCCGAGATCGGCGTCGCCAATGCCGGTCGCGTCGACTACCACGGCGCCGACATGAGCAAGCCGGACGAGATCGCCGACCTCGTCGCCAGGGCCAATGCGACCTTCGGCTCGGTCGACATCGTGGTCAACAACGCCGGCATCCAGTTCGTGGCGCCGGTCGAGAAGTTCCCGACCGAGAAATGGGACGCGATCATCGCCATCAACCTGTCGAGCGCCTTCCACACCATCCATCACGCGCTGCCGCTGATGAAGGCGCGCAAATGGGGCCGCATCGTCAACGTCTCCAGCGCCCACGGCCTGGTCGCCTCGGCCGAGAAGACGGCCTATGTCGCGGCCAAGCACGGCATCCTCGGCCTGACCAAGTCGGTGGCCCTGGAGGCGGCGAACACCGGCGTGACCTGCAACGCGATCTGCCCGGGCTGGGTGCTCACGCCTTTGGTGCAGCAGCAGATCGACGCGCGCGCCAAGGCGCAGGGCAAGACGGTGCAGCAGGCCAACGACGAGCTGCTCGGCGAGAAGCAGCCGCAGCTGCAATTCACCACCCCTGAGCAGATCGCCGCGCTGGCGGTGTTCCTGTGCTCCGACGCCGCGTCCAACATGCAGGGCACGCAGTTGGTGAGCGACGGCGGCTGGACGGCGCAGTAGCTGGGAGCGCCGGCGTCTCGCCGGCGCTCCCAAGAACTACTCTCGGAACACCGGCTTCAGCTCGACCTCGATCAGATCCAGCCGCGCGGTGTCGGCCGCGGTGCGGGTCTGCGCGGTCAGCATCAGGTGCATCGGCAGGCGCATCGATGCCGCGCCGTCCTCGTTGAAGGTCTCGCTGATCCAGCCGGCGTCGGTGGCGAAGCGGATGGTGCGGATGCCGCCGCGGCCGGGCGTGACCTGATCCGAGAGGTCGAGGCTGCGCGCGTCGCCGCCGACATCCGCGATCAGCAGCACGCGGCCGCCGTCGCTGCGGCTGACATAGGCCGTCACCGTGACGTCGAAGCCCTGCAGCGTGCGGCCGCGCGGCGTGGCGAAGGGCTGGTAGGGCGCGATGGTGAGCGTCTGCGAGCGGCCGCCGACTCCGGCTTCGACCGCGGCGCGCACGTTGGTGGCGCTGCACACCAGGCCCAGCGCCTTGGGCGTGCACAAGAGGCGCACCGGCGTGCCGCCCTCGGCATCGCCGCGCGCGGCGACCTGCTGTGCGGGAGAGGGGGAGACGGTCGCCACCAGCAGCGCCAGCGCGACCGGACCTGTTCGGCCGATCAGGGACATAGAGGGGGGCCCTCCGTACTTTATTGTCACGGCGCTTTCAGCGCCTTGCCGCCCCAACAAACGTCGCACCGGGCGGAACGATGCGAATCATACGCCTGATTTGGCGAAATCCGAAGTTCAATGAGGCGACTCAGCCGGTTAGTGTCGGGTCGTGACACCGGGAGCGCTCTCATGGCCGACGCCAATTTCCTGAAGTTCGATACGCTGGCGCTGCATGCCGGCCAGCGGCCCGATCCGGTCACGGGCGCCCGCGCGGTGCCGATCTACCAGTCGACCTCCTACGTCTTCCGCGACGTCGAGCACGCAGCCTCTCTGTTCAACCTCGAGGTCGGCGGCCACATCTACAGCCGCATCTCCAACCCCACCGTCGCCGTGCTCGAGGAGCGGCTGGCCGCGCTCGAGGGCGGCGTCGGCGCGCTGGCGGTGGCCAGCGGCCAGGCGGCGCTGCATATCGCCATCGCCACCCTGATGGGGCAGGGCGGCCACATCGTCGCCTCGGCCTCGATCTATGGCGGCAGCCGCAACATGATGGGCCTGACCTTGCCGCGCTTCGGCATCACCACGACCTTCGTCGATCCGCGCGACGTCGATGCGTTCGCCAAGGAGATCACGCCGGCGACGCGGCTGATCTTCGGCGAGACCATCGGCAATCCCGGCGGCGAGGTGCTCGACATCCCGCGCGTCGCGTCGATCGCGCACGAGGCCGGCCTGCCGCTGATGATCGACAGCACGTTCGCCTCGCCCTACCTGTGCAACCCGATCGCGCACGGCGCCGACATCGTCATGCACTCCGCCACCAAGTTCATCGGCGGCCACGGCATTGCGATCGCCGGCGTGCTGGTCGATGGCGGCCGCTTCGACTGGGAGAGGTCGGGCAAGTTCCCGACCTTGACCGAGCCATACGCGGGCTACCACGGCATCGATTTCTGGGA
Source organism: Alphaproteobacteria bacterium (assembly GCA_019635875.1). NCBI lineage: Bacteria > Pseudomonadati > Pseudomonadota > Alphaproteobacteria > Alphaproteobacteria bacterium. The sequence continues at coordinate 29,793 of JAHBYP010000006.1, forward strand.
CGAGTTCGGCCCGCAGGCCTTCATCATGCGCGCCCGCGCCGAGGGTCTGCGCGATTTCGGGCCGGCGCTCTCGCCGCAGAACGCGTTCTACCTGCTGCAGGGCCTGGAGACCCTGCCACTGCGCATGCGCCAGCATGTCGAGAACACGCGCAAGGTCGCGTCGTGGCTCGCCACGCAGCCGGGCGTCGAGCGCGTGCTCTATCCCGACCTGCCCAACCATCCCGACCACGCGCTGGCGCAGAAGCTGCTGCCCCGGGGCAGCGGCGCGATCTTCGCCTTCGACATCAAGGGCGGGCGCGAGGCCGGCAAGAAGTTCATCGAGCGGCTGAAGCTCTTCTCGCACCTCGCCAATGTCGGCGACGCGAAATCGCTGGTGATCCATCCCGCCTCGACCACGCACGCGCAGCTCACCGCGCAGCAGCTCGAGGGCGCGGGTATCGGCGAGGGCATGATCCGGCTCTCGGTCGGGCTGGAGGACGTCGACGACCTGATCGAGGACCTCGGCCAGGCGCTCAAGGCTTCGCAACGATGAGCGGATTGAGCGGCCTTACCTTCCCCCGGAGGGGGAAGGTGCCCGAAGGGCGGAAGGGGGATGTCGAAGCCGGCCTCCTGCATTCGTCTTCGACATCCCCCATCCGGCGCTGCGCGCCACCTTCCCCCTCCTGGGGAAGGTAGAGAGGCTCATCATGCACTTCATTGTCGACGGTCAGCGCATCAACGCCACCACGGGCGGGCGGCCCTTCGATCCATCGAAGCCGGTCGTGCTGTTCATCCACGGCGCCGGCTTCGACCGTACCTGCTGGAACCTGCAGACGCGCTACTTCGCCCATCACGGGCGCTCGGTGCTGGCGGTCGACCTGCCGGGCCACGGCGAGTCCGAGGGCGCGCCGCTTGCCACCATCGAGGCGATGGCCGATTGGGTACCGAAGCTGCTCGATGCCGCCGGGGTGCAGCAGGCGGCATTGGTCGGCCACTCGATGGGCGCGATGATCGCGGTGCAGACAGCGGCGCGGCATCCGGCCCGCGTGCGGGCGCTGGCGCTGTGCGGCGTGGCGGCGGCGATGCCGGTGCATCCCGAAATGCTGGAGTCGGCGAAGGCGGGCACGGCGAAGGTGCGCGAACTGATGACCTTCTGGGGCGTCGGCCGTTCGCTGCAGCTGAGCGGCATGAGCGTGCCCGGCCTGTGGCTGACGCGCACCGCGCTGGCGATCCTCGAGCGCAACCGGCCGGGCGTGATCGCCAACGACCTCGAGGCCTGCAACGCGCACAAGGCGCTGGCCGAGGCCGGCAAATCGGTGACGTGCCCGTCGCTGCTGGTGCTGGGCGACGGCGACCTTATGACGCCGGCGCGCAACGCCAAGGCGCTGTCGGAGGCCATCGCCGGCAGCCGCACCGAGATCATCAGGGACAGCGGTCACTTCATGATGATCGAGCGCCCCGACGAGACGCTCGTGGCGCTCAAGACAGTGGTATGAATCGCCGAGACAAGACCCCGTAGGAGGAACACCCATGTCGACCGCCACCGCCGAAGCATTGCCGCCGGGTTACAAGGTCAAGCCGTGGTCGCCACCGGAGCAGATCACCGGCGCGATGCTGGCCGAGGCGACGCAGACGCTCAGCGAGCAACTGCGCCTGCGCACGCTGCCGATCGGCATGAAGCTGTTCGAGAACCCCGACGACATGGCGAAGATCAAGGGCCTGCGCAGCCCGACCGAGGGCTACAAGTTCACCATGTGCCAGATGGTGACCCAGTCGCGCTGGCACGGCTTCACGCTCGGCATCACCGTCGACAACACGCGCGGCGGCAATTGCGGTGGCGTCATCGGGCTCAACCATCCCGGCGAGGGCTTCCTGTCGGGCGATCACATGAACGGCGTGTGGTTCGGCAACAAGGAGGCGGCGCGCCAGCACCAGGCGACCATGCCGCGCGTGCCGCATGGCCGCTACAATGGCCTGGTCGTGGCGCCGCTGCGCGCCGCACGGTTGGATCCGCCCGATGTCTGCCTGTTCTACGGCACGCCCGGACAGATGATCTATTTCATCAACGGCCTGCAGTTCCATCGCTACAAGCGCTACGACTTCACCGTGACCGGCGAGAGCGCCTGCTCGGATTCGTGGGGCCGGGCGCTGTCGACGCGCCAGACCTCGCTGTCGCTGCCGTGCTACGCCGAGCGCCGATACGGCGGCGTCGCCGACGACGAGCTGCTGATGGCCTGCCCGCCGGATGAATTGCTGCGCGCGGTCGAGGGCATGAGCCAGCTGGCCAAGAACGGGCTGCGCTATCCGTTCCCGCCGTTCAGCCCGCAGGTCGATCCCGCCGCCGGCATGGCCAAGAGCTACGGCTGATGGCGGTCGTCCCCTTTCCCCGCGCCCGGAGAGGGGACGCGCCCGCGCCATCGGCACCGTCCTCGCCGCACACCAACGAGAACCAGGTCGAGGCGCCCAGCCGGCTCTACGTCGTCGCCGAACCGGTGCTGCTGCCCGAGGATCGCGCGCGGCTGGTGAATCTGCGCGCACAGTATCACGCCGAAGCCAACCTGATCGGTCCGCACTTCACCCTAGTGTTCGGCGTCGATCCCGACGCGCGCGATGCGCTGGCCGAAGCGGTCGAGCGCGTCGCGTCATCCGTACGGCCGTTCTGGTTCGTGCTCCAGCGCCTGCGCGTCGACGCGCCGCCGCGCTCGGGCCGCGCCTGGCTCTACGCCGAGCCGGACGACGGCGCCGAGGAGCTGGGCGCGCTGCACGACATGCTGACGCAGTCGTTACCCAAGGTCGCGGGCGCGCCGGCCTTCGAGCCGCACCTGACGCTTGGCATGTTCGCCAACGGCATCGACGCCGAACGCGTGGCGCAGATCGCCGAACGCCAGACCGTGCCGATGCACGGCCGCATCGAGTCGCTGCGTCTTGTCGAGACCGACCGGCGGACGCTGATCGAGATCGCCATGCACCGCTTTCGGAGCGATTAGGCCCTGTCACCCCGAACGTAGCGAGGGATTCAGGCCGGTCGTGGATCCCTCGCTGCGCTCGGAATGACAGGCGCACTTGATCCGCCGCGCGCCGCTCGAGGGGCTCGCACGATCGTTCAAGACATTCGACGCCCTTGCCCGATATCGAGCGCGTAGATGCCACGCCACCCGCGAGTGCTGCCATGACCGACGCTGCCCTCCCGCCCATCCGCTTCGACACCAAGATCGCTGTCGTCGTGCGATCCGATCTCGAGGTCTGGCAGAAGCTCAACGTGACGGCGTTCCTCAGCGGCGGCATCGCCGCCTCGTTTCCCGAATGCATCGGCGAGCCCTACGAGGACGGCAGCGCCACGCGCTATCGCCCGCTGATCGGCCAGCCGATCCTGGTCTACGGCGCCGACGGCGCCGCGCTGTCGCGTGCGCTCGACCGCGCGCTGTCGCGCGGCGTCGAGCCGGCGATCTACACCAGGGAGATGTTCGCCACCGGCCACGACGCCGCCAACCGCGCTGCGGTCAGGGCGGTGGAGCGCCCGAAGCTCGACCTGGTGGGCCTGGCGCTGCGCGCCGAACGCAAGCTCGCCGACAAGATCCTCGACGGGCTGAAGTTCCATCCGTGACTGGGAGCGCCGCCCGCCGCTATCGGTTGCGCACCGCGATCTCCGCCATCGCGCCGTGGCCGCCCAGGCCCGAGGCGACGACCGAGTTGATGACGACCTGCGAGGTGTGCGCGGCGGCGTGCTTCTGGCCGTTGAGCGGCAAGGTCACGAGCGGCCCGACATGGCTGCCGGAGATCCTGCTCACCGGATCGTAGTTGACGCGGAAGTTCAGCCCCAGCTTGAAACCGTTCACCTTCGTGCCGTCGGGCAGCTTGCCGGTGAAGACGCCCAGCGCCGGCGGCGCGTTGAAGGTGACGAACGGCAGGTTGCACTGCACGCCGCAATACTGCGCCAGGTGGCCGCCGAGCGAATGGCCGACGATGATGATCACCGCGCCCGGATAGGCCTGCTGGATCTTGCGCGTGTACTTCAGCGCGTCGGTCGTGCGATCCGGCAGCCGGCCCAGCCCGATCGACACGTCGTCGTCCACCCAGTCCTTGGTGTTGAGCGCACCGGCGCTGCCGCGCATGCTCAGCATGTAGGTGTTGAGGCCCGCCAGATGCTTGTACAGGCCCACCGAGTAGGCCTTCATGCCGATGTCCTTGTTCTTGCCGTCGTAGAAGCCGCGCAGCAGTTCGTAGCCCTCGAAGTTCTCGTTCTTGTAAATTGCTTTGACACCCTTCGCGCAGTCGAGAACCGTCGTGAACGCCATGATGCGAACCCCCCAATCATTGAGGCTGGAAGATATCAGCTTATGTCGCGTGTGAACACTTCTTTGGGGGCGCAGGCGTCCCGTCGGCTTCATCCCGTGATGCCGGCGGCTGCGGGATTGTGTCCTTCAATGAACGAGTAGAGCTCGTCGAGTGGGTCCAACGCCTTTCGCGTGTAGCGGATCCTCACAGGCCGTGGCGCGCGAACGTTCGAGATCCGCGCGCTCCTGCTGCTCAGCGCGTATGGCTTCGTCTCGAGGCTGTCCATGCGCTCGAGCACTTCCGCCGCCGCGTCCTGTCAATCCGCGGGCCACGTCTTGACGGCCTCGAGTGCCTTCTGCAATCGCTTCGAGATGGCGGTCACGGGCATCTCCGCAGGCAGCGCTTCATTTCGGCCATCTTAACCTCCCTCGGCTCGATGAAGCCATTGCATCGCGCGACGGGTCGCCTACGGCACCAGCACCGCGCGGCCCATGATCAGGCCCTTGCGCAGGTCCTGCAGGGCGTCGTTGGCCTCGTCGAGGCCGCGCGTGGTGACCGGCACGGGGCTGACTTTGCCGTCGCGCACCAGGGCCATCATCTCGGCCATCTCGGCCGGCGTGCCGGTGACCGAGCCCATGAAGGCGGCACCGGTGAAGGCGAACATCGGCAGCGGCGTGGCGAACGTGCCGCCGAACAGCCCGACGATGATCAGCCGCCCGCCGCGCGCCAGCGCGCGCTGGCCGAACTGCGCCGAGGATTCTGCGCCGACGAAATCGATCGCCGCGCCCACACCGGTGCCGCCGGTGAGGTCCATGATCTGCTTGCGCGCCTCCTTCTCGCGCGGATCGAGCACCGCTGATGCGCCGTGTTTGAGCGCCAGCTCGCGCTTCTTCGGATCGATGTCGGCGACGATGGGATCGCGGCCCATGACGGCGCGCGCCAGCTGCACGCCCATCAGACCCACACCACCCGCGCCGATGATCAGGATCGGCTTGCCGATGTCGTGGCCTTGCGCCTTCTTCACCGCGCCGAAGGCGGTGATGCCCGAGCAGGCGTAGAGGCAGGCGAGCTCGGTGGGCACCGAACCGTAGTCGAACAGGTACTTCGGGTGCGGCACCAGCGCGTGCGTGGCGAAGCCGCCATCGGCGTTGACGCCCATCGCCCGCGGATTGCCGCAGAGATTCTCCAGCCCGTTGGCGCAGTGCCAGCATTTGCCGCAGCCGATCCAGGGATAGACCACCGCCTTCTGGCCCACCGCCGCGCCTTTCGCATCCGGCCCCACGGCCTCGACCACGCCGACGATCTCGTGGCCCATGATGCGCGGCGGGTTCATGGTCTTGGCGGTCGAGTACCTGTTGCCGCCGCCCATGTCGAAATAGCCTTCCCACAGATGCACGTCGCTGTGGCAGACACCGGCCGCCGTGATGCGCACCAGCACCTCGCTGCCCTGCGGCGCCGGCGTCGGCTCCTCGACCTTCTGCATCGGCTGGCCGAACTCGACGACCTTGTAGCTCTTCATGAGACCCGTTCCCTCGATTGCGTCGCGGGCGAGTGTAGGAGCTTCCGCCGTCAGCGCAAATGCCGCGCAACCGGCGCGCGGAACAGCGGCGCCTATAGACCGTTCGCGGTGGTCGGGGTCTCGACGCCGATATTGTAGGTGCCATCGTCGACGATGACGCTGCGCAGGTTCGTCGCCTCATCCGTCGTCACGTAGGCGCCGCGCTGGTGCATGATCCGCTTCGCGATCTCGGCTGCGTGATAGAAGATGGTGGAGTCTCCCTTCAGCGTCTTGCCCGTCTCGTACAGGTGGTAGAGGCAGCCTGCGACGTAGGCGGCCGCCTCGTTCTCGCTCGCCGTCATGAAGCGTGAGCCGCCGCGAGGGTGATAGTATCCGCCGCCGTAGACGTCGTGCAGCGCGTGCACGCATTCATGCAGGATGACGGCCCTTTCCCCCGCGATTGCGCCGTAATCCTTCCGGGTAAACTGGAGCGTGTTGGTGGCGTTGTCGTACTGGGCCGCCACGCCCTTCGGGAGATACTTGACGATGTCGATCCGCACGCCGCCGACGGCGCTGACCGAGACGAGGCTCTTGACCGCCGCAAGACCGATGGCGTCGACGTGGATCAGGCCGAGGTGGAAGTCGATCCGCTTCGCCGACGGCGAGGTGAGGACGCCCATGACTGTCTGCAGGAGGTCGGCCATGGCGTGCTCCTACGGACCGTCGGCGACGGTCAGGGTGTCGTAGCGGTACTTGTAGGTGGAGTCGCTGACGATCGCGATGCGCAGCGCCCTGGCTTCTTCGACCGTCACGAAGGCTCCGCGCTTGTTCATGATTCGCTTGGCGATCATGGCGGCGATGTCGAAGATCGGATCGCCGTGGCCCTGCACGCCGCCGCCGGTTTCGTAGGCGTAGAACAGCGCGTCCGCGACGTACGCCGCCGCCTCGTTCTCGCTGCGCGGCGTGAATTTCGACCCGCCTTTCTGGGGGAAATAGGTCCCGCCGCCGTACATGTCGTGCAGCGCGTGGATGCATTCATGCAGGATGTCGGAACGCTCCTTGGCGTTCGCCCCGTAGGTGTCGCGGGGAAATTCCAGGCCGTTCGTGTCGTTGCGGTACTGCGCCGCCACGCCCGCGACCATGGAGACGACCTTGATTGGGATCGCATTGACCGCAACCAGGTTGTGGATTGCGGCGATGCCCGCGGCGTCGACGTTGATCGTTCCCAGGTGAAAGTCGATGCGTCTCGCCGAGGGCGAGCTCAGCACGTTCATTACCGTCTGCCGGATATCGGCCATGGGCATTCCTCCTGCCACGTGCGACAGGATGGACGGCGGCCTCAGGCGCGTCTGTTCCCCGGGACACAGGCGCGCCGAAAGAGGCGCCGCGGTTGCCCGCGACGCCCCTCCTCGGCTGTCCGAATAGGAAGGGGAGAAGAACTACTCGGCAGCCTGCAGCTGCGGACGCGCCGGCTGGGTGCTGACCGGGATCACGCGAGGCTTCTTCTCCTCGGGGATCTCGCGCACCAGCTCGATGTGCAGCAGGCCGTTCTCCAGCTTCGCGTCGGTCACGCGCACATGGTCGGCGACCTCGAAGCGGCGCTCGAAGGCGCGGGCGGCGATGCCGCGATGCAGGTAGGCGTTCTGCTCGTCCCTGGCGGCGATCTTGCCGGAGACCTTCAGCGCGTTCTCCTGCTGGACGATCTCGATGTCCTTGTCGGTGAAGCCCGCCACCGCGAGTGTGATGCGGTACCCGTTGTCGCCGACCTTCTCGATGTTGTAGGGCGGGTAGCCGTTGCCACCCATGTCGCTGTTCACGGAGTCCAGAAGCTGGAAGACGCGGTCGAAGCCGACGGTCGAACGGAACAGCGGCGAAAAGTCATAAGCACGCATGGAAACACCCTCCAGGTGAGCGATGTGACAGTCAGTGGCCCCCTGGGTGTCAGCCACCCGTGGCGGGCCGTTGCTCGCCGCCCCGCTATGGGCCCGGCGATAACCGTGAGATAGGTGGGCCGGACCCTGCTTCAAGGGGGCCGGATTCGCCTTATGATCGCCGCCTGAGCGATCGTTCAGTCGCAGCCGGGGGGGGAGGCGTCAGGCGCTTGATCGGGTTCCTTGCCGTCATCCTGCACCTGCTCTGGGTCGGGATCGCCTTCATCGTCTTCACCAGCTGGCGTCGCCTGCGCGAGGACGGCGACACGACGACGGTGGCGATGGCGCGGCTGCGGCCGGGCATGGAGGCGAGCGTGCGCGGCCGCCTGGCGTTCCACGGTGTCGAGCGCACGAGCCTGCTCGGCGCCGAGCCCGCGGTGTGGTTCGACTGGAAGATCCAACGACTCGACGATGCGTCGCTCATTTCGGCGGGACGCTGGATCACAGAGGCGGCCGGCCGCTCGCAGGAGCCCTTCGCCATCGTCGACGATGCCGGCAACCGCGTGCTGGTGTGGCCGATGGGCGCCGAGGTGCGCGACGCGGGCAAGACGACGTGGGATGGCGATTACCCGGACACCATGGACGAGGCGCTGCGGGGCAGCCTGTCGGCGATCGACGCCGAGTCGCTGCATAGCACCGAGCGCTGGTTGCCGCCGGGCATGGATTGCGTCGTCAGCGGCCGCGTCGAGGCACCCGGGCCCGGCTACGGGCCTGACATGCGCGGGCTGATCCGCACCGGCGGCAGCCATGCCTTGCGCATCGCGGCGGGTGGGCCGCTCAATGCGCTGGCCGAGCGGCGGCGCAACACCAGGCGCGCCGCGCTCATCGCGCTGGCGGCCTTGGTGCTGGCCGTGATCGCCTCGATCCACGCATAGCTGCCCGGACTTGACCGGCGCAGCCTTGCCGGTCTCGGGTGCCGCGACCATCATCGCGGCGCAGGGGAGTTGAGGACCATGACCGGCATCACGCGTCGTACCGCCCTGATCGGGGCCGCCACCACCACCGCCACCCTGGCGCTCGCGGCGCCTGCCATCGCCCAGACCAGGTTCCCGGAACGCACCATCCGCCTGATCGTGCCCTGGGCGCCGGGCGGACCGGCCGATATCGGCTTTCGCATCCTGGGCGAGTCGGTGGCCAAGAAGCTCGGCCAGTCTGTGGTGATCGAAAACAAGGCCGGCGCTTCGGGCATCCTCGGCGCCATGGCGCTGCAGAACGAGAAGCCCGACGGCCATGTCGTGTCGCAGATGCACATGAGCGTGCTGCGCCAGCCGCTGCTCAACAGGCAGCTCACGTATCATCCGATCAACGACCTGACCTACATCCTGCAGATCACCGGCTTCGTCATGGGCATCGTCGTCAAGGCCGACGCGCCGTGGAAGACGCTGCCCGAGCTGCTTGCCCATGCCAAGGCCAACCCGGGCAAGCTGAACTGGGGCACCCTGGGCATCGGCTCGACGCAGCATCTGGCGATGGAGCGCGTCGGCGCGGCGCAGGGCGGGCTGAGCTGGACGCATGCGCCCTATCGCGGCACATCGGACACCCTGCGCGCGCTGCTCGGCGGCGAGATCGATTTCGCCTCGGAGTCGTCGGGCTGGGCGCCGATGGTCAATGCCGGCCAGCTGCGCCTGCTGGCGGTGTTCACCGCCACCCGCGCCAGGCGCTTCCCCGACGTGCCGACGGTGAAGGAGCTGGGCATCGACGTCACCGTCGAATCGCCCGGCGGCCTGATCGGCCCGAAGGGCATGGACGCGGGCGTGGTGAGGATCCTCGGCGACGCCTTCAAGGCGGCGGCGCAGGAGAAGGCGCATCTCGACTTCCTCGAGAAGGTCGACCAGCCGCTCCTGCTCAAGGACGGCCCCGAGTATCGCGACTACATGGCGAGGACCTACGACGAGGAGCGCGCGCTTCTGCGCAAGCTCAACCTGCTGCCGGCTTGAATCCCTTCCCCCGGAGGGGGAAGGTGCCCGAAGGGCGGAAGGGGGATGTCGAAGACGAACACCGCGTCTGTTGAGGCATCCCGCTTACGTCGCTGCGCGCCACCTTCCCCCTCCGGGGGAAGGCAAGAGAGAGTGAGGACATCTCCATGACCGACACGATTCCCATCCTCGATCTCGCGCCGCTGCGCGCGGGCGAGCCCGGCGCGCTGGACAGGCTCGGCGCCGAATTGCGCCACGCCTTCACCGAAATCGGCTTCTACTTCGTGAAGGGCCACGGCGTGCCGCAGTCGCTGCTCGACGCCACCTTCGCCGAGGCCGAGCGCTTCCACGCCCAGCCGCTCGCGGCCAAGGAAGCGATGAAGATCGACGAGCACAATATCGGCTACATGCCGATGCGCGGCGCCACCGCGCGCTACAACCTGGTCGGCGACACACCAGTGCTGCCCAACGTCAACGAGGCGGTGTTCTTCAAGCGCGAGCTGCCGGCCGACCATGTCGACGTGCTGGCCAGGGCGCGCTTCCGCGGCGCCAACCGCTGGCCTGACCTGCCGGGCTTCCGCGGCCAGATCCTCGCCACCTGCGACGCCTTCGAGCGGCTGGCGCTCAGCCTGCTGCCGATCTACGCCCGCGCGCTCGAGCTGCCGGCCGACTATTTCGCGCGCTTCTTCGTCGATCCGATGTACACGCTGCGCATGTCGCACTACCCGCAGCAGGAACCGACGGCGCCCAACAACGAGTTCGGCATCGCGCCGCATCTCGACACCAGCTTCATGACCATCCTGGCGCAGAACAGGATCCCCGGCCTGTCGCTGCGCCTGCCCGACGGACGCTGGATCGACGCACCGGCGCTCGAGGGCGCGCTGCTGGTCAACGGCGGCATGATGCTGCGGCGCTGGACCGACGGCCGCTTCCTCGCCACGCCGCACCGCGTGATCAACCGCTCCGGCCTAGAGCGCTACGCCATCCCGTTCTTCTTCGACTGCAACTACCGCGCCGTGATGACGCCGATCACCGCCGACGGCAGCCCCGGCCGCGAGCCGCCCTTCACCTATGCCGAGTTCATGACCACCTACCAGCAGGCCAACTTCCACCACGCGCAGGTCGACGGGAAGAAGCTGGAGCTGCAGGGGGCGTGAGACTTACGCACGCGGTACCGCGGGATCCTGACGATGCCGGGCTTCTACCCTCAATACGTCGGCGGCTTGGCAATCCATGGAGCGCTGCCGCCCGATTTCTTCAGGTCGGCTTCACCGTCGCGGATGCCCGCTTCCTTCGCCGCCATCTGCAACAGCGTCAGCTTGGATGGCGGCTTGTTCGGGTTATGGGCCGGTGTGATGCCGATCATTTTTCCGAGATCGTAGATGTTGTTCATGGTGCGCAATTGCCACGAAGGATACTTGCCGGTGCCGATCCAGCAGCGGCACAGGAAGTAGTGTTCAACGGCCGCGTTCATGGCGTCGTCGGAATCGACCAGGTCGGCAGGCCAGAAAGAGACTGGCGGATTGCCATTCCAGCCCGCATTGCGCACCTGATACAGGTCGGACTTGATCTGGCAATATTTGTCGGGTTCGGGAAGCGCCGATCGATACGCCTTCCATTTGGCCAGCAACTCGTTGAGGCGTGTCAATTGCGCTGGAGGGGCTGCCATCGGACATCTCCCAAAGCACCAACGCTATCCCGGCGGGTCGGTGGTGTCCATTGAGTCGGCATCCTTGCGCCAGGGTTGCCCGACCGAGCGTGCGGGCCAATGGCGAAGTGGTCGGGTCCGGAGGCTTCGCGCGTCAGCGCGCTGCTGACGGCACCTGCCGAGAGCGCGGCGCTACTTCAACGTCGCGATGTACGCCGCAATGTCCGAGGCCTCGGCGCGGGTCAGCGACATGTCGGGCATCCTGGGGTGCGGGTCGAGCAGGAAGAATGCGACCGTGCGCTCGCTGAAATCGGCGCGCCGCGCGATGACGGGGAACGGCGTCGCCTCGCTCACCGCGCCGGTCTGCTTCTCCGACACGACGTGGCAGGCGGCGCACCAGCGGCGCGCCAGGCGCTCGCCGTTGAGCGGATCGCCGGCCAGCGCCGGCGCGCTCGCAAGCGCCATCGCGATCGCCGCCACGCCCAGACACAACAGCCGGTTCATGCGCGTCACCATCGCCGTCGACATCGCGGGCATGATGACGCGCCGGCCGTCGGCGCGGCTTGATGCAGGTCAAGCGCGTGGGCCTATTTCGGCTTGCGCGGCGGCCGGGGCGCCTTGGGCTCGGGCGCGGCCTGCCAGTTGACGCCTTCCATGGTCTTCAGCACCGCCTTGGCCGCCGCCGGCGTGGCGCCATCCTCGCCCAGCCAGGTGCTCCACGCGTCGTCCTCGAGGATCGCCGGCATGCGCGGGTCGTCCTGGTTGGCCATGATCGTGTCGCGGATCAGCGCGTTGGCCGGCACCGTCGCCATGACGCAGGCCAGCATCGGCGCCGGCAGCTCGGCGATGTCGAAGCGCCGCCAGACGAAGGCAAAGCCGCGCGGCCGGCCGTCCTGCGGATCGATGGTCCATTGCCGGACATCGACCTTGCCGCTGGGCTTGGCCACCTCCTCGCCCTCGTTGAAGGTGCGGAAGACGACGATGCCGCGCTGGCCGGCGTGGAACGGCGTGCGGAACGGCTCGCGCGCATCGATGGTCTCGGCGCGCGCGTGGATCGGCTGCGGCCGGCGCCAGTCCCTGGGCGAGGGAAAGCCCCAGCGCATGCGCACGACGCGGCGCGCGCGTGCTTCGGCGTGCCACACGATCACCGGCACCAGCGTGTTGACGCGATAGACGAGTACCGCGTCGTTGCCGCCGCCCGCGTCGCCGCCGTCACCGGCGCGCGCGATCAGCGGTTCGGAGAAGGCGACGACCTCGGCCCAGGACGACATGGCGGTGAACTTGCCGCACATGGCGCGACGCTAGCATCGCCGTCCTTGGCGACACCAGCGGCCGATGCTTGACGCACGTCAAGGCGCTCGATGCCGGCCTCGACTATCGATGCTGCCGGATACCGAAGTGGCCGGCGGTTGCGATCGCCGGCGCACCTGCGGTGCCGGAAGCGGCCCTGCCTTGGGGGGTGCGGGGCCGCTTCTTCCGACGGGCCGGCGCGTCAGAACCGGCCCATCAGCGCCAGCACCAGCACGATGATCAGCACCAGGCCCAGCCCGCCACTGGGCCAGTAGCCGTAGCCCCGGGTGGTCATGTAGCCCCAGTTGGGCAGTGCGCCGATCACGAGCAGAAGCAGGAAGAGCAGCAGGATGATGCCGAGGATGCTCATGAGGGGGACCTCCTAGCTTTGCAGGAGGTAACGCCGCCGACGGCGCGATGTGCCGCCCGGGATGCGCCGAGATCTGGGGCGGAACTGTGGCCGCCAGGGCTGACTGCCTTCCCGCGCCAGCGGGGGGAAGGCATGCGATCGCCCTGGCTCGGGCGGCTAGGGCTCGACCTCGAGCGGCTCGAATGTCGGGGACACGAGGTCGAGGCATCGGTAGGCCTCCTCGCGCGTCTTCGCGAGGATGGGCGGCCGTACCGAGGACAGGCCGTTGATCGTGGCGTAGAGCCGCGCCAGGCCGAACATCTCGGGCGTCGGCACGACGAAAACGCGGCTCTTGCGGTTGGCCAGCCGGGCCAGCGAGGAGACGACGCCGGGGCTGACGTCGAAGGACGCGACGTCGGTGAAATCCATGATCGCGCCGCTCACCGTGCGGCGCGCGCCGATCGCCTTGGCCAGGCGGACCTGGCTCAGCAGATCCTCGTCGCCGACGCTGCCCGAGAAGCGGCTGAGCAGCACGCGGTAGCGATGCTCGAACAGGAAGGAAAGCACGGGCGGTCTCGCTGTTCCGTTCGGTACTGTATCAACGTCGCGCCGTCCGGCCAGTGCCGGCTCACGCCCGGCCCGCGTCGTCCATGCGCCGCAGCATCTCGGCGAAGAAGCTCTGCGGGATGAACCAGCCCTGCTCCGACAGCGGATGCGTCGCAGCGACGTGCAGGGCGATGTCGCCCAGCCCGCCGGCGGTGGGCATGGCGCGCCAGGCCTGCATCAGCGGATGGCGCCATATCTCGGCCAGCGCGCCCAGGCGCAGCAGGATGCGCCGGGGCATCGCCGGGTGGAACGGGAAGGCGGTGTCGAGCCGCTCGAGGATCTGCAGGCGTCGGCGCCTGTCGTCGCCGGACTCCCACACGAGCTCGTAGACCAGCTCGTAGGCCTGCAGGAAATCGCGCTCCGGCACCGGCGCATGCGGATCGCGCGGACGGGGGTGGTGGTGCATCTGGGGACGCTCGCTGGCTTCGAGGTTTGCGGGGATCAAGGCGCGAAGCGACAGCGGCGCGTCTTGATCCTTGGCTTCCCCCACCCCCCTTAAGGGGGTGGGGGAAGCAGGGGACGTTGGAACCCCGTTGGAAGGGGGGGGGTGGAACCCGTTGGAAGCACCCGTTGGTACTCCGTCGGAAGGCGCTGGAAGGGGTGGGAACCCCGTTGGAAGACCGTTGGAACGTCGGCATCGGCGCTCACTTCCCTCGGCATTTCCGATGCTGCCCTGGCCCGGCGGGCGCCCGTCGCGCGCCCGCCCTTGGCGCCGCCATCGACCGGTCGGCGCCATCTCTTCGTGCTCGGTCTGTCGCACCCCGCACCGGGTGTCATGATTGAAGGACCACTGGGCTGTGCTTGGTAATTCCTTATTTACCCAATTAAGGAATTTATCAAGGCCCTTTTTCCGTCCCTTTCCCTGCCGGGGGAAGGGAGTTTACGCCCCGTAGTAGCGCACGATCGTCCAGTCGAAGGCGCGCTGGAAGCCCACCGCGGTGTAGGCGCCGATCGAGGCCGGCATTTCCTTCTCGGCCGTGAGACAGGCGTGGGTGACGCCGTCGCGCTGCGCGTCGCGCACGATGCCGGCGACGGCGCACTTGGCGTAGTCGCGGCCGCGCATCTCGGGCGGCACGTAGACCGCGCCGATATTGACCCAGTCGTCGAGCTTCGCGGTGGCGGCGGCGTAGGCCACCGGCTTGTCGTTCACCGTCACCACCATGCCCTGGCGCAGATCGTGCGCGCGGCGCACCCACTGGCGCGCGTCCAGGTCGTTCTCCTCGCTGCGCGGCACGCCCCACAGTTCCTCGCGGAAGGCGGCGTGCCAGTCGCCCAGCAGCGCCAGCTCCTCGCCCATCGGCGGGCGGAAATCGATGCCGGCTGAGCCCAGCACGTCGGGCGCGCGGAAGCTCTCGGCGCCGAGCGTCATGAGGCTGCAGTCGTGCCGCGAGACGATCGGCCGGTCGCGCAGCCACAGATGCATCAGCGACCGCTCGACCTGCGCCGTCGGGCCCGAGACCTCGACGAAATCGCGCGGCGCGGCGGCGGCCAGCACGTCGAGCACGTCGCTGGCGCGCTCGGGCAGCTGCAGGAGCACGCGGCCGTTCCAGAAGATCGCCGCGGCGGCCAGCACGCGCTGCGTGTCGGTCGCGGGATCGTCCTCGATCGCGCCCACCCAGGTGCCCTGGTAGGTGCGGCCTTCGTCGGTCAGCCCGCCCTGGCGCAGGTTGAAGCGCAGGAAAAGATGGGTGTCGGCCCGCGCCGCGAGGAAGGCGTCGAGCATCTCCTCGTCGCCCTCGCGCAGCATGCGGCAGCGCACCTCCTTCGGCGCCGGCTCGCTGGCCTCGTCGTCGGCGATCGGCCTGGCGCCGGCGACCGCGTCGGGCATGCCGAAGCGCACCGCGGTCTCGATCTTGGGCTTGGATTCCTTCTCGTCGGCCATGCGGATCTCCCCTCGACGCGGCACGCCATGGTGACCGATCCACGCGACGGATCAAGGAAGTCTTGCGCCGTCTGGGCCGCGCCAGTCCCCAGTCGCCGATGGCGCTGAAGCCCAGCGCCGCGTAGGCGCGCTGCGCGGCGACGTTGGCGACGTCGGTGAACAGCACGGCGCGGCGGGCGCCGGCGTCGCGCGCCTTCAGCAGGCTGCCGGCGACCGCCGCGCGCGCCAGGCCGCGGGCGCGCGCGAAGGGCGGCGTGTAGACGCCGCCGACCTGCACAACGTCGGGCAGCGCGGCGTTGAAGCCGCTATAGGCCAGCGGCCTGCCGTCGAGCTCGACCACCCAGCCGCGCTTCTCCGCGAGCGCCGTGCCCAGCTCGTGCGCGGCCTCGTCGAAGGTTGCGCCGCTGCGCCCCAGCTTGAAGGTGTCGACGAGGAACTCCATGCGCCAGGCGGTGAGCATGGGCACGTCGTCGGCCGCGATCGCCCGCACGCTGACCTCGCCGTGGCGCAGCGGCGCCGGCACCCGCAGCGCCTCGAGCGGCAGGCCGTAGAGGATCTCGCGCGCGCAGCGCCGCACCGCGCGGCCGGCGATGCGCGGATGCATCAAGGTCGCGGTCACCTGGTCCCAGTCGCCGACCGCGCCGTTGACCGGCAGCGGCGTGACGTCGAGCAGGCCATCGAGCAGCGGCCGGAAGTCGCGCGCGACGTCCTGCACCAATGGCAGCAGGAAGCCGTTCCAGTAATGGCCGACGACGCCGCTCAGCCGCTCGCCGTCGAAGGCGCCGGCGAACACGCCGCCATAGCGCTGGCCGTGCCAGGCGGCGCCGGCGCGCGCCAGGTTGGAGCGCTGCATCAGCGTGCGGTCGGGTGCGCTCTCGAAGAAGGCGGCCAGCAGCCGCTCGTCGCCGGCGCCGAGGATCCTGATGGTGGTCATGATGGTCTCCCCTTTGCGGTTGGAGGCCATCGCCGGTGTCGCAAAATGCGAACGCCCGGCGAGTGGCCGGGCGTTTGTGGAACTCCCCCGCCGGGGGATCCTCTCGTCGGGGGGCTACTGCTTGTTGTTGCCGCCCGAACGCCCGAGTGCACCGAATTTCTGATTGAATCGCGAGACGCGACCGCCGCGATCGACCATCTTGCTGACGCCGGTCCACGCCGGGTGGGTCTTGGGGTCGATGTCCAGGCGCATCGTCGCGCCAGGTTCACCATAGGTGGACTTGGTCTTGAACGAGCTGCCGTCGGTCATCACCACGGTGATCTCGTGGTAAGCAGGGTGAATCTTCTCTTTCACGGGCGGGTCTCCGGGCGCGAGCGGCGCCTTATATAGGAGACGTCCGGCGGGGGCAAGCGGGCAGGGCAGGGGCAGATATACAGCTGAAATGGCCGGGAATCCGGCGATTCGTCGGGTCAGGGACGACCTCGGCTCACACCAGGCTCTGGATGCCCACCAGCACCAGGCCCAGCGTGGCGGCGTTCCAGCTGAAGGTGCGGATCCACGGCGTGCCGGCGGCGTAGAGCGGCAGGAACGCGACCCGCCCGCCGAGGTAGAGCGCGCAGCCGATCTGGCTCAGCAGCCCGGACGTCCCGGTGAGCTGCACGATCAGCGCAGCGGCGGCGAAATAGCCGAAGGTCTCGAGGAAGTTCGCATTGGCGCGCGCCAGGCGGGCGGCGACGCCGGTCGGCTGCAGCCCCTCGTCGCGCGGCCCGACGCTGTAGCGGTTGCCGACCTGCGCCTTGAAGGCGAACGAGGCCGCCGAGAGATGAACCAGGCCCAGGGCGGTCGCCGCCAGCAGGGCATAGAGTTCCCACGTCATCCTGGTCTCCCGCGCGGCCGCGAATCCGGCCCGGGCAGGAAGATTGCCCCGATCGCCGCGGCTGACCAGCGGCGTCGGTGCGCCGTATCCCGAATGCCGCGTTGCAGACATTACAATTATCGGCCGATCGCGACATCAGCGCGCGACATCGCCCCGGCAAGCTCGTCCCCGGGGACGGCAGGCTCCGACCTCATCCTGAGGGGCGCCCGCAAGGGTGTGTCTCGAGGCGTGGGCTGCAGGCGCAGCCCACAACCCCATGCTCGAGACGGCCGCGGGGGATACGAGGGCGGCCTCCTCAGCATGAGGTCGGAGCCTGTCGCGGCGGCTGTTCGCCGACGCGGTCGACACGAAAACCTAATCGAGGCACAACGCAATAACCTGATTTTGGCCCAGAGCGGTCACGAGGGTTCCGCGCGGCTCTGCCGGGGGACCTGACGATGGTCGCGCGCAGCGAACTGGGTGCCGAGGTTGTCCCATTGTGCCGTATTCAATGTTGATCCTATTGAATACCAACAGAGGGAGCCGTCCATGTCCGACACGACCACCCTGACTGTCCGCCGCAGTGGCGCCCTGGCCGAGTTCGTCGCGGCGAATGCCGGCGAGAACGGCTCCTATGAGAACGTCAGAAAGTACATCCGCGATCGGATCCGCCGCGACAGGGAGCGGGTGGAGGACGAAGCCTTCGAGCGGCTGAAGGCCGAGTTGGTGCGCGCGTTCGCCGCGCCGGAGTCGTCCTACAAGCCGCTGACCGCGGCCGAGGTGATCGCGCGCAACCAGGCTTGAGCCGAGATCCGATGCGCGGCGAGCCGGTCCTCGCCTTCTCGATCTGGCACCGGCGGCATGACAGCGGCCAGCCGCCTGCATATGCATGCGCGCCTGCACGCCACCCAGGCCGCCATCGGCCGCGTGGCGGCGCTGAGCCCGGTCCAGCACGGCTGTCTGGAGCTGTCCCGGGCGCATCGCGGCGGCCGCTCGCGCTGGATCGTCGACATCGCCATCGGCGGTGCCTCTCGGCCCGCCATCATCCGTGCCGCCGTCGCTGTGGCGGGGCGCCATGCCGCGGCAGTGTCAGGTGGGCCTTTCGCGATCGTCGCGCACGGTGAAGTCGCTGCGGCGCTGGTCGACACGAAGCTGCCGCTGTTCGCCAACGCGGTCGAGGCACGTCGATGGGTCGACGCAAGGGCCGATGGCGCAGCAATGCAATAAGCTGGAATTGGGAGAACACGATCCACCAATGGCCGCAAGGCGCGCCGATACGGGCCGCGACCCCAGCCCGGCTTGTTGCCCGCCGGGGCGCCTGCTATAGGCCGGCCAACCGTTTGATTTCAACGCCTTGCCCGCCAGGCCCGCCGCAGCATGGACACCGCCTTCGACAGCTACGCCAACCGCTTCCTGTCGGCGCTCACCACCGCCTTCGAGGATGCGTTGCCCGGCGCCGAGGTCGACCTCGAGGGCGGCGTGCTGACGGTCGAGCTCGAGGACGGCGGCACCTACGTGATCAACAAGCACGCACCGACGCGGCAGATCTGGGTGTCCTCGCCGGCTTCCGGGGCGACGCATTTCGCGCGCGACCAGAGCTCGGACCGCTGGATCGACACGCGCGGCGGGCGCGACCTGGCGCGCATGCTGCGCGACGAGATCCGCGCCGCCACCGGCGCCGACCTGGCGCTGGGCTGATCGCGCCATGGCCGACACGTCGAACCCGCCGCCGGCGAGCCGCGACCTCAAGCCACTGCGCTTCCTGTGGCCTTTCCTGAGGCCCCATCGCGGCCGCGTGGCCTGCGCGCTGGTGGCGCTGTTCGTCGCCGCCGCCACCGTGCTGGCCTTCGGCGCCTGCCTGCGCGCGCTGATCGACCGCGGCTTCGCCGCCGGCCGGCCCGAGGTGCTCGACTACGCGCTGGCCTCGTTGCTCGCCGCCGTGGTCGTGCTGGCGATCGCCTCGGCGGCGCGCTTCTACTTCGTCTCGTGGCTGGGCGAGCGGGTCGTCGCCGATATCCGCCGCGCGGCCTTCGCCCATGTCGTGAAGCTCAGCCCGGCCTGGTTCGAGACCGCGCGCACCGGCGACGTCATGAGCCGGCTGTCGGCCGACACCACGCTGATCGACCAGGTGGTGGGCTCGACCGTCTCGGTGGCGATCCGCAATTCGCTGATGTTCGTCGGCGGCCTGGCGATGCTCCTGATCACCAGCCCGCGCCTGACGCTGCTGGCGCTGCTGGTGGTGCCGCTGGCGGTAGTGCCGATCATCGTGCTGGGCCGGCGCGTGCGCCGGCTCTCGCGGCAGAGCCAGGAGCGCATCGCCGACGTGCTGTCGTTCGCCGGCGAGCGCGTCGATGCGGTGCGCACGGTGCAGGCCTTCGCCCACGAGGAACGCGAGACCTCGCGCTTCGCCCTGCTGGTCGAGGCCGCCTTCGGCACGGCCAAGGCGCGCATCCTGCAACGCGCCACGCTGACCTCGATCGTGATCTTCCTGGTCTTCGGCGCCGTCGGCATCCTGCTGTGGATCGGCGGCCACGACGTGCTCTCGGGCCGTATCACGGCGGGCGATCTCTCGGCCTTCGTGTTCTATGCCGTCGTCGTCGCCGCCTCCGCCGGCGCGATCTCCGAGGTGATCGGCGACCTGCAGCGCGCCGCCGGCGCGGCCGAGCGGCTGGCCGAGCTGCTGGCCGAGCGCTCGCCGGTCGAGGATCCGGTTTCGCCGCTGCCGCTGCCCTCGCCGGCGCGCGGCGCGGTGAGCTTCAGCGACGTCACCTTCCGCTATCCGGCGCGGCCCGAGACCTCCGCATTGCACGGCTTCGATCTCGACGTCGCGCCGGGCGAGACGGTGGCGCTGGTCGGCCCCTCGGGCGCCGGCAAGACCACGGTGTTCAGCCTGCTGCTGCGCTTCTACGACCCGCAGATGGGCACGATCCGGCTCGACGGCACCGACATCCGCACGGTGACGCGCGCGGCGCTGCGCTCGCGCCTCGCCATCGTGCCGCAGGAGCCGGTGCTGTTCTCGGCCAGCGCCATGGACAACATCCGCTACGGCAGGCCCGAGGCGAGCGACGCAGAGGTGCGCGAAGCGGCCGAGGCGGCGCAAGCCGCGTCCTTCCTCGAGGCGCTGCCGCAGGGCTACGACACCTTCCTCGGTGAGCGCGGCGTGCGGCTGAGTGGCGGCCAGCGCCAGCGCGTCGCCATCGCGCGCGCCATCCTGCGCGATCCGGCGATCCTGCTGCTCGATGAGGCGACCTCCTCGCTCGATGCCGAGAACGAGCTGGCGGTACAGAGCGCTTTGGATCGTCTGACGAAGCAGCGCACGACGCTGATCGTGGCGCATCGTCTCGCCACCGTGCTGAAGGCCGATCGCATCGCCGTCATGGAGCACGGCCGCGTCATCGACATGGGCACGCACCGCGAGCTCGCCGCCCGCGGCGGGCTGTACGCGCGCCTGGCCGAGCTGCAGTTCGACCGCGCCGCGGAGTGACCCTGTCTTCCCGAGCGCAGCGAGGGATCTACGGCCGGCCTGGATCCCTCGCTGCGCTCGGGATGACAACTACCTCACATGACGCCGGAGGTAATTGTGCGAGCCACGCCCCGCATGGTCATCTGCGCCCATCGCTCGAAGAGGAACCGTCCATGCCCGTGCTGTCCGCCGCCGACCTCAACGCCCGCATGCAGGGCACCCTGTCCACGACGCTCGGCCTCGTCGTGGTCGAGGCATCGCCCGAGCGCGTCGTCGGCGAGTTCACGGTGAAGCCCGAGCTGACCACGCTCGGCGGCACCGTGCATGGCGGCACCCTGATGGCGGTGGCCGATACCGTCGGCGCGATGGGCGCGGTGCTGAACCTGCCCGACGGCGCCGGCACCACGACCCTGGAGTCGAAGACCAATTTCTTCGCCGGCTGCAAGGCGGGCAAGATCCGCGCCGTGTGCGATCGCCTGCACGCCGGGCGCCGTACCAGCGTCTGGCAGACCCGGCTGTACGACGAGAGCGGCCGCATGCTGACGCAGACGATCCAGACGCAGATGGTGCTGCTGCCGTCGTAGGTCTTGCCTTCTCCCGGAGGGGGAAGGTGCCCGAAGGGCGGAAGGGGGATGTCGAAGACGAATGCCGGAGTTCGTCTTCGACATTCCCCTTCCGTCGCTGCGCGCCACCTTCCCCCTCCGGGGGAAGGTATTCAGCGTGAGGTCAATTTCAGCTCGATGCGGCGGTTCTTGGCGCGGCTGGCGGGGTCGGTGCCGGCGACCAGCGGCTTGTGCTCAGCGTGGCCGGCCGCCACCAGGCGGTTGGGCGGCAGGCCGGCAGCCTCCAGCACCCGGACCACGGCGATGGCGCGCGCCGTCGACAGCTCCCAATTGGAGCGGAACTGCGGCGTGTTGATCGGAATCGCGTCGGTGTGGCCGTCGACCTGCAGCACCCAGTCGACGTCCGGCGGGATGCGCTGGGCGATGTCGCGCAGACGCTGGGCGAGATCGACCAGCTGGCGCTCGCCATCCTCGCGCAGCGCCGCCTGCGCCGGGTCGAACAGCACCTCGGACTGGAAGACGAAGCGGTCGCCGACCACGGTGACATCGCCGCGCCCGGCCAGGGCCTCGCGCAACCTGCCGAAGAACTCCGAGCGGTAGCGCGACAGCTCCTCGACCTTGCTGGCCAGCGCCCGGTTGAGCCGCGTGCCGAGATCGACGATCTGCGCCTGCTGCTCCCTGGCTTTCGTGTCGGCGGCGTCGAGCAGGGTGCCGAGCTTGGCCAGCTCCCGCTTGAGCGCGTTGAGCTCGGCGGTGAGCCGCACGATGGCCGCCTTCTGCTCGGCGGTGAGCTTCTGCTCGGCGCTCAGGTCGTCCCACAGCCTGCCCTTCTCGTCGTTGGCCGCCGCCATCGCCGCCGAGATCCGGGTGAGCTCGAGCTTCTGCCGCTCGATCTCCGCCTTCAGCGCATCCGCCATCTTCTTGTCGTCGAGCACCTGGGCCTTGGCGCGATCCTCGACGTCCTTCAGCCGGCCGGCCAGCCGCTCGCGCTCCTCCAGCAGGACCGCCAGGTCGCGCTGCAGCTTCTCGCGGTCGGTCGTCATGCCGGCAATAAGCCGCTGCATCTCCTCGATCTCGAGCTGCGACTTGGCTGCCGCCGCGCCCGCCGCGTCGAGGCGTCGCTGCAGCTCGTCGGCCTCGCCCCGCGATTTGGCGGCCGCGGTCGTCGCCGCGTCGAGCCGGCGCTTGAGCTCGTCGATCTCGCCCTGTGACTTGACCGCCGCGGTGCCCGCCGCATCGAGGCGACGCTGCAGCTCGTCGGCTTCGCCGCGCGCCTTGCTGGCCGCCGCGGCCGCGGCATCGCGCTCGCGCACGAAGCCCTCGACGCTGGTCTGCAGCTGGTCGCGCTCCCGGATCGCGCCGCCGAGCTGGACCTGCAGCTGGTCGCGCTCGCGTCCGGCGGCGGCGAGGCGGCCGCCGAGATCGTCGCGCTCGCGCAGCAGGCCGGCGATGCGCGCCTCGGCGTCGCGCAATTGCCCGGCCAGCCGGTCGCGCGCCGTCGTGGTGTCGCGCAGCTGCGTGCCCAGCGCGCTCAGCCGTCGGTCGAGGTCGGCCGACTTGGCGCGCTCGATGTTGAGGACGTCGCCCAGGGCGGCGAGCTGGGCGTTGAGCTTGTCGATGGCGCTGTCGCGGTCCGAGACGGCGGAGCTCAGCGCCATCTGGCCCACGGCGTAGAACGACAGCAGGAAGACGAAGGCCATCAGCAGGCTGGCCAGCGCGTCGACGTAGCCCGGCCAGGTGTACTCGGCATGGGCGCTGCCGCGATGACGGCCGCCGATGCTGGCCATGGCGGCTCAGGTCCTGTCGGCCGGCGGCACGAGGCGCTCGCCGGCGGTCAGCGGCCGCG
This sequence comes from Alphaproteobacteria bacterium, assembly GCA_019635875.1. Lineage (NCBI taxonomy): Bacteria > Pseudomonadati > Pseudomonadota > Alphaproteobacteria > Alphaproteobacteria bacterium. The sequence goes on from JAHBYP010000006.1 coordinate 52,829, forward strand.
GCTGGTCGGCGGGCGGCGCCGCGCCGCCGCGCGTCGAGGCCAGCGTGCGGGCCAACAGCTTGAACTCGCCGCGCAGCTCATCGGCCAGCGCCGTGCGGCCGCGCACCGCCTCCTCGAGCAGGCGCGCCATGTAGGCTTCGAGGTTGCGCAGATGCCCGCGCACCGGATCGTCGGCTGCCTGGGCCAGCGACTGCTCGGCCAGCCTGGTGGTGAGCCCGCGCAGCTCGACCGCGTTCTCGGCCAGCCGTGCGAGGAGCTGCTGCTGCTGACGCAGCGTTTCCGACAGGGTCGACAGCCGCTCGATGAGCTGGGTGACGGCGGCGCCGGTGTTCTCGCGGTTCTCCTCGGAGCGCACCAGCGTGCGCTGCAGCTTGTCGATGTTCTCTGCGCTCTGCTCGAGCAGCGCCTCGACATAGGCGGGAATGGTCGCGTCGCCGTCGACCGACAGCGCGCCGCCGCCGACGCGGGTATGCGTCGAGAGCCAGTCCTCGAGCTCGCGGTAGAAGCGATTGTTGGCCTGGCCGGCCTGCAGCTCGAGGAAGCCGACCACCAGCGAGCCGGACAGGCCGAACAGCGAGGCGCCGAAGGCCGTGCCCATGCCCCTCAATGGTCCCTCGATGCCGGCCTTCAGGCGCGCGAACATCTGCGAGGCGTCGCCGCTGGAGACCTGCAGGTTGGCGATCGCGTCGCCGACCGAGCTGATGGTTTCCAGCAGGCCCCAGAAGGTGCCGAGCAGGCCGAGGAAGATCAGCAGGCCGATGGCGTAGCGCGAGGTCTCGCGCGATTCGTCGAGGCGCGCGCCGATGCCCTCGAGCATCGAGCGCATGGCCACCGGCGACAGGGCGAGGCGCCGGTCGCTGCGTTCGCGCAGCATCGCCGCCATCGGCGCCAGCAGGCGCAGGTCGGAGCCGTCGGAGGCCGGCAATTCGTCGCGCTGCAGGCTGTCGAGCCAGCGCACCTCGGGGCCCAGCATCCAGACCTGGTAGACGACGTAGAGGATGCCCAGCACCAGCACGAGCAGGATGGCGCCGTTGACCAGCATGTTGTGATGGAAGATGCGGATCAGCTCGACGCGCAGCAGCCAGGCGCCGGCGCCGACGGCGAGCAGGAAGACGAACATGCGCAGAAGAAAGCCGCGGGGGCGGGTCATCGCCGGATCCCTGGAAACCGCAGGCCGGGCCTCACGACGCGGCTCGGCGACATATAGGCAGATGTTGTGGCGAAATCACGTTCCGGTGCCGCTCACCGCATCGACCCGGTCGGCCGGCCCGCCATCGGCCGACGCGCCCAGCGGCTGCAGGTTCAGCCTGTCCCTCGCGACTCCCTTGTCGATCAGGTAGGCGCGCACCGCCAGGCCGCGCGCCAGCAGCAGGCGCCGGGTCTCGGGGCCGCTGTTGGCGGCGTAGATCTTCAGGATCGTGCGCTGAGCCGGGTTGGCGACCAGCTGGGCCGCGAGCCTGTCGAGCGCGGCGCGCGCAGCCGCCGACAGGGCCGGCGAGTTGGTCTCGAACGTCACGCGCGTCGGGGCGACGGAGGCCGGCCTGGCCGCAGGCAGGGCTGGCGCGACCGCCGGGGCCGCGGTGCTTGGTGTCGGACGCTCGATCACGACGGCGGCGGACTTCGACGGCTCCGGCGGCTTGGCGGAAGCGGCCGGCGGCGACGCGGGATTGGGCGGTGCCGATGGTTTCGCAGCCGCAACCGGCGCCAACCTCGGCGGCTCGGGTGGCGTCGCGGGCACGGTAGAAGGCGCGACGGCGGGCGTGGCCGGCATTGGCGCAGCGATGGGTGTCGGGGTCGGTTTGGCTACGGCAGGCGGCGGCGAGGCGACGGCCTTGGCGAGCCGCGGCGCGGGCTTCGGAGCGGCAGCCGTCGGGCGGGGCGGGGCCGGCGGCCGAACGGCACCGGAGCGGCGCGGCGCATAGGGCACGCTGCTGAACGGCCCCGTCGGACCCTTCGGCGTGCCGACCTCGGGAACCGACAGCAGGCGGCTGCGGATCGGACCGGACGGTGGCGGCGGCAGGCTGCCACGCGGATCGGCGTCGCCACGGGCGGCGTAGGGCGCGGCCGGAGCCGGGGGCGGTCCCCCGGCGGGCGGCGAATAGCCACCGCCGGTTTGCCGCCAGGGATTGTAGGCGCCGACCTGGCCGGCGGACGGCTGGTGGGGCACGGGCTGGCCGTAGGCCGGCTGGCGGGGCGGCGCACCATAGGCGCGGCCGCCCTGGGTATAGGGATTGTAGGCGCCGACCATGCTCGTGCCGTAGCCGGCGCCGCCGTAATAGGATTGCTGGGCCGCGGCCGGCAGCGACACCATGGCGAGGCCCGCAAGGATCGGCAGGGCGACGCGACGGCGCGCCGGGAGCGAAGAGGTCATGAGCGTCGCCATGTTGAGTCGCCGCTGCAGATCGCGGCGACTGGCCCCAGTGTCGCCGCACTCTACCGCGTCGAATTGCGCGCCTCAACGGCGAGGCGGTCGCATAACTCTCAGGCCGAAGGCGCCAGCAGCTCGACGACGGGATCGCGCAGCAGCGGGTTGATGGCGAGAATGGTCGGGCCGCCCAGCACGTAGGGTTTTCCGCCGATGTCGGAGATCACGCCGCCGGCCTCGCGCACGATCAGCGTGCCGGCCGCGACGTCCCATGGCGAGAGGTCGAACTCCCAGAAGCCGTCGAAGCGCGCCGCCGCCACCCAGGCGAGATCCAGCGCCGCGGCGCCGAAGCGGCGCACGCCGGCGGTCTTCGACATCACCGCGCGCAGGCTCTCGGTGAAGCGCTCGTGGTCGCCGCGCTCCTGGAACGGGATGCCGGTGGCCATCAGCGCGCTGCCGAGCTGGCGGCGGCCCGAGACGCGCAGCCTTCGCGAGCGCGCGAAAGGCGTCTCGAGGAAGGCGCCGAAGCCTTTCTCGGCGTAGAACAGATCGTCGTTGGCCGGGTTGTAGATCAGGCCGGCGACCACCTCGCCCGCGCGCTCCAGGGCGATCGAGATGGCGAAGTGCGGCACGCCGTGCATGAAGTTGGTGGTGCCGTCGAGCGGATCGACGATCCAGCGATACTCGCCCGCGCCCCTGGTCTCGCCGCCTTCCTCGCCGAGGAAGCCGAAGCTCGGGCGGCCGTGCAGCAGATGCTCGCGCAGCACCTGCTCGGCGCGCAGGTCGGCGTGGCTGACGAAGTCGCCCGGGCCCTTCTCGCTGAACTGCAGGTGCTCGACCTCGCCGAAGTCGCGCTTCAGCCCCTTGCCGGCGGCGAAGGCGGCGCGCTGCATGATGGTCATCAGCGGCGACTTGGCCGCCTGGCTGGCGCGCGGCAGCGGCGCGGAGCGCTCGCGGATCGGCCCTGCCGGCGCGCGGCCGACACGCGCCACCGGCCGGTCGCCGCCCTTGCTCGGTGGCCGTGTCATTGCATGCTCCAATCTCTCTGTCATCCCGAGCGCAGCGAGGGATCTAGTGGCAGCCTGGATCCCTCGCTACGCTCGGGATGACGGCTGCACCGTCAATCCTTGGCGCGTTCCATGTACTCGCCGGTCTCGGTGTTGACCACGATGCGCGTGCCGGCGCCGACATGCGGCGGCACCATGACGCGCACGCCGTTCTCCAGCACCGCCGGCTTGTAGGACGACGAGGCCGTCTGGCCCTTCACCACCGCGTCGGCCTCGACGATCCTGAGGGTCACCGATTTGGGGATCTCGATGCCGACCGGCGTGGTCTCGTGCATCGAGACGACCACTTCCATGCCGTCCTGGAGGAAGGGCGCGCGCTCAGCGCCGATCATCTCCTCGGTCATGGTGAACTGCTCGTAGTTTTCCTTGTTCATGAAGTGGAAGCCGTCGGCGTCCTTGTAGAGGAAGCTGCAATCATGCGCGTCGATGCGCACCAGCTCGACGGTCTCGCCGGAGCGGTAGCGCTCCTGCAGCTTGTTGCCTTCCTTCAGCGCGCGGGCTTCCAGGGTGACGAAGGCGCCGCCCTTGCCAGGATTGACGTGCTGCACCTTCATCGCGGCGTAGAGGCGGCCATTGACGTCGATGACGTTGCCGGCACGGATGGTGTTGATGGGCACTTTCATGGGTCGACCGAGGCTCGGAGGCTAAAAACACGGCCGGGGGCGAATGCCGCCCCCGGAAAGCGCGCGGAACCTATCAGAGCGGGTGAGGGGGGGCAACCGGGCGAATTAGCCACGATATCCAGCTTTAGCAGCCCTGCCCGGGCGCCGATTACTGCATCATCTCGTCCGCTCGTGCCCTGAACCTTTCCGGCAGGGTGAGGCCTAATGCCTTCTCCGTCTTGAGATTGATGGTTAGGTCGAAGCGTGTCGGCTGCTCGACCGGCAGGTCGGCGGGATTGGCGCCCTTGAGAATCTTGTCGACGTGAGCGGCCGCCAGGCGAAAGCTTTCCGCGAGATCGGGTCCGTAGCTCAGCAGGCCGCCCCCTTCGACATAAATCTTGTTGGCGAACATCGACGGCAAACGGTGGCGCAGGGCCGCTTCGCCGATTTCGTATCGATTCTGAATCGTGATGCTGTCGGAGAGGATCAGCACCGCGCCGGCACCCGCGGCTTTGGCGCCGCGCACGCCCTCGTCGAGTCCCTGCGGGATACGGACTTCGACTGGCACGACGGCAAGGCGCAGCGCAGCAGCCGCCGCTTCGGCTTCGCGCAACTGGCCTGGAACACCCGCCGCCGCGGCGTTCCACAACACCGCCACGCGTGACAGGCCGGGGATGGCTTCCTTGAGAAGCTCGAGGCGCTTTGCCGTCAGCTCGCGCGCGTAGACGCTGCGGCCTGTGACGTTGCCGCCGGGACGCGCCAGGCTGGCGACCAGTCCGTCTGCCACCGCGTCCTGCGTACTGGCCATCACGATGGGAATGGTCTTGGTTTCCGCCATGGCGGCGCGAGTGGCCGCTGCGCCCTGCGTGACGATCAGCTTCACGCGGCGCGCTACCAGGTCGGCGGCGAAGGCCGAAAGACGTTCCGTATGGCCGTCGGTCCAGCGGTATTCGACGCTGATGGTCTGGCCGAGAATATAACCGTGCTCGCGCAAGCCGCGGAGGAACGCGGCATCGAGCAGGCCGGGGCCAGTGCGGTCGATCAGGTAGCCGATCTGCGGCGGCATCCGGTCCTGCGCGTGGGCGACACTGCCCGCGGCAGACGCCAGCATGACGACTGCCAGCCACAGCGTGCCTAGTGTCCGCAGGCCGGACACTTCACGCCGCTTTCTTCAGCCGGAAGTCGTAGCTCAACCTGCCGCGGTCGTTGGCGGCGCCAAAGTCGCTGATCAGCGCTTCCTTGACGCCGAATACCACGTCGCTGTCGAGGTACTGATCGCCGCGCACGAAGAGGTGGGTGATGACCTGGCGGTGGCCCGGGGCCTGGACCCAGAAATGCAGGTGGCCCGGCCGCCACGGGTGGCGGCCCATGGCGCGCAGGAGCTCGCCCACCGGGCCGTCGTCGGGGATCGGGTAGCAGGCGGGCAGCGTGGTCTCGAACCAGAAGCGGCCCGCGGCGTCGCTCTTCAGCCGGCCGCGCAGATTGTGCTTCGAGCCGTCGCCCATCTGCGAATCGTAGCCGCCGTCGGGCGAGGCCTGCCAGCAATCGATCTGCGCACCCGAAATCGGCGTGCCGTCCTCCGACAGCACGCGGCAATCGACGTCGATGCGCTTACCCGCAATCCCGGGAGAAATATCGCCGCCATTGGCGATGATCGGCGGGTTCTCGCGGAAGAACGGGCCGAGCACCGTCGACTCGGTGGTGTTGCCGGCGCTGGGATTGGCGATGGCGTCGACCAGCATCGACACGCCCATGGTGTCGGACAGCAGGATGTACTCCTGGCGCTTGTCGTCGCACCATTTGCCGACCTCGGTGAGGAACTGGATGCCCTTCATCCATTCCTCCGGCGTCAGCCGCGTCTCGCGCACGAAGGCGTGCACGTGGCGGATCAGGCCGCTCATCACCTCGCGCAGGCGCGGATCGCAATCCTCGCCCATGCGGGCGACGACTTCCTCGGTGAGGTTGGCCTCGGTGAAGTTGCGCATCGCGATCCCTCCCTCAGGATCCATGGCTCACATCAGCGTGCAGGCGTCCTCGAAGGCGAGGCGCGGGCTGCGCGCGAAGAGCTTCGTCGGATCACCGTAGCCGATATTGCACAGGAAGTTCGACTTGAAGCGGCCGTCGGGGAAGAAGGTCTCGTCGACCAGTGCGTTGTTGAAGCCGCTCATGGCGCCGATGTCGAGGCCCAGCGCGCGCGCGGCGATGATCAGGTAGGCGCCCTGCAGCGTGCCGTTGCGCACCGCGGTGGGCATCGCTGCCGGCGTGCCCTTGAACCAGTTGATGGCGTCCTGGTTGTGCGGAAACTGGCGCGGCAGGTTCTCGTAGAACTGCGTGTCGTAGGCGACGAGCACGGTCACCGGCGCTTCCATGGTCTTGGCCGTGTTGCCCTCCGACAGCGCCGGCCTGAGCTTCTCCTTGCCCTCCCTGGTGCGGATGAAGAGGAAGCGCGCCGGCTGCGAGTTGGCCGAGGTCGGGCCCATCTTGACGATCTCGTAGATGGCGCGGATCTGCTCGTCAGTCACCGGCTTCGGCAGCCAGCCGTTCTGCGTGCGCGCCGTGCGGAAGAGCAGGTCGAGGGATTTGTCGTCGAGCATGTGAACGCCGGGCTCCGAATGCGGTGAGTCGACGCGATTAATCCATGCCGTAGGTCGCCGCGTCGAGCCGAAAGGCGAGTCCCTGCCAGTCCCGTGCGCCGGTATCGAGCCGGTAACGGTTGGCGTCGACGATCTCGCGGTACAGCGCCATCGCCGCGCGCTCGTCGAGCGCCTCGACGTCGCGGCCTAGATGCTCGGCCATCAGATCGCAGCGCAGCCGGCGCGCGATGTCGGGGTCGTGGAACGCGGCATTGAGCTCGGTGCTGCCTTCGAGCGAGAAGGCGTGCAGGTTGCACGAGCCGATGGTCGCCCAGGCATCGTCGACGATCATCACCTTGTCGTGGACGTAGATGCCGTAGGGTTCGCCCCTGGCGGTGTGGCCCTGGATGCCGGCCATGCGGAAGTTCACGTAGCGATCGAGCACGCCCAGCTGCTGAAACAGCGCCTGCCGCTCGCCGCGCCGGCGCGCTTCGCGCACGAAGGGCTCGACCTCGGCCGGCACCAGCATGACGACATCGACGCCGCGTTGCAGCGCCGCCTCGAGCCGTCCGGCCACGGCGACGATCGGCACCGACTGGTTCTCGATGTAGATCGTGCGCCGGGCGGCATCGATGGCGCGCAGGTACTGGTCGAGGATCGAGCGCTCGCCGCCGGCGATGTCGAAGACCCGTCCGCCCGGCGTCGCGGTGCCGTCGCGATAGCGGCCGGCATGGACAGTGCGCTGGATCTGCACCGGCGCCGTGCCGCGCGGCGGCGAGAGCCTGGTCGGAAAGGGCAGCTGGTCGTCGCCGGTATGGCCCCAATGGCCGTCCTCGACGTCGCGCTCGCTGGCCTCGTTCCAGCGCTGCACAAAATTGTGGTGCACGTCGGTGGAAGCGGGGCCGGCGATCTCGAGATAGAGATCGTGGCGCTCGCCGGGCCCGGGATGGCCCGGCACGGACTCGCCGCGCAGGGTCATGTTGACGCCGCCGACGAACGCGATCTCGCGGTCGTGGCCGGCGTCGATCAGCCAGCTCTTCTGGTGCTGGCAATAGGCGTCGTGCGTGCGATCCCAGCGGATGCGCCAGCCTGTGCCGCGCGCGCCCAGGAACTCGCGGTCGAGCGCCGTGCCGCGGAAGGCGGTAGCATTGCCCTCGTGGCTGTTGGGCCGCCAGAAGATCACCCGCACGTCGAGGCCGCGCGCGGCGGCGCGATCGAGCACGTCGAAGAACGAGCCGCGCGCGTCGGGCATGCGGAAGTCGATGGTGGCGAAGGCGGCGCAGATCCACACGCTGTGCCGCGCGCTCTCGACCGCCTCGCAGATGCGGCGGAACACCGGCGTGCCGTCGATCAGCGGACGCAGCGCATTGCCGGGGCGGACGGGGTAGGAGCCCGACTCGACGAAGGGGACGTGGCTCATGGAATTCCGTGCTCGAAATGCTCTGCTGTCATCCCGAACATCGCGAGGGATCTTTCGCTGGTCTCAAGATCCCTCGCTGCGCTCGGGATGACAGTGGCGGCTCGACCTGTCGGGACCATGTTCTAGAACGGCTCGTCGAAGGCGGAGCGTCGCTTCGTCGTCGGCCGCGGCGGCGGGGCGAAGCCGAGCGACAGCTGCGTCTTGCGCGGCAGCCTGGCGGCGATGACCTGGTGGGCGCGGCGCAGATAGGCCTTCAGCATCTCCTCCTCGAGCTTCTCGGGATGCTCCACCGCCACCCAGCGGGCGCGCGCGAGATAGGGGCAGGGCCGGAAGCCGGGCGCCTCCTTCAGCGAGTCGTAGTGCGCGTCGTCGGCCTTGAACCACGCCTCGCGTCGCTTCTTCTCGCGCGGTGGCAGCATGCAGAACATCCTGCCGCCGACCTTGAAGACGATGACGCCTTCCCACTGCACCACGCGCGTGGCCCTGGGCAGCCTGCGGCAGAAGCGATCGATCGTCGCGCCGTCCATTCCATGCCATCCGTCTGGCGAGAACCGGCGGGAGAATGGTTCGATTCGCACCTGCCGTCGAGCGCGGCGTGCTAGCCTCGCGACCATGAGTGCGGATATCGCAGGCGCGCCGGATTGGCGGCCCGACCGGCTGGGGCGCAGGCTGCCCGCGCTGCTGGCACGCGGCCGCATCCTGGCGGCCCTGCGCGCCTGGTTCGCGGGAGAGGGTTTCGTCGAGATCGAGACGCCGGTCCTGCAGGTCTCCCCCGGCATGGAGGTGCACCTGCGCGCCTTCGCCAGCGAGCTGGTCGGTCCCGACGATTCGCGCAGGAAGCTCTATCTCCACACCTCGCCCGAATTCGCGATGAAGAAGCTGCTGGCCGGCGGCGTGCCGCGCCTGTTCCAGTTCGCCCGCGTCTTTCGCAACGGCGAGCGCTCGGACCTGCACCATCCAGAGTTCACCATGCTCGAATGGTACCGTGCCGGCGCGACCTATCGCGACCTGATGGACGATTGCGAGACGCTGCTTCGCGCGGCGACCAGGGCCGCCGGCACAGGGCGCCTGGCATGGCGCGGCGCGGGATGCGACGTCAGCGGCCCGTTCGAGCGGCTGAGCGTGGCTGAGGCCTTCCACCAATATGCCGGCATCGACCTCTTGGCCACGGCGCCCGATCCGCACGCGCCCGACGTCGCGCTGCTGTCGCGCGCCGCGCGCTCGATCGGCATCCGCACGTCGGACGGCGACACCTGGGAGGACGTGTTCTTCCGCGTCATGCTGGAGCGCGTCGAGGGCAGGCTGGGCTTCGGCCGGCCGACTATCCTGTGCGACTACCCGGTGTCGATGGCGGCGCTGTCGCGGCCCAGGCCCGACGATCCGCGCCTGGCCGAGCGCTTCGAGCTCTATGCCTGCGGCGTGGAGCTGGCCAACGCCTTCGGCGAGCTCACCGACGCCGCCCAGCAGCGCGAGCGCTTCGAGGCGGACATGGCCCTGAAGCAGGCGCTCTATGGCGAGCGCTATCCGATCGACGAGGACTTCCTCGCCGCGCTGGAGCACGGCCTGCCGGACTGCGCAGGCATCGCGCTGGGCTTCGATCGCCTGGCAATGCTCTGCCTCGGCGCCGAGCGCATCGAGGACGTGCTGTGGCTGCCGGTGGCGCGGTGATCATGGGAGCGCCGGCGTCCCGCCGGCATCATGAGAAGAGCCGACGGGACGCCGGCGCTCCCAGTCAGATCACGTACAGATCGCAGTACCTGTTGTGCGTCAGCGGCATGTCGCCTGGGCGCGCGCTGACAGTCGTGGCGCCGGCCGGCGTGCCCAGCCGCGTGGCGCCGGGCGTGCCGGTGCGCAGCCGCCCCGGATCGATGCCGGCGTTGATCAGGATGTCGCGCATGGTGCGGGCACGGCGCTGGCTCAGGCCCTGATTGAATTGCGGGCTGCCCTTGGCGTCGGTATGGCACTCGATCATCACCGGCCGGCCGCGGCTCTCGCCGCGCAGCAGCGCGACGTCACGCGCGAAGCGATGCGCCGTCTCGACATGCGCGCGATAGCCCAGCGCGCTGGTGCGATCGAAGGTGACGCGGCTGAGCAGCAGGCGCGACGATCCCGCCTCGCCGGAATCGCCGGCGATGCATCCCGTCGCCAGCGCGCACAGCAGCAGCAGCGGCGCGCGCACGGCGCTCACCGCGCCAGCTCGCCGAAGATCGTTTCGAAGGCCCGCACCGCAGCGGTCGGCCCCTCGGGATGACCCCACACGCCGTTGGCGACAGCGAGAAAATCGGCCCCGGCCTCGACCAGGGGGCGGCAATTCTCCGTGGTGATGCCGCCGATGGCGACCGACGGCACGGTCATCATCTCGTCCCACCACTCGAGGATGTCGAGCGGCGCCGGCGTCGTGGCGCTCTTGGTCGACGAGGTGAAGAAGGCGCCGAAGGCGACGTAGTCGGCGCCGGCCTCGGCGGCCTCCATCGCCAGGTGGCGCGAGGCCTTGCAGGTGACGCCGACGATGCGATCGGGCCCCAGCAGCCGGCGCGCCTCGGCGTAGGGCGTATCCTCCTGGCCGACATGCACGCCGTCGCAGTCGAGCTTCAGCGCCAGGTCGGGCCGGTCGTTCATGATCAGCGCCACGTCGCGCAGCTGGCAGATCGGCCGCAGCACGTCGGCGGCGCGCGCGATGTGGTCGTCGCCGACATCCTTCAGTCTCAGCTGCAGCACCGCCACGTCGCCGCCCTCGAGCGCCGCGCGCAGCTCGTCGGCGAAGATCTGCGGATGCGGCAGCGCCGGTGGCGTGATCAGGTAGAGCCGGCAGCGCTGCGCCTGGTTGCTCACATCTTGCCCTGGTAGATGGCGATGATCTTATCGAGCATGTCGATCGCCTCGGCGCGCGGGCGCTGGAAGGTGTTGCGGCCGATGATCGAGCCGTTGGCGCCGCCGTCGCGCAATCCACGGATCTCGTTGTAGAGGCCGTCGAGATCCTTGGCCTCGCCGCCGGAGAACACGACGATGCGCCTTCCGTTGAAGGTCGCCTTCATCACGTGCTCGATGCGCTTGGCGAGCGTCGAGCCGTCGACCTTGGCCTTCTCGTAGGCGGCCTTGGCCTCGGGCTGCCACAGCACGTCGGTCGGCGGCTTGACCTTGATGATGTGCGCGCCGAGCAGCGCGGCGATGTGAGCGGCGTAGGCGCAGACGTCGAGCGCGGTCTCGCCCGCCTTGTCGAGCTTGCCGCCGCGCGGATAGGACCACATGACGACGGCGAGGCCGTATGACTTGGCCTCGGCGGCCATCTCGCGGATCTCCTCCATCATCTCATACTGGTCTTCCGAGCCGGGATAGATGGTGAAGCCGATCGCCGAGCAGCCGATTCGCAGCGCGTCCTTCACCGAGGCGGTGACCGCCTGGTCCTTGTTGGTCGACAGCGAGTTGGCGCTGTTGACCTTGAGGATGGTCGGGATCGCGCCGGCGAAGGAGTCGGCGCCGGCCTCGAGCGGCCCCAGTGGTGCCGCATAGGCGTTGAGCCCCGCGTCGACCGCGAGCTGGTAGTGGTAGTGCGGGTCGTAGGCGTCGGGGTTGGGCGCGAAGGAACGCGCCGGGCCATGCTCGAAGCCCTGGTCGACGGGCAGGATCACCATCCTGCCCGAGCCGCCCAGCTTGCCGTGCATCAGCATGCGCGCGAGGTTGCCCTTGGTGCCGGGATTGTCGCTCTCGTAGTTGTCGAGGATCTTTTTGACGGTACGGGTGATCTTCACGGCTTCCCTCCTGGGGCGCCTGCGGGGGCGCCGGTCGCGGCGTTTCTAGCGAGGGCCGACTTGCTTGTAAACGCGGGGTCCGTTCCCTTCCCCCGGAGGGGGAAGGTGCCCGCAGGGCGGATGGGGGATGTCGAAGACGAACGCAGGAGTCCGTCTTCGACATCCCCCTTCCGTCGCTTCGCGCCACCTTCCACCTCCGGGGGAAGGGAGGATCATTCGTTCAGCCCCTTGCCCGGATAGGGATGGGTCTTGATCCAGTGGCGCGCGATGTCGACGCGGCGTGCCACCCAGACGTCCTTGTGCTTCATCACGTGGTCGAGGAAGCGCTGCAGCGCCCAGGCGCGCGCCGGGTGGCCCATGATGCGCATGTGCAGGCCGACATTCATCATCTTGGGCGCCGTCGCGCCCTCGGCGTAGAGCAGGTCGAAGGCGCCCTGGATGTAGGCCAGCCACTCCGATGTGGCGCCGATATTGCCCAGCAGCTTGGTATCGTTGTTGGTGATCGAGTAGGGGATCACCAGGTGTGGCTTTTCCGTGACCGTGGTCCAGTAGGGCAGCTCGTCGTTGTAGGTCTCGGAGTCGTAGAGGAAGCCGCCTTCCTCGACCAGCAGGCGCCGCGTGTTGACGCTGGGCGCGTAGCGCGAATACCAGCCATAGGGCCGCTCGCCGGTCATGCGCGCGATCGACTCGACGGCCTTGCGGATGTGCTCGCGCTCCTCCGCCTCGCTCAGCAGGAAGTGCTTCACCCAGCGCCAGCCATGGCTGCACACGTCGTAGCCGGCCTCCCGGATTGCGGCCGCCGCTGGCGGGTTGCGCTCCAGCGCCAGCCCGCAGCCATAGACGGTGATCGGCAGGCTGCGCTCCTGGAACAGGCGATGCAGGCGCCAGAAGCCGACGCGGCTGCCGTACTCGAACATGGCCTCGCCGCCGAGGTCGCGGCCGCGCACGTCGGAGGCCGAGGTGCTGGCTTCGGTCAGCGCCGTCTCGGTGTAGCCCTCGCCGTCCTGCATCGAGGCTTCCGAGCCCTCCTCGAAGTTGACGACGAAGTTGATCGCCAGCCGCGCCCCGTTGGGCCATTGCGGGTTGGGCGGCTTGCCAGCGTAACCGATGAAGTCGCGCTTCGATTCCCAGGCCATCGGGCTCTCCTCCTTGGGAGCGCCGGCGTCCCGCCGGCATCTTCATGCGCTCGGGCTCACTCATCCACCGTGACGGTGAACGGCGGCACCCTGACGAATTCCTCGTCGGTCGGCCCGCCGTCGCGCCACATGAAGATGGCGAAGCGCGCGGCGCGGTCGAGCACGGTGAGCCCGTGATGCCAGGTGTCGGCGCGATAGGTCACGCCCTGGCCGGGGCCGGCGACGAAGGCGATGGCCTTCGCCGCGTCGGGTCCGCCGCCTGGGGCATGCGGGCAGACCACGACCAGCCAGCGCGACACGTCGAGCGGCACGAAGGTCTGCGAGGAGAATTCGTGGCGCTCCAGCAGATCGCTCTCCAGCACCGGCCGCTCGAGCGGCACGCGATGCGAGAGCGAGACGCTGGGCCGCGCATTCGCGCGACTGTTGGCGAGCGCGCTCTCGAAATAGGCGCGGCCCGGATCCTTGGGCGGTGTCAGCACCTCGCCGTAGGGCGCGAACGCCTCGGCTGTCAGCGGGCGTGCGAGCAGCCGCATGGGCTTCAGCCCTCGCGGCCGGCGAGCAAGGCCTGGCAGGCGGCCAGTGGATCGCGGCTGTGGATCAGGTCGAGATGGGTCGGCGGCCGCTCGATCAGCCGCGCATCGTGGCGCTGGGCGATGTCCATCAGCCTCGCGGCGGCCGCCGCGTTGCCGGCGAAGGCGACGGTCTTCAGCCCGACGCGGAAGGCTGCCAGCGCATGGCCCGGCGCGCCGTCGCAATCGAGCACGATCTCGGCGTCGGCGGTCGGGAACAGCGCCTGCGCGCGCTTGACGATCGCCGCCCAGAACGCCGCGCCATGCGTATAGGAGGCGCCGGCCGGGCTGATCAGGGTGATGTTCGCCCTGGCCTCGCCCGCCGCCTGCAGCGCCGCCGAGACGTGCTTCCAGCCGTGCACCACGATCACCGTGCGGCGCGGCGCCTCGCCGCGCCATGCCGTGATCGCGACGCGCTGCGATGTGTTGGACACCACCACGCGCGGCTTAGCTGCCGCAGCGGCCTTGGCGCGGGCGGGCTGCTTGCTCTTCATGCGCCTACGATGGAGCGGTTTCGGCGCAAGGGGAAGGGGGATGCTTTTGCCCTTCCCCCCTCCGGGGAAGGTAGGACTTGCTGCGCCTCAGCCCAGCTTGCCCATGGCGACGGCGGTGTCGCTCATGCGGTTGGAGAAGCCCCACTCGTTGTCGTACCAGCTCATGACGCGCACCAGCGTGCCGTCCATCACCTTGGTCTGGTCGATGTGGAAGACCGAAGAATGCGGATCGTGGTTGAAGTCGACCGAGACGTTGGGCGCGTCGGTCCAGCCGAGGATACCCTTGAGCTGGTTGGCGGCGGCGCGCTTGATCGCCTCGTTGACCTCCTTGGCGTCGGTCTTCTTCTTGGCCACGAACTTGAAGTCGACGACCGATACGTTGGGGGTGGGCACACGGATCGCCACGCCGTCGAGCTTGCCGTTGAGCTCGGGCAGCACCAGGCCGACGGCCTTCGCCGCGCCGGTCGAGGTCGGAATCATCGACAGGTTGGCGGCGCGCGCGCGGTAGAGGTCCTTGTGCATCGTGTCGAGCGTCGGCTGGTCGCCGGTATAGGCGTGGATCGTCGTCATGAAGCCCTTCTCGATGCCGATGGCGTCGTTGAGGACCTTGGCGACCGGGGCCAGGCAGTTCGTCGTGCACGAGGCGTTGGAGACGATGACGTGGTCCCTGGTCAGCTTGTCGTGGTTGACGCCGTAGACCACCGTCAGGTCGGAATTCTCGCCCGGCGCCGAGATCAGCACGCGCCTGGCGCCGGCGGTCAGGTGCGCCGAGGCCTTGTCCTTCGCCGTAAAGATGCCGGTCGACTCCATGGCGATTTCGACACCGAGCTCCTTCCACGGCAGCTTCGAGGGGTCGCGCTCGGCCGTGACCTTGATCTTGCCGCGCCCGACATCGATCGTGTCGCCCTCGACCTTGACGTCGCCCGGGAAGCGGCCGTGCACCGAGTCGAAGCGGAAGAGGTGGGCGTTGGTCTCGACCGGGCCCAGATCGTTGACGCCGACGACCTCGATGTCCTTGCGGCCCGACTCGATGATGGCGCGCAGGATGTTGCGGCCGATGCGGCCGAAGCCGTTGATGCCGACACGGACTGCCATGGTAATCCCTCCGTCTTGCTTCAGTCAGGCCCTGGCGGCGAGCGCGTCGCGCGCCGCTGAGGCGATGGCTTCCGGCGTGATGCCGAAGTGCTTGTAGAGATCGGCCGCCTTGCCCGAGGCGCCGAAGCCGCTCATGCCGACGAAGCGGCCGCGCCTGCCCAGCCAACGCTCCCAGCCGAACGATGTTGCCGCCTCGCACGCGACGCGCACCGTGCCGTGCCGACCGAGGATCTCGACGCGATACTCCTCGGACTGCTGCGCGAAGAGCTCCCAGGACGGCATCGAGACCACGGCGGCGCTGATCCCGTCGCTGGCCAGCAGCTCGCGCGCGGCGAGCGCCAGCGCGACTTCCGAGCCCGAGGCGATCAGGCGCGCGGAGTCGGCGGCCGAGCCGGCGAGGATATAGGCGCCCCTGGCCGAGCGGTTCTCGGCGATGCCACCGCAGATCGTCGGCACGTTCTGTCGCGTCAGCGCGATGACGCTGGGCGTCTCCGGCGAACGCAATGCCAGTTCCCAGCATTCCGCCGTCTCGACCACGTCGGCGGGGCGGAACACCTGCAGGTTGGGGATCGCGCGCAGGGCGGCGAGATGCTCGACCGGCTGGTGCGTCGGGCCATCCTCGCCCAGGCCGATCGAGTCGTGCGTCATGACGTAAATTACGCGCAGGCCCATCAGCGCCGACAGCCGGATCGAGGGCCGGCAATAGTCGGTGAAGACCAGGAAGGTGCCGCCATAGGGGATCACGCCGCCATGCAGGGCGATGCCGTTCATCGCCGCGGCCATGGCATGCTCGCGGATGCCGTAGAAGACGTAACGGCCGTCCCACTGGCCCTTCTGCAGCGGCTTCAGCGTGGCGGTGCGGGTGTTGTTCGAGCCGGTGAGGTCGGCCGAGCCGCCGATGGTCTCGGGCAGCAGCGGGTTGATCACCTCGAGCACTTCCTGGCTCGACTTGCGCGTCGCCCAGGACGGCTTCTCGCTCGAGACCTTGGCCTTGAACGTGGCCAGCGCGCCGTCGAGCGCGGCGGGCAGCGCGCCGGACTGCCTTCGATCCCATTCCAGCCGGTCGGCCGCGGCCAGCGCGCCGAGGCGCGCCTGCCAGGCCTTGTGCGCGGCGGCGCCGCGCGTACCCAGCGCGCGCCAGGCGGCGAGGATATTGTCGGGGATCACGAACGGCGGATGCGGCCAGCCGAGCTTGGCGCGCGCGCCCTCGATCTCCTCCTTGCCCAGAGGCGCGCCGTGCGTGGCGGCGGTGCCGGCCTTCTTCGGCGCGCCGTAGCCGATCACGGTGCGGCAGGCGATCATCGAGGGCTTGTCGGCGACGGCCTTGGCGAGGGTCATCGCCCGCTCGATTTGATCCGGGTCGTGGCCGTCGACGCGCTGCACGTGCCAGCCGGCGGCGGAGAAGCGCATCAGGTGATCTTCCGAGGTCGACAGCGACGTCGCGCCGTCGATCGAGATGCCGTTGTCGTCGAACAGCACGATCAGGCGGCCCAGCCCGAGATGGCCGGCCAGCGTGATCGCCTCCTGGCCGATGCCTTCCATCAGGCAGCCATCACCCGCGATGGCCCACGTGTAGTGATCGACCACGGCGTCGCCGAAATGCGCCGCCAGCGAGCGCTCGGCGATCGCCATGCCCACGGCGTTGCCCAGCCCCTGGCCGAGCGGGCCGGTCGTGGTCTCGATGCCGGCGGCATGGCCGTATTCCGGATGGCCGGCGGTGCGCGAGCCGACCTGGCGGAAGTGCTTGAGCTCCTCCAGGGGCATGTCGGGGTAGCCGGTGAGATGGAGCAGGGAATACAGCAGCATCGAGCCGTGGCCGGCCGACAGCACGAAACGGTCGCGGTCGGGCCAGCTGGGATCAGCGGCGTCGAATTTCAGGAACTTCGAGAACAGCACCGTGGCCACGTCGGCCATGCCCATCGGCATGCCGGGATGGCCCGAATCGGCCTGCTGCACCGCGTCCATCGCCAGCGCCCGGATGGCGTTCGCCATGTCATTGTGGGCGATGACGGCTGATGTCGGAGCAGCGGCGGTCGAAACGGTCATGATCGGGATTTCTGCGGGCGCGAGGGCGGGAATCGGCCGGTTTGCCTGAGGGCGCGCACCATGCCGAGGGGTCCGCGCGGCGTCAATGCGCGCCATGTGCCGCTTGCCCGGCGACGCGAAACGATCGCCGGCGGCCGCCAGCCCCTTGAGGCGCAAGCGCTTTCGGCGTACTTGTCTGAATCAGTGGTTCAATGACGGTTTTGTGGAAGACGACCAGATATTGCGTGTGGATTGCTCATAGCCCGCGAGATATTGACGGTATCGCTGCATGCGCCCATTCTAGGCCAATGCTGCAACAGGCCCCGGGCGAGCCCCACGAGAAAGAATTGCCGATGACGACGAAGCTCGACGAAGCCAAGGGCATCGACGAGGCCAAGGGCAAGGTCAACAACGCGCTCAGCCGGCTCGAGAAGATGATCGAGCAGCGCCTGCGCGAGGAGACCGCGCGGGCCGACGAACTGGCGGCCAAGCTCTCTGCGCTCGAAAGCCAGCACGAAGAGCTCAAGCGCGTCGCCTCCGATGTCGAGGCACGGCTCGAACGGGCGATGACGCATATCCGCAATCTCCTGACGGCCGACCAGCGTTGACCGTCTCCGTCGCCTGCTCCACACTGGCGACCAATAACAACGATCGACCCCCTCCAAGAACGAATGTGAGTGCCGGCCATGCCGCACGTGTCCGTCCGTATCAATAATCGCCAGTACGAGATCGCCTGCGCCGAGGGCGAGGAAGAGCGCCTTCTGGCGCTCGCCGCCGACCTCGACGAATGCGTGATCGACCTGCGCAAGCAGATCGCCGGCGCACCGGAGATCAAGCTGCTGGTGCTCGGTGCCCTGATGATGGCCGACAAGGCGCGCGAGGTCGCGGGCCGCGTCGAGCAGGCCGAGATGGAAGCCGCACGCGCCCGCGGCGAGCTTCAGGTGCTGCGCGAGGAGCTCGCCAGCGTGCGCGCCGAGGCGAGCCGGCGCGCCGCGGCCGAGCCGGAGGTGCGGCTGGAGGATCTGTTCTCCGGCCTCGAGACGCGCATCGAGGGGCTCGCCCGCAAGGTTGCCGCCGCCTGATCGGGAGGGCGGGCGCTCGCGGAAGACGTTGTCGCGCCGCGCCTTCGTCCCTACATTGGCAACGGGGCGGAGTGCTGCGCGGTGCGTGGGCCGCAAGAACCCTGGGGCCAATGCTCTCCTCTAGGGAGCTGTTCCTGGTCTTGACCCTGGTCTCGACCACACGGCGCCCACCTGCGTTTGCAGGCCACAGAGGTTAAGCCGGGCCTTCACGGCCACCGTGGCGCCGCCCCACCCCTTGCTCGTCGCGGGCAATGACCGACGAACCTCTCCTCCAGCTCAAGCGCGACCTGCGTGTCGACATGATCGCCCGGCGAGCGGCGATCGCCGACGATGTGCGCGCGCAGGCGCGTGCGGCACTGGTGCGCATCTGGCGGCGCGAGCGGCCGGTGCCGGCGCGCGAGGGTATCGGCACGGTGCCGGCGATCTCCGCCTTCTGGCCGATGGGCGAGGAGATCGACATCCGCCCGCTGCTGCAGGCCCTGCACGACGATGGCCATGCGCTCAGCCTGCCGCGCACGCCCCGGCGCGGCGAGCCGCTGACCTTCCATGCCTGGCGGCCGGGCGATCCGCTGGAACGCGGACCGGTGGGCACCTCGCAGCCGCCGGCCGCAGCGCCCGTCATCGAGCCCGATGCGCTGATCGTGCCGCTGCTGGCCGTCGATCCCGCCGGCTTCCGGCTGGGCTATGGCGGCGGCTATTTCGATCGCACGCTGGCGCACCTGCGCGCACGCCGCGCCATCACGGCGATCGGCGTCGCCTTCGAGGTCCAGCGCGTCGCGCGCGTGCCGACAGGTCCCAATGATGCAAGGCTGGACTTCCTGTTGACGGAGCGTGCGCTGCTCGCCTTCGCCTGAAGCGCTCCCGTCATTCCGAGCGCAGCGAAGAATCCAGATGCAATCACTGGATTCCTCGCTGTGCTCGGAGTGACAGAGTCATTTCGTCCAGGCGGGATGCGCTCTAAGTTGCCAACGCGAAGGATCGTGGGAGAGACGCGCATGGCATCAGGCAAACCCGCCGCGCCGCTGGGCAACGTCGTGGCGCCGCTCGACGAGTGGCTGTCCAAGCAGGCCAGGGAAGAGATCCTCGAGCCTGACCTGCCGATCGTCGATCCGCACCACCACCTGTGGGATCGCGCCAACCACCGCTACCTGCTCGACGAGCTGCTGGCCGACACCGGCTCGGGCCACAATGTCGTCGCCACCGTGTTCGTCGACTGCATGGCCTACTACCGCAAGGACGGCCCGCGCGAGATGCGTCCGGTCGGCGAGACCGAGTTCGCCAACGGCGTGGCGGCGATGAGCGCCAGCGGCATCTACGGCGACACCCGTGCCTGCGCCGCCATCGTCAGCCATGCCGATCTCACCCTGGGCGCCGGAGCGCGCGCGGTGCTGGAGGCGCAGATCACCGCCGGCAATGGCCGCTTCCGCGGCATCCGCCACGCCGCCGGCTGGGACGAAAGCCCGCAGATCCGCAACAGCCACACCAACCCGCCCAAGGGCCTCTACGCCGACAAGGCCTTCCGTGAAGGCTTCGCCCAGCTGGCGCCGCTCGGCGTCTCGTTCGAGGCCTGGCAGTACCATCCGCAACTGTCCGAGGTGACCGACCTGGCGCGCGCCTTTCCCGATACCTCGATCATCCTCAACCACTGCGGCGGACCGCTCGGCATCGGGCCCTACGCCGGGCGGACCGCAGAGGTTTATGCGCAATGGCGCAAGGACATCGCCGAGCTGGCAAAGTGCCAGAACGTCACCGTGAAGCTCGGCGGGCTGGGCATGAAGGTCGGCGTCCTCGACCATTACGACCGCCCGGTGCCGCCGACCTCGCGCGACATCGCTGACGACTGGAGCCCGTGGATCGAATACTGCATCGATCGATTCGGCGAGGCTCGCTGCATGTTCGAGAGCAATTTTCCGGTCGACAAGGTATCGACTGGCTACGCCGTGCTGTGGAACGCCTTCAAGCGCCTCGCTTCGGGCGCCTCGGCGGCCGAGAAGACGGCGCTTTTCAGCGGCACCGCCGCCCGCGTCTATCGTCTCGACTGACGGCCAGCGTCGCGAGGCCGGTGCCGCGATGGTGAACCGGCTTGAGTTGATCGTGCGGCCGCCGGCGGGCTGGCATCGCCTCCTCGACGAGGGAGGTGACGATGCCGAGAATCTCTCTGCTTTTCGCGCTGCTGCTCGCGCCGCTGGCGGCGGTCGCGTCGGAGAACGGCATCGTCGCCGTGCCCAGCCAGCACAGCGTCGCCGACTCGGTGAGCAGGATCGAGGCGGCCGCCAAGGCGCGCGGGCTGACGATCTTCGCGCGCATCGACCATTCGGGCGAGGCGAAGAAGGCCGGCCTCGAGATGCGGCCGACGCAGCTGATCGTGCTCGGCAATCCCAAGGGCGGCACGCCCCTGATGCAGGCCAGGCCGTCGCTGGCCATCGACCTGCCGCTCAAGATCCTCGTCTGGCAGGACGCCGCCGGCACGGTCTGGGCCGGCTACAACGATCCCGCGATGCTGAAGCAACGCCACGGGCTGAGCGAGGAGCAGGCCAAGCCGCTGGGGGCGGTGGGCGGCCTGATCGCGGTGGCGCTCAAGTAAGCGCTTCCGTCGTGCCGGATGTGGTGGTGAAGTGCGCGCCGTTCGCCGCAACAACGGTCGAGGGATCATCGCCATGAGCATCTACGAGCTGCGCGTCTATCGCTGCGTGCCCGGCCGCCTGCCGGCGCTGCTGAAGCGCTTCGACACCATCACGCTGAAGCTGTGGGAGAAGCACGGCATCAGGCAGGCCGGCTTCTGGACAGTGCTGGTGGGCGAATCCAACCAGGATCTCTTCTACCTGCTGGAGTGGGATTCGCTGGCGGACCGAGAAACCAGGTGGAACAAGTTCGCGTCCGATCCGGAGTGGCTCGCCAAGCGCGCCGAGACCGAGAAGGACGGCGCGATCGTCGCCAATGTCAGCAACCAGTTCCTGGCGCCGACCAGCTTCTCATCGGTGAAGTGACCCGAAGGGTCATCCCGAGTTAAGCGAGGGATCTCCTATAGCGAGGAGACTCCTCGCTGCGCTCAGAATGACGGAGAAGCCCAGCTCAGTGCCCCGTCACCTTGCCTGCGGCCGGCGGGGTGTAGGTCAGCCGGTCGACATAGGCGATGCCGATCGCCGAGGCGATGAAGGCGAGGTGGATCAGCGTCTGCCACATCACCGCCTGCTCGGTGAAGTTCGCCTTGGGCCCGCCCAGGGCGCCGGCCTCGATGAAGGTGCGCAGCAGATGGATCGAGGAGATGCCGATGATCGCC
Source organism: Alphaproteobacteria bacterium (assembly GCA_019635875.1). NCBI lineage: Bacteria > Pseudomonadati > Pseudomonadota > Alphaproteobacteria > Alphaproteobacteria bacterium. The sequence goes on from JAHBYP010000006.1 coordinate 74,286, forward strand.
ATCGCCAGCTTGATCTTCAGCACGCTGGCGTTGACGTGGCTCAGCCATTCCGGCTGGTCGGGATGACCCTGCAGCCGCAGGCGCGAGACGAAGGTCTCATAGCCGCCGACGATCACCATGATCAGCAGGTTGGAGATCATCACCACGTCGATCAGGCCCAGCACGACCAGCATGATCTGCTGCTCGTTGATGGTCATTGCCGTGGCCACCAGGTGCCACAGTTCCTTGACGAACAGGAACACGTAGACGCCCTGGGCGACGATCAGCCCGAGATAGAGCGGCAGCTGCAGCCAGCGCGAGCTGAAGATCAGCGCCGGCAGGATGGCGAGGCGGGGGCGGTCGTGTTGCGGGTCGGCCATGGAGTCCGTCGAGGGGTTGGTTGCGGCGCAACATCAGGGGCGGCGCGGGCAATTTCAAGGCGCGAGTGGCTTGTCTTCGGGCCATGAACGCGCGAGCCTTGGGATATGACGCTCAGCATCATTCCCCGCGACCCCGCCCGCCCGGACTTCGCCGGTGAAGTCCGAGGCATCGACCTGCGCAGGAAGCTGACGCCCGAAGAGGTCGCGGCGGTTTCCGCCGGCATGGACCGTTACGCCGTGCTGGTGTTCCGCGGCCAGGACATCGACGACGAGCAGCAGCTCGCCTTCAGCCGCAATTTCGGGCCGATGGAGACGGCGACCGGCGACATCGCCAGGGCCGAGGATCGCCGGCTGAGCATGGACGTCAACGACATCTCCAACCTCGACAAGCACGGCAACGTCTTGGCGCGCGACGACCGCAAGCGGCTGTTCAGCCTCGGCAACATGCTCTGGCACTCCGATTCCTCGTTCAAGGCGACGCCGGCGAAGTATTCGGCGCTGTCGGCGCGGGTGATTCCCGAAAGCGGCGGCGACACCGAGTTTGCCGACATGCGCGCGGCGTGGGACGCGCTCGACCAGGAGACCAGGGAGCTGGTGCGCGACATGGTGACGGTGCACAGCCAGATCTTCTCGCGCGGCATCCTGGGCTTCACCGACTTTACCGAGGAGGAGCGGGTGAAGTGGGCGCCGGTGCGCCAGCGCCTGGTGCGCCGTCACGAGTCGAGCGGCCGGCTGTCGCTCTATCTCTCGGCGCATATCGGCGGCATCGAGGGCTGGCCGGTGCCCGAGGCGCGCGCGCTGATTCGCGACCTGACCGAGCACGCCACGCAGCGCCAGTTCGTCTACACCCATGTCTGGCGGCCGCACGACCTGGTGATGTGGGACAATCGCGCGACGATGCATCGTGCGCGGCGTTACGACGCCACCAAGGTGCGCGACCTGCACCGTACCACCAACGCCGACAGCGCGCCGACGCTGGCGCAGCCGGGCCCGTGACGAGTCGCAGGAGCATCGCCATGCGCTCCGTCCGCTTCGTCGTTCTCGCCCTGCTGGCGCTGTGGCCGCTTGCCCTGCCGGCGCCGGCGGCGGCGCAGGCCCTGAACTTCCCTGACGGCAGCTTCGCCTCGCCGGGCGCGTTCATCGTCGGCTCATGGAAGTGGGAGCGGCAGGAACCGCGCCAGACGGTGATGATGCGCTTCGAACCGGGCGGCGGATTCTTCTTCCACAACCTGACCAACGGCCTGCAGCACCACGGCAGCTACAGCGCCAGCGGCGCCGGCCTGCATCTCAACATCACCCGCAGCTGCGAGGACAACGGAGCGCGTTGCGCCAGTCGCTCGCCGCCGATGGTGGTGAACTACAACCTCACACCGGTCAGCGCCGGCGTCTTCATGTCGGAGACCGAGCGCTGGGAACGGCAGGCGAAGTAGGATCGCTGGGGTGGCTCGTCGTCATTTTCCCTGGGCGCGCCTGCCCGACGATGAGCTGCTGAAGCTCCGCCTCAAGGACCTCAAGGTCCGTATCGAAGGCACCTGGCTGGAGTACTGCCTGAACGAGCTGCACGGCGAGCTCGAGCAGCGCGGCATCGGCATCAGGCCGCATGCCTGGATCTCCGACGAGTGGTTCAGCCCGGACACCACGCCGGGCATCGCCATCCCGTTCTACCTCGCCCATCCCCGTCTGATGCGGCTGGAGCGGCGCAAGATCATCGACGTCGAGGGCGGCACCATCCCGGAGTGCATGAAGATCCTGCGCCACGAGGCGGGCCACGTCGTGCGCCACGCCTACCAGCTCAACCGCCGCCGCCGCTGGCAGGAGCTGTTCGGGCCCTCGACCACGCGCTACCCGAAATATTACCGGCCCAATCCGGCGAGCAAGAACTACGTCCAGCATCTGCGCCTGTGGTACGCGCAGAGCCATCCCGATGAGGATTTCGCCGAGACCTTCGCGGTGTGGCTGCGGCCGCGCTCGGACTGGCGGCGGCGCTACGCCGACTGGCCGGCGCTCAGGAAGCTGGAATACGTCGACGAGCTGATGACGATGATCGCCGACGAACGGCCGATCCTGACCAAGCGGCTCAAGGTCGAGCCGCTGAGCCGCAACACGCGCACGCTGGAGGAGCACTACCGCAACAAGCAGGCGCTCTATGTCGTCGACACGCCCAAGACCTACGACCGCGACCTCACGCGCATCTTCTCGAGCGATCCCCGGCACGCGCGCTCCGAGGCGGCGTCGAGCTTCATCCGCCACCACCGCGCCGAGATCCGCCAGCTGGTCGCCAAATGGACCGGCGAGTACCAGCTCACGCTCGACGCCGTGCTCGACGCCATGATCGATCGCTGCCGCGAGCTCAGGCTGCGCGCGGTGGGCTCCAAGCGCCAGCTCAAGACCGACTTCACCGTGCTGCTCACTGCGCGTGCCGTGCACTCGCTCTACAGCCCCTCCCGCCGCGAATGGATCGCGATGTGACGACGACCGAGACATACCTTCCCCCGCTGGCGGGGGAAGTTGGCGCGAAGCGCCGGATGGGGGTGGACAGGGGCCGCGGACGGCCCCGGGGTGCCACAACTCCACCGGATGCGGCTGACCGCCATACCGCCACTCCCATCCGCCCTTCGGACACCTTCCCCCGCGGAGCGGGGGAAGGTAGGGGCGGATCATGAAACGCCTGCGCATCATCGTTCTGATGCACCCCGACCTGGTACCGCCGGAGAAGCTCGACGGCATCGACCGGGAAACGGCGCCGTGGAAGACCGAGTACGATGTCGTCAGCACGCTGCGCGCGGCCGGCCACGATGTGCAGGCGCTGGGCGTGCAGCACGAGCTGCGGCCGATCCGCGAGGCCACCGACTCGTTCAAGCCGCACGTCGTCTTCAACCTGCTGGAGCAGTTCCACGGCGAGACCGCCTACGACCAGAACGTCGCCTCGTATCTCGAGCTGGCACGCGTGCCCTATACCGGTTGCAACCCGCGCGGCCTGATGATCGCGCGCGGCAAGGACCTGTCGAAGAAGCTGCTGACCTATCATCGCATCCCGGTGCCGGCCTTCGCCGTCTTCCCGCGCAATCGCAAGGTCAAGCGGCCCAAGCGGCTGCAGCTGCCGCTGATCGTCAAGAGCCTGAGCGAGGACGCCTCGGTCGGCATCGCCCAGGCCTCGGTGGTCGACAGCGACGAGAAGCTGGCCGAGCGCGTCGCCTTCATCCACGAGCGCATCGGCACCGACGCCATCGCCGAGCAGTACATCGAGGGCCGCGAGCTCTATGTCGGCGTGCTGGGCGGCGCCGGCCGCCTGCACGTGCTGCCGGTGTGGGAGATGGAGTTCGGCGACCTGCCGGCCGGCGCCATCAACATCGCCACCGCCAAGGTGAAGTTCGATCCCAAGTACCAGCAGCGCCGCGGCATCGTGCAGGGACCGGCCAAGGACCTGACGCCCGAGCAGACGCTGCGCATCCAGCGCATCGTCAAGCGCATCTGCCGCGTGCTGGTGCTCGACGGCTACGTGCGCATCGACTTCCGGCTGAGCGCCGAGGGCGTGCCGTACTTCATCGAGGCCAACCCCAACCCCGAGATCGCGCTCGGCGAGGAATTCGCCGAGGCGGCACTGCACGGCGGCATGGCGTATCCGGTGCTGCTGCAGCGCATCGTCGCGCTCGGCATGCGTCGCGGTATCGCGGTGGGCTGACCCAGTCTCCTGTCATCCCGAGCGTAGCGAGGGATCTATGACAGCCCTGGATCCCTCGCTACGCTCGGGATGACAGGGATGACTTCAGGAGCAACCATGCTCACGCTCTATTTCTGCCCGGGCACCAGTTCGATGGCGCCGCACATAGCGCTGCACGAGGTCGGCGCGCCGTTCGAGACCCAGGTGATCTCGCTGCGCCAGAAGACCAACCGCACGCCGGAGTATCTGGCGATCAATCCCGAGGGCAAGGTGCCGACCCTGCTGGTCGACGGAATGCCGCTGACCGAGGTCGCGGCGATCCTGTTCTATCTCGCCAGGCGCTTCCCCGAGGCGAACCTGCTGCCCAAGGACGACCTCGAGGCCGAGGCGCAGGCGGTGTCGTGGATGTCGTTCATCGCCGCGACCGTGCACCCCGCGCGCCGCCAGGGCCTGGAGCACGCGCGCACCGTCTACGCCGTCGTCGACAGGCGGCTGGGCGATCGCAGCTGGGCGCTGGGCGATCGCTTCTCGATCGCCGACATCCATCTCTTCCGCCTGTTCTGGCGCTTCCGCAACTCGCTCAACCCCGAGCCCGGCGCGTTTCCCAACCTCGTCGCGCACTACGATCGCATGATGGCGCGGCCGGCGGTGAGGAAGACGATCGAAGTCGAATCGGCGGTCGGCTACGAGCTGCCGCCGTGACGGAGGCCGATGCAGCCGTTGCCCGCCGCGTCTATGCCGACGAGCTCGCACGGCTTGGCCCGATCACCCACACGCCCGAGCTGACGACGGCCTTCGCCTCGGTGCCGCGCGAGCGGTTCCTCGGCCCCGGGCCATGGCGAATCATCGTGCCGCACAGGAACGGCAACGAGGTCTTCACTTCGCCCGACGCAGATCCCGCGCATCTTTGTCGCGACGTGCTGGTCACCATCGACGCGTCGCGCGGCATCAACAACGGGCAGCCCAGCCTGTGGGCGCGGGCGTTCGACCGGCTCGGATTGAAGGCGGGCGCGCGCGTGCTGCATGTCGCGGCAGGCACCGGCTACTACAGCGCCATCCTCGCCGAGACGGTCGGACCGACGGGCCGCGTCGTCGCCGTCGAGTACGAGGCCGACCTCACCGAACTTGCGCGCGCCAATCTCGAACCGTGGCCGCAGGTCACACTGGTGCACGGCGACGGCTGCACGCACGATCCCGGCTTCGATGTCGATTGCATCGTCGTCTGCGCCGGCTCGACCCATCCCGCGAAGCTGTGGCTCGACCGTCTCGCCGACGGCGGCGTGCTGGTGATGCCGCTGACCGGCCGCTACGGCTGGGGCATCATGCTGCGCGTCGAGCGGCGCGGCGCATCGTTCGCCGCGTCGTCGGTGTGTGGCGTCGGGATCTATCCCTGCGCCGGCAACCGCGACACGGCGGCCGAGGGCAGGCTGCAGACCGCGCTCGACGGGCTGACGAGCAACAAGACACCGATCACGGCGCTGCATCGCGGCGAGCCGCCGACCGGCGGTCGCCCGCGCGTCTGGTACGCCGGACCGGGCTTCTGGCTCGAGAGATCATCGGTCCCGACATGAGGCGCGTTCTGCTATTCCTGCTGCTGCTCGTGGCAATGCCTGCGGCGGCAGAACCTGCGCGCTTGTTTGACGGCGCGTTGTCGTTCGATCTGCCACCCGGGTTTCGCCGGATGACCGAGGCGGAGATCACGGCAGCGTCGCCGTTCCCATGGCTATTGTACGGCGCGCAGCACGATGGCTTCGCCGACAGCGACGGGCTCACGATGATCGCGGCGATGCGCGCGCTGCGACCGGGGCTCTCGGCCAGCGATCTCACTGCCATCGGTCAGATGATGCAGCATGGCGTCGCGCTGCGGGTCGGGATGACGGTGCGTCGCCATGGGCTGGTCGCTATCGGGCGCACCCGGTGGTACGCCATCGAATTCAGTTCGCAAGCGGCCGGTGAGCCGGTCGAGTTCCTGACTCGGGTAGGCTTACAGAAGCAATACTTCGTTGTCGTTTCGGCCAAGGCGGTGACGCGCGTGTTTCAGCAGCGTGAGGCAGCGCTGCGGCGGGCGCTGGAAACGATGAAGCCCGACTGATCAGCGCGCGCCGTTGGCCATCGCCTTGACCAGCGAGGCATGGAAGTCGTGCAGCCCCGGCTCGTTGCGGCCGAAGACCACGTGGTCCTGCGCGCCGCTGTGGAAGCCCTGCTGGATGGTGCGCGCCATCGGGAAGTCCTCGACCTGCACGGTGCCGCGCAGGATCTGCCAGTTCTTCTCCCATTTCTCGCGATCGGCCGGGCGCACCTCGCGCTCGGGGCTGATCAGCCAGGTGCGCACGACGCAGCGATTGGGATCGGCGCCGTCGGGCACGGCGGTCCAGAACTCGACGTGGTCGCGCTGCCACACGACAATGGCGTTGGGGAAGACGCGGTGGATGCCGACGATGTGGTCGCCGAACTGACGCTGATCGGCGGGCAGATGGCGTACCGCCTCGTAGCTCTTGCGCGGCGCGATGAAGCGGCCATGCCGGCCGAGCTGCTCGTAGATGCCGCCGCGGCCCTCGATGAAACGGCCTACGGTTTTGTTGTGCAGGTGCGGCACGTGATAGAGCTCGAGGAAGGTGTCGACCACGAGCTTCCAGTTGAGCTGTTCGGGATACCTTTCGAAGCGGAACACGCCGCCCTCGGCGATCTTCATCTCGGCCAGCACCGCGTTCATCGGCCCGAGAAAGGCCTCGATATCGACCGCGCCGCCCTCGATCGGGCCGAGCCACACCAGGCCATGGCGCTCGGCGACGGGCAGCCTCACCAGCGCGCGACTCGAGCGGTCGATGCCGGCGAAGGCTTCCTGCTGCGGGATATGACGCAGGCTGCCGTCGCCGCCGTAGACCCAGGAATGGAACTTGCAGGTGAACGTGGCCTTGTGGCCGGCCTCCTCGTCGACGACGCGGCAGCCGCGGTGGCGGCAGACATTGTGGAAGGCGGCCAGGCTTCCATCGGCCTGGCGCACGATCAGGGCGGAGACGCCGTCGATGTCGACGGTGCGGAAATCGCCGGCGCGCGCCAGCTCGGAAGAGGCGGCGACGATCAGCGGCTGGCGGCGGAACAGGAGGTCGCGCTCGCGCTGCAGGTGCCCGGCGTCGATGTAGTGCGCCACCGGCTGGCGGTACTCGCTGTCCGCCATCATCGTCGTGTTGGCCGCGAGCAGAGCGGCGATCTGGTCGCCCAGCCGGCGTTCGGTCGCGACGTCCATGGCACTCTCCTCTGATGGCCGCATGATGACGCAGCCCGCCCCGGCGGGGCAATATGGCTGGTACGGAAGGGCAGGTGGCGTGATGAAGGTGTTGTTCTGCGGCGATATCGTCGGGCGCAGCGGGCGCGACGTGGTGCTGCGCGAGGTGCCGCGGCTGCGCCAGGCGCTCGGCCTCGACTTCGTCGTGGTCAACGGCGAGAACGCGGCCGCCGGCTTCGGCATCACGGCGAGGATCTGCGCCGATCTGCATGCCGCCGGCGTCGACGTGATCACCGGCGGCAACCATTCCTGGGACCAGAAGGAGGTCATGGCGCATATCGCGCAGGACAAGCGCCTGCTGCGGCCGATCAACTATCCGCCGGGCACGCCGGGCTGGGGTTCCAACGTCTACGACGCGGCCCGGCGCCAGAAGGTGCTGGTGATCAACGTCATGTGCCGGCTGTTCATGGACGCACTCGACGATCCTTTCCGCGCGCTCGACGCCGAGCTGGCCAGGCACCGGCTGAAGGGCACGGCGGATTTCATCCTGGTCGACGTCCATGGCGAGGCGACCAGCGAGAAGCAGTCGATCGGCCACTTCCTCGACGGCCGCGTCTCGGCGGTGATCGGCACGCACAGCCATATCCCGACGGCCGATTCCTGGATTCTGCCTGGCGGTACGGCCTACCAGACCGACGCCGGCATGTGCGGCGACTACGACTCGGTGATCGGCATGAAGAAGGAGATCGCCGTGCAGCGCTTCATCCGCAAGATCCCGGGCGAGCGTTTGGCGCCGGCGGAGGGCGAGGGCACGCTGTGCGGCGTGCTGATCGAGAGCGACGACAGTTCGGGCCTGGCCCGTTCGATCCAGCCGATCCGCATCGGTGGGCGGCTGCCGGCGACCGTCATCGGGGCGCCATGATCGGGGCTTAGGCTGGCATCGTGAAATGAGCGGGCACTTCGGTGCCGATTCGTTCCAGATTCTCCACCGGTTGTGGGTGATGGGGTGGCCTTATCACTACATCCGGTATGAACCAGACTCTTGTTGACGGCTTCCGAAAAAGATTCAAAAGTCCTTGTTATTGAACGGTTTTTTCTTAAATCCGTTCGCCGAATTTCCCGGTTAGAGGGGGCGTCGGAACCAAGGTTCCGACGTTTTTTAGGCGGGGGTCTCCGACCCCCGCCCTTTTTTTTCCGCAGCCCGGCTGTGGACAAACCTAGGGGATATCCACCACGACGTGGCCGATCTTGCTGCCGTCCTCGACGGTGCGATGGGCCTCGGCGGTCCTCGCCAGCGGCAGTCGCGCGGCGATGTTGAACAGCGCGTGGCTGTCCGCCACCCAGCGCTCTATGTCGCGGAAGCACTGCGCGCGCTGCTGCGGCGTGATGGTGTAGACCAGCACCGGCCGCAGGACGACGTTCTTCACGATCGAGGCATAGAACGGCAGCTCGGCGGTCGGCGTCTTCGAGCCGTAATAGGCGAGCACGCCCTCGGGCTTCAGCATTGCCAGATCGTTCGCCAGGTTCTCGCCCAGCTCGACCTCGACGATGCGGTCCAGCCCACGACCGCGCGTGATCTCATTGACCCGCTCCGCGACATTCTCGCCGCGATAATTGATCACGTGATGCGCGCCCGCGGCCCGCGCATGCGCCGCCTTGGCCTCGCCGCTCACCGTGGCGATCACCTCGGCGCCGGCCCAGCGCGCGAGCTGCACGGCGTAGTGCCCGACGACACCGGCGCCGCCCGACACCAGCACCGTCTGCCCGGTGGGCGAGAAGTCGGCGAACAGGCAGCGATGCGCGGTCATCACGGGAATGCCCAGGCAGGCGCCCTGCGCATCGTCGAGTCCCTGGGGCAACGGCACTGCGAACTCTGCCGGCAGCGCGCAGAGCTCGGCCGCCGTTCCGCCTGCGCGCAGATAGGCCGCGTTGAACACCCACACCCGCTCGCCGATGCGCGATGCCGGCACGCCCGCGCCGACCGCGACGACCTCGCCGGCGCCGTCGCTGTGCGGCACCTGGCGCTTCAGCGTCATCCTGGCGCGCAAGCCCATGCGGCTCTTCACGTCGGACGGATTGACCGCCGAGCTCCTCATGCGCACCACGACCTCGCCGGGTCCCGGTGACGGATCGGCCATGTCGCCGACCACCAGCACCTCGTCGGCCGGCCCATTGCGCTCGTACCAGCACGCCTTCATCGCTGCGCTCCCGCGGCGAGCAGGGCCAGCGCCTTGGCTCGCGTTGCTTCATCCGCGCTGACCGCGTTGCCGCTGTCGAAAGGCGGCTGCGGATCGTACTCGATGGCGAGCTGCAGGGCGCGCGCCGTCGGCTCATCGACGAGACGGGCGGCCAGGGACAGCGCCATGTCGATGCCGGAGGAAACGCCGGCGGCGGTGATCACCTTGCCCTCGATCACCACGCGCTCGGGCGCGTAGGTCGCGCCGTGCTTGGTCAGGGCCCTGGCGGCTGCCCAGTGGGTCGCGGCGCGCTTGCCCTGCAGGATGCCTGCCGCGCCCAGGATCATCGCGCCGGTGCAGACCGAGGTGGTCCACGTCGTCGTCGCATGCAGGCGGCGCGCCCAGTCGATCGCGGCCGGATCGCCGAGCTGCGCGAAATTGCCGGTGCCCGGCACGACCATCACGTCGGCCGCGGCGATATCGGCGAACTTTGCGGTCTTGTCGAACACCAGGCCGGTATCGGTGCGGATCGGCCCGCCGTCGCGGCTGGCGGTGACGGCCTGGGCGCCGGGCAGACGGGCCAGCACCTCCCACGGCCCGACGGCGTCGAGCGTGGTCATGTCGTCGTAGAACAGGAAGGCGATGCGCATGGCCGCCTCCGATATGCTAGAAAGCGCCGACAGGCAACCAACCAGGCAACGCATCCCCCGAACCATGGCTGGCCATTCACAGTTCAAGAACATCATGCACCGCAAGGGCGCGCAGGACGCCAAGCGGGCGAAGATCTTCACCAAGCTGCTGCGCGAGATCACCACGGCGGCCAAGCAGGGACTGCCCGATCCGGCGGCTAATCCGCGGCTGCGCGCCGCCGTGATCGCCGCGCGCGCCGGCAACATGACGCGTGACACGATCGAGCGCGCCATCAAGCGCGCCTCGGGCGTTGGCGGCGAGGCCGACTACGTCGAGATGCGCTACGAGGGCTACGGCCCGGGCGGCGTCGCGGTGATCGTCGAGGCGCTGACCGACAACCGCAACCGCACCGCGTCCGACGTGCGCTCGACCTTCACCAAGTACGGCGGCAACATGGGCGAGAGCAACAGCGTCTCCTTCATGTTCGACCGCGTCGGCGAGTTCCGCTTTCCGCGTTCGGTCGGCAGCGCCGACGAGGTGATGGAGAAGGCGATCGAGGCCGGCGCCGACGACGTGCAGAGTGTCGAGGGCGAGGAGGGCTACCACGAGATCGTCTGCGCCCAGGACGATTTCGCCGCTGTGCGCGAGGCGCTCGAGAAGTCGCTGGGCCAGCCGAGCAGCGCCAGGATCGTCTGGCGGCCCAAGACCACGGCGCCGATCGAGGGCGAGCAGGCGCAGACCCTCTTCAAGCTGATCGAGCAGCTCGAGGACAACGACGACGTGCAGAACGTCTACGCCAATTTCGAGATGTCCGACGCCACCATGGCGAGCCTGGCGGGGTAGGGACACCGCATGCGCCTGATCGGCCTCGATCCCGGGCTGCGCAACACCGGCTGGGGCGTGATCGAGTCGGAGGGCAGCCATCTGCGCTTCATCGCCTGCGGTGTCGTGCGCTCCGACGAGGCGCTGTCGCTGGCCGAGCGACTGTGCCAGCTCTTCGATGGCGTCAGCGACGTGATCCGCGAGTGGCAACCGAGCGAGGCCGCGGTCGAGGAGACCTTCGTCAACAAGAACCCGAACTCGACGCTCAAGCTCGGCCAGGCGCGCGGCGCGGTGCTGATGGCGCCGGCCAAGCTGGGGCTGGCGGTGATCGAGTACGGCGCCAACCACATCAAGAAATCCGTGGTCGGCGTCGGCCACGCCGAGAAGCAGCAGGTCGAGCTGATGGTGTCGCGCCTGCTGCCCGGCGTCACCGCCACCGCCGACGCCGCCGATGCGCTGGCCGTCGCGATCTGCCACGCCCATCACCGCCGCACCGGCCACAAATGGGTTGAGGGCAAGGTGCAGGCCGGCGCCGAGGGCGGCGAGATCGGCGCCGTGCGCGGCGGTCGCGTCGGCGCGGGCCGCGGCAAGAGCGGCGTGCGCGGATCGCAGGCCGAGTGGGAGCGCGCCATGCTGGCGAGGGCGACCAAGAGATGATCGGCAGATTGCGCGGCAGCATCGAGCAGGTCGACGAAGATTCCTGCGTCGTCGACGTCAACGGCGTGGGCTATGTCGTGCACGCCTCGGCGCGTACCCTGCGCGAGCTGTCGCCGGGCGTCGAGGCGCGGCTCCTGGTCGAGACCGTGGTGCGCGAGGACGCGATCCTGCTCTACGGCTTCATCGCCGCCGCCGAGCGCGACTGGTTCCGTATCCTCACCACGGTGCAGGGCGTCGGCGCCAAGGTCGCACTCTCACTTCTCTCCACGCTCGCACCCGACGAGCTCGCCTCGGCGATCGTGGCGCAGGACAAGGCCTCGCTGAACCGCGCATCGGGCGTCGGCCCCAAGCTCGCCGCGCGGCTCGCCACCGAGCTCAAGGACAAGGCGACGCAATGGGGCGCCATACCCGGCGCGCGCGCATCCACCGCACCGAAGGCCGACGCACCGGCCGCTGTGCCCTCCGCCAACGAGGACGCGATCTCCGCCCTGGTCAACCTCGGCTACAAGCGCATGGAAGCCTTCGGCGCCATCGCCCGCGTCTCGGCCCGCCTGGGCGCCGACGCCAGGATCGACGCGCTGATCCGCGAGGGCCTCAGGGAACTCGCACGCTAGCCGACCTAGAACCGCGCCACGCCGGCGTCCAAGCCCATGCAGATCCGTCCGGCTATGACATAATTGTTCGGCGACATCGCGACGTGCTTCACGGCGGCATGGACGTCGCGCGCGCAGCGCTCCAATGGCGCACTCTCGAAGATCGAGATGCTCCCCGACACGGTCGACAGCATGTCGACAATGCGCACGGCGCTTTCCGCCGCATGGGCGCAGGCTGCCCGAAAAAGGGCGCGCGCACGGATCAGCCGGTCGCCGCCCATGTCGGTGGCCATCATCAGCTCGGTGATGGCCTCGACCAGAAAAGCGCGCGCTGCGTGATGGAGCGCTTCGGCACGACCGACCTCGGCTTGGACGATCTCGCGATCGCGCAAGGCGGCCGACATGCCCCTGCGCGACGTCGTGGCCGCCAGCCCAATGAAGCTGGAGATTGTCGCGCGAGCGATGCCCAACGGCACAACCGAAACGGTCAGCGGATAGATCGATGCCACCGGCAACCGGTAGAGGACATTTGATTGAGTCGGCGGCGGATCCATGAAGCGGTGCGCATGGGCGGCAGGGACGAAAACGTCGCGCGCCTCGAAATCGCAGCTGCCGGTGCCACGCATGCCCGAAACGAACCAGTTGTCGACGATGGATACGCTCCCGGCAGGGAGATGGCAGCAGACCAGTTCAGACGAAGTGGCCGCCGGCGCCACGGCGCACAGACCCATCGCCCAGGTCGCGTGGTGAATTCCGCTGCCGAACGGCCAGCGCCCGGTGACGCGATACCCGCCGTCGACCGGCACGGCTTCGCCGACCGCTCCTGTCGACGAAGCGACAAAGGCCCGCCGGTCTGCGAACCAGTCACCGGCGACTTCCGGCGCGAGATAGCCGCCAACCCGGCTCATGCCGCCACCGTTGCCGACCAGCCAACCAACCGATCCGTCGAGCTCGCTCGCGGCCTCGACGACGCGCATGAACCCGTGCGGCGACAGTTCCAGTCCGCCCAATGCCCTTGGCAGGAAGAGCCGGAACGCGCCGATGTCGCACAGGGCCTCGAACACCCGCTTCGGCAGTCGCCGCGCCTCGTCGAAGGAACCGCGATGCTTCTCGATCAGCGGCCGCAGGCGGCCGAGCTGTTCGACCAGGCGATCGACTTGGTCGACTTCATGTGCGCTCATCCAGCTGTCCGGCATGACTTACCGCCTCCCATGGCGGGTCAACTCTCCGATCATCCGGCGGTACGCGGCAAATTCGTAGAATTCAGGTGCGGTGCGATCCTGTTCATCTAGAGTCGAGCCATGAGGCCGTTGCCACCACTACCTGGTTTGCGGGCCTTCGAGGCCGCCGCGCGGCTTCTGAGCTTCAAGGCGGCAGCGGCCGAGCTCGGCGTCACGCCGACGGCGATCAGTCATCAGATTCGGTCGCTCGAACGTTACTGCGGGCAGCCGCTCTTTCGCCGCGAGCCGCGCCCCATGTCGCTTACATGGGCCGGCGAGCAGCTGTTCCCGGTCGTGCGCGACGGCCTCGATCTCTTCAGCGAGACGTTGACGGCGATTCGGTCGGGCGCGGCGACCGGACGCCTGCGCATCACCACGACCAACGCCTTCGCCGCGCGCTGGCTGGTGCCGCGCCTGCCGACCTGGCGGCAATCGCATCCCGGTCTGCGTCTCGACATCGTCGGCACCGACGCCGTCCTCAACCTCAGGGCGGGCGAAACGGACATCGCCATTCGCTATGCGCGGGAGAAGCCCGCTGACGCCACCAGCGTCGAGCTCGTGCGCGACACCTTTCGCGTCGTCGCCAGCCCCTCATTGACGGGCCGTCTAAAGAAGCCCCTGGCTCCGCGCGATCTCGCGCGCTTTCCGCTGATCGAGGCCGAATGGCCGCCGACGGCGATCGATGCGCCGAGCTGGCGGCAGTGGGAGCAGGCGGCGCGCAAGCTCGGCCATGACGTGCCCGCCCTGGCCGGTTCGGCGGGCCTGAGCTTCCGTGAAGAACTTCACGCTATCGAAGCCGTCCTGGCCGGGCAGGGCGTGGCGATCTGCAGCGACGTGCTGGTCGGCCGCGAACTGCGCGACGGCAAACTGTATCAGCTCACCGACGTCACCCTGCCGGGGTATGGCTTTTATGTCGCGTATCGCGCTGACCATCCGAAAGCGCGCTCGATCAAGACATTCCTGGCGTGGGCGCAGGCGGCGGGCTAGGCCCCGGTGGCCGCGCATGCTAAACAACGCCAACCCTCCGTTCCGCCTGCCGCGGAGCCAATCGCGTCGATAAAGACCGCAGCCGATGACCGCCAAGGATTCCGACCGCCTGATCTCCCGCGCGAAGGGCGAGGAGGATGCCGCCGAGCTGAAGCTCAGGCCGCAGGCGCTCGACGATTTCGTCGGCCAGAAGCAGGTGCGCGAGAACCTCAAGGTGTTCATCTCGGCCGCCCGCGCGCGCGGCGAGCCGCTCGACCACACGCTGTTCCACGGCCCGCCGGGCCTGGGCAAGACGACGCTGTCGCAGATCGTCGCCAAGGAGATGGGCGCGGGCTTCCGCGCCACCTCGGGGCCGGTGATCGCCAAGGCCGGCGACCTCGCCTCGATGCTGACCAACCTCGAGCGCGGCGACGTCTTCTTCATCGACGAGATTCATCGCCTCAATCCCGCCGTCGAGGAGATCCTCTATTCGGCGATGGAGGACTTCCAGCTCGACATCATGATCGGCGAGGGGCCGGCGGCGCGCTCGGTGCGCATCGACCTGCCGCCGTTCACCCTGGTCGGCGCCACCACGCGCTCGGGCCTGATGACGACGCCGCTGCGCGAGCGCTTCGGCATTCCCATGCGCATGGATTTCTACACCGCCGAGGAGCTCGAGACGATCGTGCGCCGTGCCGCGCGCGTGCTGAGGATCGAGATGACCGACGACGGCGCGGCCGAGATCGCCAAGCGCAGCCGCGGCACGCCGCGCGTCGCCAACCGCCTGCTGCGTCGCGTGCGCGACTTCGCCTCGGTCGCCGACCACGGCCTCGTCACCGCGACGATCGCCGACGCGGCGCTGAAGCGGCTCGAGGTCGATGCGCTGGGCCTCGACCTGATGGACCGCCGCTACCTCGGCTGCATCGCCGAGAAATACGGCGGCGGGCCGGTGGGCGTGGAGACCCTGTCGGCGGCGCTGTCGGAGGAACGCGACGTCATCGAGGACGTGATCGAGCCCTACCTGATGCAGCTCGGCCTGCTGATGCGCACGCCGCGCGGACGCATGCTGGCCGAAGGCGGCTGGAAGCATATCGGCCTGCCGGTGCCCAAATCGACGCGCGCCCAGCTCGACCTGCTCGACGGCGAGAACGGGTCGTGATCTCGGCTCCTTCCCTTCCCCCGGAGGGGGAAGGTGGCGCGCGTCAGCGCGACGGAAGGGGGATGTTGAAGACGGCCTCCTCTGTTCGTCTTCGACATCCCCCTTCCGCCCTTCGGGCACCTTCCTCCTCCGGGGGAAGGGAGCAGTGTTCATCATGACCCGTGCCCACGTCCTTCCGCTGCGCGTGTACTACGAGGACACCGACGCCGCCGGCATCGTCTATCACGCCAACTACCTGCGCTTCATGGAGCGCGGGCGCACCGAGTTCCTGCGCGAGCTCGGGCACGATCTTGCGGCGATGAGATCGGAGATCGGAATTAACTGGGCGGTGAAGCGGCTTGCCATCGAGTACATCGCGCCGGGACGGCTCGACGAGGCGCTGCAGGTGGTAACGACAGTCGAGGTTCTGCGCGGCGCGTCGGTCGATTTGCGCCAGCAAGTAAAGCGCGGCGACACGATGTTGACCGATTCGACCCTGACTCTCGTCTGCATGAACGCGGCGGGCCGTCCGGTTCGTCTGCCGTCGGATGCGCGCACGGCGCTGGGCGAGCGAGCGATCACGTCCCGCAGCGGCGAAGTGACGCCGGATTGATCAACAAAAACAAGGCGGTGTTGCCGAAATGCAACGGGCGACGCCGCCAAGGTGCCATATTCTGACGCTAACCCCTCTATCCCTCTTGGAGATCGCATGGATCCGGTGATCTTTCTTGCGCAGGTGGCCCCGGCACCCGCGCCTGCGCCCGTACCCTCGGCACCGCTCGCTCCTCCGCCCGGCACCGGCGGCGCCGTCACCGCGTTCGGCGGGCAGGCGATCGATGTCAGCTTCGTCGGCATGTTCATCAACGCCCACGTCGTCGTACAGATCGTGATCGTGATGCTGCTGCTGGCCTCGGTGTGGTGCTGGGCGATCATCTTCGAGAAGACGATGCGGCTGCGCGCGCTGCGCAAGAAGGCCGACAATTTCGAGAACACCTTCTGGTCCGGCGTGTCTCTCGACGATCTCTACGACCGCGTCGGCACCAAGCCCAATGATCCGCTGGCTTCGGTCTTCGCCTCGGCGATGCGCGAGTGGCGCCGGACCCTGTCGAAGGGGCTGGCGCAATCGGGCGCGACGCGCGCCAACCTGCGCGCGCGCATCGAGCAGGTGATGACCGTCACCGTGCAGCGCGAGATGGAGGCGATCGAGAAGCGCATGACGTTCCTCGCCTCGACCGGCGCGGCGGCGCCCTTCGTCGGCCTGTTCGGCACGGTGTGGGGCATCATGACCGCCTTCCAGGGCATCGCGATCTCCAAGAACACCTCGCTCGCCGTCGTGGCGCCGGGCATCGCCGAGGCGCTGTTCGCCACTGCGCTGGGACTCGTGGCGGCGATCCCCGCGGTGCTCGCCTACAACAAGATCAGCAGCGACATCGGGCGTTTCGGCCAACGACTCGAGAATTTTGCCGTCGAGTTCGGCACCATCCTCTCGCGCCAGCTCGAGGAGGCCGCCTGATGGCGATCTCGATGTCCGGCGGCAATGGCGGCATGCGCGGCAGCAAGATGCGCCGGCGCATGTACACGCCGATGTCGGAGATCAACGTCACGCCCTTCGTCGACGTCATGCTGGTGCTGCTGATCATCTTCATGGTGGCGGCGCCGCTGATGAATGTCGGCGTGCCGGTCGACCTGCCCAAGACCAGCGCCGATCCGATCACCGGCCAGGACGAGCCGCTGGTGGTCACGGTCGACGCCAAGGGCGACATCTATCTCGGCGAGAGCCAGTTCAACGGCGAGGAGCTCGTCGCCAAGCTGCGCGCGGTGCAGAAGGAGAAGCCCGACCAGCGCGTCTTCGTGCGCGGCGACAAGGCGATCAACTACGGCAAGGTGATGGAGGTGCTGGGCATGCTGCGCGCCGCCGGCTTCCCCAAGGCCGGCCTGGTCGGCGACCTGTCGACGCCGCCATCGGGCGCGCCGGCCGCCGGCGCACCGCCTGCGGCAGCACCGGCCAGGCCGCCGGCACCGGCACCGGCACCGGCACCGGCACCGGCCAAGAAGTGATCGCGCGAGGTGAGGCCCGGCGATGAACGGACGCGGCAGCAGCGGCGGCGATATCGGAGCACCGGCCATCGTGTCGGCGAGCCTGCATGTCGTCGTGCTGGCGCTGGCGATCTTCGGGCTGCCGGGCCTGACCAAGCCGCGCGACG
Source organism: Alphaproteobacteria bacterium (assembly GCA_019635875.1). NCBI lineage: Bacteria > Pseudomonadati > Pseudomonadota > Alphaproteobacteria > Alphaproteobacteria bacterium. Next base: position 91,939 of record JAHBYP010000006.1, read on the forward strand.
ATTCTCCTCCCGAGGTCGAGATCATCGACGCCTCGGAGATCGGCAAGCACAGCGCCGCGCCGAAGGTCGCGCCGCCCACGCCGCAGGACAAGAGCCTGCCGGAGAAGGACGAGGCCAAGCCGGCGCCGCCGATGAAGTCGCCGGAGCCGGCGCCGGCGCCGCCGCCACCCGCGCCGCCCAAGCCGGACCTCGCCGACGCGCTGCCGCCGCCGCCACCGCCGCCGCCGCCGCCGGTGTTCCCCAAGGTCGAGACGCCCAAGCCGCCGGAACCGCCCAAGCCGCCCGAGCCGCCCAAGGTGGCCGACGCCGAGCCGCTGAAGCCCAAGCCACCGGAGCCGCCCAAGCCCGAGCCCAAGCCGGATCCGCCCAAGGCGCCGCTGCAGCCACCCAAGCCGCCGGAACCGCCCAAGCCGCCCGAGCCGCCCAAGCCTCCGGCGCCGCCCAAGCCGCCGCCGCCTCAGCCCAAGCCGAAGCCCAAGGCGCAGACGCTCGACGACATCCTCGCCGACGCCTCGAAGAAGCCGGCGCCGCCCACGCCCACCATCGACCGGCGCAATGCGCCGATCGGCAAGTCGGACCCGCAATCCAAGCCGACGCAGCAGGCAGCGCGCGGGCCGCAGACGGCCGCCGTCAACGCGCCCAAGCTGACGCAGAGCGAGGAATGGGCGGTGATCCAGAAGATCCGCCCGTGCTGGAACCCGCCGCTGGGCGGCAAGGACGCCGACAAGCTCGCCATCGAGATCACGGGCTCGATCGGCCGCGACGGGCGCGTCATCGAGGCCAGGATCGTCGAGCAGGGGCGCATGCGCGACAGTTTCTACGCCGCCGCCGCGAACGCCGCGCTGCGCGCGACGCTCAACCCGCGCTGCCAGCCCTGGCCGCTGCCGCCCGAGAAGTACGAGACGTGGAAGACCTTCCGCTTCACCTTCGATCCGCGGTTTTTCTGAAGCGTGTGTGGCGCTATTGATCCCTCTGTCATCCCGAGCGCAGCGAGGGATCTTCCAGCAGCACAAGGATCCCTCGCTGCGCTCGGGATGACAGAGGCTAGTCTTGAAGACAATGCGACCTGAGATGATGAGGAGCGCGATGAGCCCCCGAACGACGCTTCGCACCCTGCTGACGGCGATGCTGGCGCTGCTGATCGCCGTGCCGGCCGCCGCCGAGTTGCGCCTGCGCATCACGCCCGGCGCCAATCCACCGCCGATGCCGATCGCCATCGCCGACTTCGTCGGCGATCCGGCCGGCGCGCAGATCTCGCAGGTGATCGCCGCCGACCTCGAGCGCTCCGGTCTGTTCCGCATCATCGACCGGGGCGCCTTCATCGAGCGGATCACCGATCCCAACCGCGCGCCGCGCTTCGCCGACTGGCGACAGATCGGCGCCGACGCGCTGGTCGTCGGCTCGGCCAACACCACCGCCGATGGTCGCCTGCAGGTCGCGTTCCGCCTGTGGGACGTCGCCGCCGGCACCCAGGCCGCGGGGCTGAGCTACTTCACGCAACCGCAGCACTGGCGCCGCGTTGCGCACATCATCGCCGATCAGATCTTCAAGACCATCACCGGCGAGGAGGGATTCTTCGATACGCGCGTCGTCTACGTCGCCGAAAGCGGCCCGGGCAATGCGCGCGTCAAACGCCTGGCGATCATGGACCAGGACGGCGCCAACAACCGCTTCCTCACCGATGGCCGCACGCTCGTGCTGACGCCGCGCTTCTCGCCGACGCTGCAGGAGATCGTCTACATGTCCTACCAGGGCGGACAGCCGCGCGTGTACATCATGAACGTCGACAGCGCGCGTCAGGAGCTCCTGGGCAACTTCCCCGGCATGACCTTCGCGCCGCGCTTCTCGCCCGACGGCAACCGCGTGGTGATGAGCCTTGAGCGCGACGGCAACTCCGACATCTACGTCATGGACGTGCGTTCGCGCTCGATCAACCGGCTGACCAATCATCCGGCGATCGACACCTCGCCGAGCTTCTCGCCCGAGGGCGACAAGATCGTCTTCAACTCCGATCGCGGCGGCAGCCAGCAGATCTACGTCATGAGCGCCGGCGGCGGCGAGCCCACGCGCATCAGCTTCGGCACCGGGCGCTACACCACGCCGGTGTGGTCGCCGCGCGGCGACTACATCGCCTTCACCAAGCAGGATGGCGGCAGCTTCTCGATCGGCGTCATGCGTCCCGACGGCAGCGGCGAGCGCGTGCTGGCCACTTCCTATCTCGACGAGGGCCCGACCTGGGCACCCAATGGCCGCTACCTGATGTTCTTCCGCCAGGCGCCCAACGCGCGTGGCCAGGCCGGCGCCGTGCGCCTGCACATGGTCGACATCACCGGCCAGAACCTGCGGCCGGTACCGACCGCAGGCGACGCCTCGGACCCCGCCTGGTCACCATTGATTCCGCAATAGGGCGGGATCGCGGCAATTATGGCGAAGTCGTGGCGCCTTGAAACGGAACCCGCCCCAGTCTAGATGCAGTTCAACGGGGTGTGGCGCGTAGTGCGTAGTACGAGGAAGCTCTGGGTATGACGGTTGCCCATTGCAACTGACCGTCCTGAGTTGAAATGACGCGGCGGCACCCCCGCTGTCGCGAAGGAGAGAAGACAATGCGACTGAAGATGTTCGGCGCCCTCGGCGTCATCCTGCTTGCCGCCGCGTGCAGCTCGGCCGATCAGCCCGACACCACGGCCACGGGCCGCGCGGCGCCCGGTTCGGTCGCCGAATTCCAGCAGGTGGTCGGCGATCGCGTGTTCTTCGACCTCGACAGCTCGCAGCTTCGCCCCGATGGCCGCGACACGCTGAACAAGCAGGCCGGCTGGCTGAGGCAGTACACCAACTACGCCATTACCGTGGAAGGCCACGCCGACGAGCGCGGCACGCGCGAATACAACCTGGCGCTGGGCGCCCGCCGTGCCCAGACGGTGCAAAGCTACCTCGCCGCCCAGGGCGTGCCGCCCACGCGCATGAAGACCATCAGCTACGGCAAGGAGCGGCCCGAGGTGGTCGGCTCCGACGAAGGCGCGTGGTCGCGCAACCGCCGCGGCGTCACCGCCCTGCAGTAGCCGACAAACGGCGGGCACGTATCACGCCGGCTGGCTCGCGCCAGCCGGCGTTGTTCGTCCTGGGACCGCGCCGCTCCAGCGACGCGGCCCGAACGGCAGGGCCACGAGATGGGCAGCCCCGCGCCACGCTTTCGGCGCAGTTGCCTGCGAGCGTCCTGACATGGATAGTTCGGGCATCGATACGGCGCGCCGATCCCCCGGGCGCGGCCTCTCGCGACGGAGCGATCGGATGTCGAGGTGGCTTGCGGCAGGCGTGCTCGCCCTGCCGCTGATGGTCGGCGTCGCCGGCCCGGCCGCGGCACAGGGCAGCCGTGGCCAGTATTACGACGACCGGCTCAACGAGATGGAGCGCACGATCACCCAGCAGACCGGGCAGATCGAGCGGCTGCAGCACCAGATCCAGCAGCTCAACCAGGCGATCGAGAAGATGCAGGCCGACTACGATTTCCGCCTGCAGCAGGTCGAGAGTGGCAAGGGCGGCGCCCGCCCCCCCGCCGCACGCCCGGCGGCAAGCCAGCCGCCGGGCGCTGAGCCCGGCGCTCCCCGCAACCTGGCGCCTCCCGGCCCGCAGGCCGGCGCGGCGCCGCCGGCGGGCGTGCCGCTCAAGCCACCGGCGATGGGCGGCCCGGAAACCGCCTACAACGAGGCGCTCGACCTGATGGGACGCAACGACTATGCCGGCGCCGAGCGCGCGCTGCGCGGCTTCATCCAGCGCTATCCCCAGCACGCCCTGATCGGCAACGCGCACTACTGGCTGGGCGAGACCTACTACGCGCGCAGGGACTTCAACGGCGCGGCCTCGGCCTTCGCCGTCTCCTACAAGTCCTACCCGCGCAGCCCCAAGGCGCCCGACAGCCTGCTGAAGCTCGGCATGTCGCTGCAGGCCCAGGGCAAGCCCCAGCAGGCCTGCACGGTCTACGCCCAGCTCGGCCAGCTCTTCCCCAACTCGGCCGAGATCATCAAGCGCCGCGTCGCCGCCGAACGTCAGCGCAGCCAGTGCGGGTGATCTGAGTCTTGCCTTCCCCCGCAGGGGGGAAGGCAACGCTAGCCTTGGCGCCGGAGCATCCGTCCCGCATGATGCGGCGATGGCCGGGGGAAAGACCAGGATCGACGACGACGAGCCGCCTGTCGGCGCGGTCGAGTTCGCCGCGCTGATGCGGCCGTTCGAGCCGTTCGAGGGCCGCCCGCGCCTGGCCGTGGCGGTCTCGGGCGGGCGCGACTCGCTGGCGCTGGCGCTGCTCGCGCGCGAATGGGTGCGCCAGCGCGGCGGCGAGCTGGTGGCGCTGGTCGTCGACCATGCGTTGCGTCACGAAAGCGCCGCGGAAGCCGAGCAGGTGCGCCTGACCCTGACGTCGTGCGGCATCGAGGCCCATGTCTTCCGGCTGCGCTGGCAGCGCCGGCCGAGCTCCGGCCTGCAGGAGGCGGCGCGCGCGCGGCGCTATCGCATCCTGCGCGACTGGTGCGGCGAGCAGGGCGTGCTGCACCTGCTGCTGGCGCACCAGGCCGACGACCAGGCCGAGACCTATGTGCTGCGCCAGGAGCGCGACAGCGGCCCCGACGGGCTGGCCGGCATGTCGGCCTGCGTCGAGTTCCCCGAGGTGCGCGTGCTGCGCCCGCTGCTGCCGGTGCCGCGCGCCCGCCTGTCGGCGACGCTCAAGGCGCGGCGCCAGCCGTGGATCGACGATCCGACCAACCAGGATCCGGCCTATCGCCGTGCGCGGCTGCGGCTCGAAGGCCTGCCGTCGCCGCGCGAATCGCTGCTGCGCCGGGTCGACCAGGCGGCGGCGAAGCGCGTGGCCAGCGAGCGGGCCGTGGCCGAGGCGCTGGTCGAGCTGGCCCAGCCGCATCCGCTGGGCGCGGTCTATGTCGAGCCCCAGGCGTTGCGCAGCCTGCCCAAGGCGGTGGCGGCGCGGGCGCTGTCGCGCATCGTCGCCACGGTGTCGGGCGGCGAGCACGAGCCTCGCGCCGAGCGCCTGGCCGCGGCGCTCCACCACCTGCGCGCGCGCACGCCCAAGTCGTCTGGCAAGGCGTCCGGCAAGACGCCGGCCGAGCCGCCGCCCGGCACGACGGTGGGCGGCTGTCGCATCGTCTGGCGCGGCAACCAGTGGTTGGTGGTGCGCGAGGCGGCCTCGATCCAGGACCACGCCGACTGGCGGGGTGATTCCTCGGTCGAATGGGATGGCCGCTTCCTGGTCGGCGAGCGTATCCCTGCCGGCGGCCGCGGCGTATTGACCGACGAGTGGACCGGCCGGCACGGCGTGCCGGGCAGGGGCTGGCAGACGGAGGCGATCCTGCGGCTCTACCCGCTGTCGGTGAGCCAGAATCTGCGGCGCGCCCAGTTGCCCTCGGTGATCGCCAACGCCTATCCCCTGATCCCGCTGCCGGAGCCCGACGTGGCGCGCTGGCGGCTGGCCGCCGAGGCCGCCTGGCCGGCCACCAAGGGGCTGTCGTTGATCCTCGCCGGCTCCCCGGCCGTGCGCTGGGATGAGCGGGTGGTGCCCCTGGTGCTGCGCGGCGCCGCGGCCAGCCTGGTGCAGCCGGTCCTGCCGGGCGGCGGCGAGAACGCGGCGGTGGCGCCGATCGCGCTGTCCCGGTTCCTGCCGGTTGCGGTATTTCGCCCCCGCCGGCCGCTCCTGGGCGCACCGTTTTTTCCTTGTTTTGCCGCCGACGAAGCCCAATTAGTGAGGCGATAGCGGGACATCCCGAACCAAGGACGAACGTCGAACCCATGTTCAATCGCAATGCGGCCCTTTGGGTCGTGATCGCGCTGCTGCTGGTGCTGCTCTACACCGTCTTCCAGGGCGGTGTGGGCCGCAGCGGCATGTCGCAGATCTCCTATTCCGAGTTCCTCAAGGCGGTCGACGCCGGACAGGTCGCCTCGGTCAAGATCCTGAGCGGCCAGAACGGTGCCACCATCACCGGCAGCTTCCGCGACGCCGCGCGCGGCTCGGGCGGGTTCACGAGCTACGCGCCGACCGATGGCCGCCTGATCGAGCGCCTCGAGGGCAAGGTCGACCGCATCGACGCCGGCCCGGCCGAGGAGACGGTCAATCTCGGCGGCATGCTGGTGAACTGGCTGCCGCTGCTGATTCTCGTCGGCGTCTACATCTTCTTCATGCGTCAGATGCAGGGCAATGGCCGCGGCGGCGCGATGGGCTTCGGCAAGAGCCGCGCACGGCTGCTGACCGAGAAGCACGGCCGCGTCACCTTCGACGACGTCGCCGGCATCGACGAGGCCAAGGGCGAGCTCGAGGAGATCGTCGACTTCCTGAAGGATCCGCAGAAGTTCCAGCGCCTGGGCGGCAAGATCCCCAAGGGCTGCCTGCTGGTCGGTCCGCCGGGCACCGGCAAGACCTTGCTGGCGCGCGCCATCGCCGGCGAAGCCAACGTGCCGTTCTTCACCATCTCGGGCTCCGACTTCGTCGAGATGTTCGTCGGCGTCGGCGCCTCGCGCGTGCGCGACATGTTCGAGCAGGCCAAGAAGAACGCGCCCTGCATCATCTTCATCGACGAGATCGACGCCGTCGGCCGTCATCGCGGCGCCGGCCTCGGTGGCGGCAACGACGAGCGCGAGCAGACGCTGAACCAGCTGCTTGTCGAGATGGACGGCTTCGAAGCCAACGAGGGCGTGATCCTGATCGCCGCCACCAACCGGCCCGACGTGCTCGATCCGGCGCTGCTGCGCCCCGGCCGCTTCGACCGCCAGGTCATCGTGCCCAACCCCGACATCGGCGGCCGCGAGAAGATCCTGAAGGTCCATCTGCGCAAGGTGCCGATCGCGCCCGACGTCGATCCTCGCGTGGTGGCGCGCGGCACGCCCGGTTTCTCCGGCGCCGATCTCGCCAACCTGGTCAACGAGGCGGCGTTGCGCGCGGCGCGCCTGGGCAAGCGCCTGGTGACGATGATCGACCTCGAATACGCCAAGGACAAGGTGCTGATGGGCACCGAGCGCCGCTCGATGGCGATGACCGAGGAGGAGAAGCGGCTGACCGCCTACCACGAGGCCGGCCATGCCATCATCGCGCTCAACGTGCCCAAGGCCGATCCGCTGCACAAGGTGACGATCATCCCGCGCGGCCGCGCGCTGGGCGTGACCATGCAGCTGCCGGAGCGCGACTCGCTCAGCTACAGCAAGCTGTTCATGGAATCGCGGCTGGCGATCATGTTCGGCGGCCGCGTCGCCGAGCAGATCATCTTCGGCGAGGAGAACGTCACCACCGGCGCCGCCTCCGACATCCAGCAGGCCACGCAGATGGCGCGGGCGATGATCACCGCCTACGGCATGTCCGACAAGCTGGGCCGCGTGCGCTACCAGGCCAACGAGCAGGAGGTCTTCCTCGGCCACTCGGTGACGCAGACGCAGAACATCTCGGAGGCCACGGCGCAGATCATCGACGACGAGGTGCGCCGCCTGATCGAGGAGGCCGAGACCAAGGCGCGCACCATCCTCACCGAGCGCGCCGACGATCTCGAGATGCTGGCCAAGGGGCTGCTCGAGTACGAGTCGCTCTCCGGCGAGGAGGTCAACTCCCTGCTGCGCGGCGAGAAGATCGTGCGCGACGATCCCAGCTCGTCCAGCAGCGCGTCCGGGGCCAAGCCGCGCCGCGCCTCCGTGCCGAGCAGCGGCCCGACGCCGCCGCGCGACGCCGGCGATCCGGCGCCCCAGGCGGGGGCGTGACGCACCTGTCGTCCTGAGCGCAGCGAAGGACCTCGCGGTAGCGCGATCGAACGCAAGCGGCGCCGGAGAGCATCCGGCGCCGCTTTTCTTTCCGAGTCATGTCTGTCATCCCGAGCGCAGCGAGGGATCCAGGGTTGGCCTGGATCCCTCGCTGCGCTCGCGACGACAAGAAGGCTTCAGCGCCGCCAGTGCGGATCGAGCGTGACGGCGTGGTTGAGCGGACCGTGGCCGGCGCCGAAGCCGGGCGCGGTCTCGATGGCGCGGCGCACGAAGTCGCGTGCGCGGGCCACCGCGTCGGCCAGCGTCATGCCCTGCGCCAGGCCGCAGGCGATCGCCGAGGCCAGCGTGCAGCCGGTGCCGTGGGTATGCTGGGTGGCGATGCGCGGATGGGCGAAGCGCTGCACGCCATCCGACGTGACCAGCAGGTCGACGACCTCGCTGCCGCCCCGGTCCATATGGCCGCCCTTCAGCAGCGCCGCGCGCGGACCCATGGCGATCAGCGCGGCGCCGGCTGAGCGCATGTCCCCCTCGTTCCTGATGGGAAAGCCGACGAGGACCTCGGCCTCCGGCGTGTTGGGCGTCACCACGGTGGCGAGCGGCAGCAGCTGGGCGACCAGCGTGCGCTCGGCCGCTTCCTGCAGCAGGCGATGGCCGCCCTTGGCGACCATGACCGGGTCGACCACCAGCGGTCGCTCGGGCGCATGGCGCGCGATCGCTTCGGCCACGGTCACGATGATTTCGGGCGAGGCCAGCATGCCGGTCTTCAGGGCGTCGGCGCCGAGGTCGCTCAGCACGACTTCCATCTGCTGCGCCACGAATGCCGGCTCGACGCCGAGCACGCCGTGCACGCCCAGCGTGTTCTGCGCCGTCAGCGCGGTGATCGCCGTCATGGCGAAGCCGTCGAGCGCCGTGACCGCCTTGATGTCGGCCTGAATGCCGGCGCCGCCGCCGGAATCCGAGCCGGCGATGATCAGCACGCGTCCCTTCATCAGCGAGATCCTCCGGCGGCTGTCATGGGCCATCGGCCGGGCGAAATCCAGTGCCGATGCCGTATTGGCCTGACGCGGCGGCTTCGGCGTGCAGTACGCCATCCGGTTGCGCCGCGGCCAGGCCCGCGCCTCCTTCGTCATGGATCACGGCCGCTGCGGTCCGCCCGGTGCGCTGGGCGGCCGCGATGCGCGCTTCAACGAAGTCGAGATCATGATGTGCTCAGGCGAACTCTACCGGCCACCGCACACGTCGAAGGACCAGGACATCGTTCTCGAGGCAGGCGACGTCATCAAGGTGCGCACGCCGGGCGGCGGCTACGGCGATCCGTTCAAGCGCGAGCCGGCGCTTGTCGCTCAGGACGTGCGCCGCGCCTACTACGACCGCAACGACGCCGCCGACGAATACGGCGTCGTGCTGACGGCCGACGACACGGTCGACATGGCGGCAACCGAACGGCGGCGCGCGCTCAAGAATTCATTCCACCGCCCGCCGTCATTGTCGCCCCTGTAAAGAGGCTGATATGCGTGCCGGCCGGCTGCACAGACTCAGCATAGGCGTGCGCGCCGTGCTCGTCAGGCACGCGGTGCCCCTGCTGCCAGCGCACGAGCGCGGCCTCAGCGCGCGTTCGAGGGCGTCATCCCGCTAGTCCTCGCCTCGGGCGCCGCTGATGGCGCGGCGTGAGGCGGTGCGGCCCGTGGGCTCGACGACCGAGACGCCGGCGCGGCCATCGGGCCGCTGCTCGGTCGCTACGTACGGGCGCGCAGCTGCGCCTGTGCGCGGCCGATGATGCCGGGATAGCGCTTGCCTGGATACCATTGCATCTCCGCCAGGCGATCGAAGCCCGGAATGCTCTCCATGTGGCGCACCATGCGCTGGCGCATCGCCGAGTCAGGCAACGGCCCACGCAAAGCGCTCACGTTCTGCGCTGCATGCTGGGGATCGGCCGTCGAAGGCAGCGCGCAGGTCACCGCTGGATGCGAGACCACCCATTTAAGGAAGAACTGCGCCCAGTTCTCGACGCTGATCTCGCGAGCGAAGTCAGGCAGCTGCCTTCCCTCGACGATCTTGAACAGCCGCGCCTTCTCGAACGGCATGTTAGTCAGCACGGCAATGCCGCGGGCGGCGGCGGCGCGCAGGATGCGATCCTCGGCACTGCGATTGAAGATCGAGTAGTTAATCTGCACGAAGTCGAGATGGCCACGCTCGATCCAGTCGCTGAGCGGAGCATGGTACCGGTTCTCGAAGTGGGTGACCCCCAGGAAGCGGATGCGCCCTTCCTTCTTCCAGGCTCGCAGATAGGGCACCACGAAGTCCACGTTTACCAGGCTGTGGCATTGCATGAGGTCGATGCGCTCGCGCCACAGCCGGCCCTCCGAAAGCCGCAGGCTCTGCAGCAGATGGCTTTCGTCGGCGAGGTAGTCGCCGGTCGCCCAGATCTTGTTGGCAATGAACAGCTGGTCGGAGATGCCGAGCGCCGTCGCATAGTCGCCAACCGTGAGCTCTGCTGTGCCGTAGAGGGGCGAAGTATCGATCACGCGCGCGCCGCCCGCCCAATAGCGGCTCATGACTTCGCGCAAGTGGTCGCGTTTCTGGCCCGGAATGGCGTCGAAGGTCAGGAAGGTGCCCAAACCGATGGCCGGCAGTGTCTCGCCGGTGGGCGGGACGGGGCGTGTCAGGATGTCGGCCGGCGGACGCGCCGGGGTCTGCTGGGCGCGAGCCGGAAGTGCGCCCAGCACGCCGAGGCCAAGGGCTCCGGCGATCATGGTGCGGCGGCGGGTGCTCGAAGGATGTGGCATGGCTGCTCCCTCGTCGATGGAGAGTTCTTCATCTAGGCCGAGCCGGGGCTGCCCGCGCGCCGGATCCTGACCAGGCTTGCTCGATCCTGACCTTGTGATTGGTCCCGGTGCTGACATGGCGGGCCGACGTCGCTATTTCCTGAAGGATGAGCCAGACCGTGGCCTACGAACGCAGGGTCGAGCCAGTCGCGAGCAACTGGCGCCGCTTCACCTGGTCGAGCGGCAGCTTCGACACGGCGAGCCGGCCCTACACCGAGGCGGCCGAGGGCACGTTCTGCACGCCTCAGCATCTAATGTTGGTGACGCTCAAGGGTGGCGCACAGCACCAGGAAGTGGCTGCTGCCTGTGGCCATCGCTTCGCCGGTCCCGACCGCGCCGGCGCCGTTTCCTTCGTGCCGGCGCATTGCCCGCGCCAACTCAAGATGCGCGGCATCGAAAGCGAGTGGGCATCGATCGCCCTCGACCCTGCCCTGTTCGACGACGACGCGTTGCGCGGACCCGCAGCCAGGTCGCTTGAAGCGAGCGCCTTCACCAACGCACCCGATCGCTTCCTGGCCGGTATGCTGCGCGAGTGCACGCATCTGTTCCACGCCGATGGCATACTCGACCCGACCTACTGCGATGAGATGTCATGGACGCTCGCCCACTACCTTGTGCGCCGGTACGGCCGCACCTCGGTATTGGAGGACCGCACGCACGCTTGGCGGCTGCCAGCGTGGCGGCTGCGCCGCGTCGCCGACTATGTCGAAGAACATCTCGACGGCGAAATCCGTATCGCCGAACTTGCGGCATTGGTCGGCGTCTCTGCTGGCTACTTCCACCGTGCCTTCCGCGTCTCTACCGGCCGCACACCGCTCGCCTACGTCAATGAACGCCGCATCTGCCGCGCCATGCATCTGCTGGAAACCGAGCGCATCTCGATGATCGAGGTAGCGCTCAGCATCGGCTTCATGAGTCCGAGCCACTTCACGCGCACGTTTCGGGCGGTGGTTGGTATCAATCCGTCAAAGTACCGCGCGCTCACGACGTGCCCGTGATGGGTCGGGCGTGTCAGAGTTGTCGGCGGTGGCCGCGACAGCGAGGTCGATGCCGTCGCCTCAGCCGTGTCAACCTTCGCGGAAGTGTTGGACGAACCGGACGGCGGCGAGACCGCGGCCGCAGCGATCCGCTCCCTGATCGGCGATGTCGTCCTCAGGCCCGACCCCAAGCGCGGGCAGATCGAGGCCGAGCTACGCGGCGAGCTGAGGGGCATCCTCGACTTCGCCGCAAGCCACCAGAATCAACGGATCGGCAAAGTTAGGACAAACGCGGTTGCGGCTCCAGATGCCGCATTGGCTTGCCGCGCCGGCTGGCGTACCGTGCGGGCCATGGGGCGAAAGCTATTCGGGACCGACGGCGTGCGCGGGCGCGCCAATTTCGAGCCGATGACAGTGGAGACGGCGCTGCGCCTGGGCATGGCGGCCGGCGCGCGCTTCGTGCGCGGCGATCACCGCCACATCGTGCTGATCGGCAAGGACACGCGTCTGAGCGGCTACATGATCGAGCAGGCGCTGACCGCCGGCTTCCTGTCGATCGGCATGGACGTGCTGCTGGTCGGCCCGCTGCCGACGCCGGCCGTCGGCCACCTGACGCGCTCGATGCGGGCGGACCTCGGCGTGGTGATCTCGGCCTCGCACAATCCCTTCCACGACAACGGCGTGAAATTCTTCGGCCCCGACGGCTTCAAGCTCAGCGACGCGATCGAGAGCGAGATCGAGGCCATCATGGAGGCCGATCCGGCGACGCATCGCGCATCGTCGGAGCTGGTCGGCCGCGCGCGGCGCATCGACGACGCCGGCGGCCGCTACATCGAGGCGGTGAAGTCGACCGTGCCGCGCGGCCTGACGCTCGACGGGCTGAGGATCGTCGTCGACTGCGCCCATGGCGCGGCCTATCGCGTGGCGCCGCGCGTGCTGATGGAGCTGGGCGCCACGGTGATCGCGCTCGGCGTCGCGCCGGACGGCCTGAACATCAACGACGGTTGCGGCTCGACCCATCCGCAGGCGGCGATCGAGGCGGTGCGCGAGCACGGCGCGCATCTCGGCATCGCGCTCGACGGCGACGCCGATCGCCTGGTGCTGATCGACGAGCGCGGCGCGCTGGTCGACGGCGACCAGATCATGGCGACCATCGCGGCGACCTGGCACGACGAGGGCAAGCTGACCGGCGGCGGCGTGGTCAGCACGGTGATGTCCAATCTCGGGCTGGAGCGCTTCCTCGGCGGCCGCGGGCTGCGGCTCGAGCGCACATCGGTCGGCGACCGCTACGTGCTCGAGCGCATGCGCGTGGCCGGCTACAATTTCGGCGGCGAGCAGTCGGGCCACCTGATCATGACCGACATCATGACCACCGGCGACGGGCTGGTGGCGGCGCTGCAGGTGCTGGCCGCGGTGATCCGCGCGCAGAAGCCGGTGTCGGAGGTCTGCCGCCGCTTCGATCCGGTGCCGCAGCTCTTGCGCAACGTGCGCCTGCCGCCGGGCGCCAGCGCGCGGCGCGTGCTCGATCTCTCGCCGGTCGTGCGCGCCATCCTCGAGGCCGACGCCGCGCTGGGCGAAGGCGGGCGCGTGCTGGTGCGGCCGTCGGGCACCGAGCCCCTGATCCGCGTCATGGCCGAGGGCGACGACGCCCAGCAGGTCGAGCGCACGGTCACCGGCCTGTGCGAGACCATCACCGCCGCCGCACCGGTCGCCGCGGAGTAGGTGCCGAAGTCGTCCTGTCATCCCGAGCGCAGCGAGGGATCTACGGCCGGCCTGGATCCCTCGCTGCGCTCGGGATGACAGGGCTTCACCCCCTACGCGTCGTCGGCCGCGGCGAGCGCGGCGACGGCCTTCAGTGCCTGGACCGTCTCGCGCACGTCGTGCACGCGCAGGATCGCCGCGCCGCGGCGCGCCGCCTCCAGCGCCAGCGCCAGCGAACCACCCAGCCGGCGGGCCGGATCAGGCTCGCCGCTGATGTGGCCGACGAATTGCTTGCGCGAGGCGCCGATCATCACCGGATGGCCCAGCGCCAGAAGGGCGGGAATGCCGGCGATCAGCCGCAGATTCTGGTCGGGATCGTAGCGACCGGGCGGCAGCTTGCCGAAGCCGATTCCGGGATCGATGGCGATGTTCCTCGGCGCGACGCCGGCCTCGAGGCAGTCGGCAACGCGGCCGGCGAGGAAGTCGCGCACGTCGGCCACCACCTCGGCATAGGCCGGGCCGCGATAGCGGTCGGCCGCCGTGCCGCGGCGATGCATCAGGATCACGCCGCAGCGCCGTTCGGCGACCAGGCGCAGCGAGTCGCGATCGTCGCGCAGCGCGGAGGTGTCGTTGACGATGCGCGCGCCGGCGTCGATGGCGGCGGCCATCACCGCGGCGCGGCGCGTGTCGATCGAGACCGGCACCGCCTGCCGCGCCAGGCCGCCGACGATCGGCAGGATGCGGCCGATCTCCTCGTCGATCGAAACCTCGTCGGCGCCCGGCCGCGTCGACTCGCCGCCGACATCGATGAAGTCGGCGCCGTCCTCGACCATCCGCAGCGCGTCGGCGATGGCGCGCGCCGGGTCGAGCCGCAGGCCGCCGTCGGAGAAGGAGTCGGGCGTCGCGTTGATCACGCCCATCACCCACGGCCGGTCCGCGTGCGCCGAGACGCCGGCGAAGGGCGGATAGGAGCGGTGCGGCGCTGCGGTCATCGGCGCGGCGCCCTCAGGCGACCTCTTCCAGCACGAGCTCGTGCGTGACGTTGGCCGATTGGCGGATCATCGCCGTGGCCGAGCAGTATTTCTCGTCGCTCAGCGACACCGCCCGTTCGACCAGGGCGCGGTTCAGCTTCCTGCCGCGCACGCGGTAGATCACCTTCACCGAGGTGAAGACCTTTGGATGATCCTCGGCGCGCTCGGCCTCGAGCTCGACGATGATGTCGCGCACGTCCTGACGCTGCTTGCGCAGCATCGAGGCGACGTCGATGGCGGTGCAGCCGCCCATGCCGATCAGCACCATCTCCATCGGCCTCGCCGCGAGGTTGCGGCCGCCGACATCGGGCGAGCCGTCCATGGTGATGCTGTGGCCGCTGCCCGACTCGCCGACGAACAGCGCGTCCTGGACCCAGGTGATGCGGGCGGTGGTAGCCATGCGGAGACTCTCGGAGGGAGGGACGATCAGAGCCGGCGGATGCCGAAGTTCACCGGCACGTTGAAGGAGGCGCGCTCGGCGCCCAGCGCGCGCGGCAGCGGCGGATAGGGCGCGGCGCGGCGAGCCATCTCGATGGTCGCGGCGTCGAGATCGGGGAAGCCGCTGCCGCGGACGATGAAGGCATCGAGCAGGCGGCCGTCGGCGGCGATGGTGACGCGCAGGACGACGCGTCCCTCCTCGCCGCGGTCGCGCGCGCCGATCGGGTAGAAGCGCACCCGGTCGATGGCGCGGAACAGCAGGCTGGCGTAGTTGGCCTCCAGCGCGCTGCCGCTGGAGGAGCCGGCCGCTGCGGCTCGGCTGGGAGCCAGGCCCGCGACTTCGCGCAGATCGACGGAGCGCTGCATCGAGGGGCGGGGCGGCACTGGCGGCGCGGCGGCCCGCGTCGAGAGTGGCGGCGCGGGGGGAGTCGGTGCCGGCGCCGGCGGCTTGGCCGGAGCCGCGGCCGGCTTCGGGGCTGGAGCAGGCTTGGCCGTCTCAGTCTTGGGCTGGGTTGCCAGGTCTGCCGCCTGCGGCTCGGTGGCGGCCAGCGGCAGCATGAGCGCGGGACTGACGCGCGGCGTCCAGGCATCGGCGGTATCCGGCACCGAGGGTGAGGCCGGGGGCGTCGGCATGGCGTCGAAGGACGGCGGCTGGGTCGGCCGGTGCGGCGCGCTCACCGGGTCGTTGGTCGGCTCGTCGGCCGGCTGGGTCGGCGCGCGCGCGTCGGGATCCTGGATCACGTCGGGCATGGGGGCGCCATCGGGTGCCTGCAGGGCGGTGCCGTCGGCGCGGCCCGCCATGTCCTCGGCCAGCACGATCTCGAACAGGTCGACGGGCGCCTTCGCCTCCTGCGGCGGCTCGTGCAGCATCAGGGCGTAGAAGGCGGCCGCGACCAGGGCATGTGCGCCGACGGCGGCGATCAGTCCCAGGACGGGGAAGCCCGAGGGCGCAGTGGGCGCGGCGGACGCGGCCCCGACCTCGACCGCGTCGACACCCGCCGGCGCGGCGCCAGGGCCGTCGGCGGAAGACAGGGCGGGACTCAGCGGCGTCTCGTCGGCGGCCGGCGCGGGCGCCAGCGACATGACCGGGTCGACCCGCTCCTGGGAGGCGGAGGCCATGGCCCAAGATAGGCCGTCCCGGGGGCCAAAAACAGGGCGTTGCGCCTCGGCTTAGCGGCGCGTTGTCACGGGCCCGGTGAAGACGCAGCGGGGTGCGCCGGCGCCCGAGATCGCCGCCGGCGCCGACCAGCGCCACAGCTTGTCCCAGTACTGGCGGCGCAGCTCGGCGGCGGCAGCGCGGGAATCGACGATGAAGCCGTGCTCCTGGAGATCGACCGGGTAGAAATTGTCCGAGCCGATGTAGAAGTAGCGCCCGTCGACCATCCAGAACTTGGCGTGGTTGCCGACCGGCACGTTGCCGGGCCAGGTCGCGTCGGGCCCGAAACGGAAGGGCGCGATGTGCAGCCGGCGGCACAGCATCGCGTCGAGATCGCCGTCCGGCATCTGGCCGCGCCGGCGCACCACGTCGCGCAGGCGCCGCGCCGTCACCTCCAGCGGCACGCGATTGCTGTAGGTCGCGCCGCTCTTGCCGACGGCGTCGAGGTTGCTCAGCACGATATGGACGTCGCCCTTCTGCCCCAGCAGGAAGTCGGCGATGCGCTCCAGGGTGCTCTCGGGCCAGACCGGCCGCGGTTGGGCGAAGGTGAAGCCGAGATCCTGCTGGACGATGACGATGGAGCGCCGCGCCGCGCCCAGCAGCAGGTCGCGCGCCAGGTCGCTCTGGTTGGCGAAGGCGGGGGTGATGCCGGCGCCCAGCCGGCCGACCGACAGGATCGGCACGTTGCCCGACTGCGCCAGGCGCTCGAAGCGCGGCAGGATGCGCGGCGCCGCGCAATCGCGGGCGAAGCGCCTGGCCTGCGAATCGTAGCTGTGCACGGCGATCGGCTCGCTCGGCAGCCCCTTGCGCCGGCAGGTGAATTGCCACAGGCCATCGAGGAACGCGGTCGCGTCGGCCGCCGCCGGTCCACGCACCTGCATCGACAGGTCGTGGGTCGGCTGGTCGAGGAGGTAGTCGCGCGTCCACAGATTGTGGCCGCCGGTGATCGCGACGCGGCCGTCGACGGCGATGATCTTGGCGTGCGGCCAGGAGAAGGTGCCGCAGGTCGGCTGTCCGGTGCAGCTGCGCATCGCCGCGACATGCACGTCGAGCCGCGAGCCCTCGACCTCGTCGAGATCGCGCACGAGCTCGTCGAGCAGCGCGCGCGCATTGGTCTCGAGCGGCGGATACTGGCCGACCATCACGCGCACGCTCACGCGCTCGCCGCGTCGCGCCAGCGTCGTGACGGCGTTGCGCAGGGCGGCGAGGAAGCGGCGGTCGGGGATCCATTGCAGGGTCGCGATGTCGACGCGCGCACGCGCCCCGGCGATCACCTGGTAGAGGCGGTCGGCCATGGCGTCGGAATGGCCCAGGCAGGCGCGCTTGCCGGCATGCACGGGCGAGGCGTCGAGCATGGCGAGCTTGCGGCACTGGCCGCCGCCGGCGCAGTCGGCGTCGCTCTCGCACAGCGGCAGATCGATGTCGGGCAGGCAGCCGGCGCAGCCCGGCTGGTACACCGGCAGATCGGCGGCGCTCCTGCCCCAGCGATCGGGAGTCTGGATCAGCCAGCCGGGATCGAGCGCATTGCGTTGCGACAGCCGGTAGGTGACGCCGTGCAGGCGTTGCCAGGGATCGGTCCTGCGCAGCTGGTCGACCACCTGCTCGAGCAGCGGCCGGCGCGCGGCGGGATCAAGCGGCTCGACGCCGTGGGCGCGGATGACGGTGGGCAGCGGTGCGGCGGGCGACAGCTTCCACGGCTCGTTGGCGGCGAAGGCGGCGGCGTGGTCCTCGCTGTAGGCGGTGCTTGGCAGATGCGCGCAGGCCGCCAGCGTCAGGAGTGCGAGAGCGGCGATGATCGACGCGAATGGACTGCAGCGCATGAATCGAGAGAACTGATCGCGGGAAGGACCGCAGCCTAACGGAGGTCGCGCCGGCCGCCAAACGAACACGCGGGATGACAGGGGTGATTCGGTTCTGGCTACGACGCCACGGTGCCCAGCGCGCGGCGGACCGAGCGGGCAAGCTCGTCGAGGGTGAAGGGCTTCTCCAAGAGCGGCGTGTCGGGATCGAGCGGGTTGGGGCTGCCCGGCGCCTGCTGGCTGTTGCCCGAGGTGTAGAGCACGCGCAGGGCCGGCCGCCGCCTGACCGCCGCGGCGGCCAGCGCGCGGCCGTCGAGCCCGCCGGGCATCGACAGTCCGGTGAACAGCAGGTCGATGTCGTCGCGCGCCGAAAGCGTCGCCAGCGCCTCCGGGCCGCTGGCCGCGCCGGTGACGCGGTAGCCGAGATTGCCCAGCATGCGCGAGAGCGTGTCGCGCACCGGCGCCTCGTCCTCGACCACGAGGATGGTCTCGTCGCCGCCCGGCGCACCCGACACGCGGCCGCGGCGGCCGGCGCCGGCGGTCTCCTCGACGATGCGCGGCAGGTAGAGATGGACCGTGGTGCCGCGGCCCGGGGCGCTGTCGATGGCCATGGCGCCGCCCGACTGGCACACGAAGCCGTAGACCATGCTGAGCCCCAGACCGGTGCCCTTGCCCTCTGGCTTGGTGGTGAAGAACGGCTCGGTGGCGCGCGCGATCACCTCGCGCGGCATGCCGCCGCCCTGGTCGGCCACGCTGATGCGCACGTAGTCGCCGGCGGCGATGCCGCCGAGATGCGCCGCTTCGGCCGCGTCGAGGCCGCAGAGCGCGACGGTGATCGCCACGCGTCCGCCCTCGGGCATGGCGTCGCGCGCATTGGTCACCAGGTTGAGCACCGCGTTCTCGAGCTGGCTGCGATCGACATGGGCGGCGCAGCGCGACACGCTGGGCTCGAGCGCGACCGCGATGCCGCCGCCCAGCGCGCGCTCCAGCAGCGGCGCGATGTCGGCCATCAGGCAGTTGACGTCGAGCGTCTCGGGCTTGAGCGGCTGGCGGCGCGCGAAGGCGAGCAGGCGGCGCGTCAGGTCGGCGCCCTGGGCGCCGGCCATCATGATGTTGCGGACCAGCTGGCGCGTGTCGTCCGGCGCGTCCTCGACGGCGTCCTGCAACAGCTCGGCGCTGCCCACCATCACCGTCAGCACGTTGTTGAAGTCGTGCGCGATGCCGCCCGTGAGCTGGCCCAGCGCCTCCATCTTGAAGCCCTGGCGCAGCTGCTCCTCGGCGGCGCGCTGCTCGGTGATGTCGAGCGCGATGCCGTCCCAGCGTATCCAGCCGTCGCCCAGCGGGCGCGGTGTGACGTTGAGCCGGCACCAGCGCAGCGTGCGGCCGGGCACGTCGAAGCGCACATCCGTCGCGATCGGCGTGAGGTTGGCGGTCGACTCGGCCATGGCGGCGAGCCAGCGCTTCTTGTCCTCGGGCACCATGAAGTCGATCAGGCGCACTTCGCTGCTCAGGATCCTGTCGCGCTCGACGCCGAGCACCGGAAAGACCGCGTCGCTCATGTAGGTGACGCGCCGCTCGCCCGTGGTGCGATTGTGCTCGAAGGTGAAGACGACGCCGGGCAGGTTGTTGGCCAGCGTGCGGAACAGGCTCTCGCTCTCGCGCAGCGCGCGGGTGCGCTCGGTGAGCTCGGTGACGTCGAGGCCGATGCCGTCCCAGCGCACCACGCCGTTGGCCAGGCGCCTGGGCGTGGCGGCGATGCGCGTCCATTGCGGGCTGGCGGCGCCGTCGCCGATGAAGCGCACGTCGATGCTGAAGGGCCGCATCTCGCGCGCCGAGCGCTCCATGGCCGCGAGATAGGCCTGGGCGTCCTCCGGCGGCATGGAATGGACCAGGCCGATCTCGCCGCGCCGTGCAGCGTCGCGATCGATGCGCAGGGCGGCGGGCAGCGTGTCGCCGAGATAGGTCAGCCGGCGCTGGCCGCTCCTGGGATCGAGCTCGACGGTGAAGACGACGCCGGGCAGGTTGTTGGCCAGCGAGCGGAAGCGCTCCTCGCTGTCGGCCAGCGCCTGGCTGCGCCGCATCAGCTCGGTGACGTCGCTGCGCAGGGCGACGACGCTGCCGTCGGGCGTGCGGTAGTCGTGCGCGCGCAGCCAGCGGCCGCCGCTGGTCTGGAACACGGTGGCCTCGCCGCGCGCGCGCGCCGCCTGGCGATCGCGCAAAAAGCCCTCGGCGCTGGCGCCGGCCGGCAGGCGATAGGCGCCGCGCGCCAGCCCGGCGCGCGTGATCTCCTCGAAGGTCATGCCGAGGCGGATGTACTCCTCGCCGTCGGGGAAATAGCCGCTGTAGTGCCGGTTCATCACCGCCAGCTTGCCGCTCGGATCGAACAGCGCGAAGCCCTCGTTGATGCTCTCCAGCGCGCGGCTCAGCACCGCCTCGCTCTCGCGCTTGGCCTCGAGCGCGCGCTTCTGCGCCGTGATGTCCTCGATGATGGCGATGGTGTTGGTCGGCCAGCCTTCATCGTCGCGCATCATGCTGACGCTGAGCTTGGTCCAGATGGTGGCGCCATCCTTGCGGATGTAGCGCTTCTCGAAGACGTGGCAGTTGTCGTCGCCGGCGAAGGATTCGACGTGGAAGCTCCTGTCCAGCGAGATGTCGTCGGGATGGGTGATGGTCTCGAAGGACAGCTCGCGCAGCTCGGCCAGGCTGTAGCCGACCATGCGGCAGAAGGCCTCGTTGGCCTCGAGGTAGCGGCCGTCGGCGTCGCAGATGTTGATCGCCACCGAGGCCTCGGCGAAGGCGCGGCGCATGCGCGCGTCGGAGGCGCGCAACGTGGTCTCGGCGCGGCGCTGCTCGGTCAGGTCCTCGGCGACCAGCAGGAAGCCCCCGCCCGCCAGCGGCCGGCCGCGCATCTCGAAGAAGGTGCCGTCGCGCCGCTCGCGGCGGTAGGCGAAGGGTTCGGTGCCGGCGGCCCTGAACCGGGCGATCACCTCCTCGCGCTGCGCCGGCGAGGCGAACTCGCCGTGCTCGGTCAGCCAGGCCAGTGCGTCGCCCAGGCGCGCGCCTGGCTTCATGACGTCGGCGGGCAGGCCGGTGATGGCGAGGAAGCGCTGGTTGTGACGCACGACCCGCCGTTCCGCGTCGAGCACGCAGACGCCCTCGGAGAGGGCTTCGAACAGCGGGTCGTCCACGGTGGCGGACATCAATTCCTGAGCTTTGCGGCGCTACGGACAGACAACGCGTAAATATGCATGATGCCTGCGTGAATTCCGGATATCGGAACGCAGGGGCAACATTGTTCATTGAAGCCGCAGAGCGGGGGTGTCAACGCGGGACTGCGGGGAGACTGGTTCAGTTTGGATGCAAGGGCCAATATCTTCCCCCGGAGGGGGAAGGTGGCGCGCAGCGCCGGAAGGGGATGTCTCAACACACGCGGTGTCCGTCTTCGACATCCCCCTTCCGCCCTTCGGGCACCTTCCCCCTCCGGGGGAAGGCATGAGGGTGATCACGCCGCGGCCCGATTGCTGTGGTTTGCCATGGCGGCGTCGGCCAGGGCGAGGCGCAGCGGGCGGTTGAGCTCGACGGCGGCGCGCACGACCCTGCGGATCGCCGGCAGCACATCGCGCGCGAGGTCGCGGCCCTCGGCGCGCCAGCGCGCGGCATGCAGCGGCAGGTCGGCGGGCAGGTCGGCACCCCAGCTGCGCCGCACCGCCGAGGCGACGGCCTGGTGCCAGGCGGCCTCGGCCGCGTCGTCGTTCGCGGCCGCGACCGGCTCGGGGCTCTGCGATGGATTGCTATGGTCTGCCATCGTGGCCGTCGCAGCGCAGGCGGCGGCTTCGCGCGCGGGCGGCGGATCCTCGGCGGCCAGCTCGGGGCTTTGCAATGGATTGCTATGGTCGGGCGTCGCGGCCGCGGCATCGCAGGCGGCGGCTTCGGGCGCAGGCGGCGGTGGTTCGGCGGCGACCGGCTCGGGGCCTTGCGATGGATTGCTATGGGGTTCGCCATGGTGCGGGGCCGGGTAGCGGCGCCGCGCGCGCTTGCCGACGCGCTGATGGACCGCCCAGTCGACGATCGACAGGTACTCGACGTCCTCGACCGTGTAGCGGCGCACCAGGCCGCGCGCCGCCAGCTCCTCGATCAGGAGGCGCACGGCCTCGTCGTCGAGCGCGTCGCCGGGGAAGACCTGGAGGCGCAAGGTGCGCGGCCGCAGCGGCAGCACGCCGAAATCGTCGGCGAAGTTGCTGAGCCCGAGCAGCAGCAGGCGGGCCATGGGCGCGCAGTCGACGACCGCCTCCGTGGTCCAGAATTCGGGCGGGATCAGACGGGCACGGGGCATCGGAGACTCCAGCGGTTGGTGCTGGAGCGTGTGTACGCCTGGGTGGTGGGAGGTGCGATTTAAACCCCTAGCGGTGTCGAACAGGGCGTTCCGATGCCGATGGAATCGGCAAATCCGCGTTCCTTATCCGTGTCGTCGGCGGTTCCTTGTCCCGCTTTGGCCGGTCACGACCCTGAAGCTTTGTCTGACCGACCAGGCCCACGTGTCATCCCGAGCGCAGCGAGGGATCCAGGGCAGTCCTGGATCCCTCGCTGCGCTCGGGATGACAGCCCGGTTCAAGTCAAATGGATTATGATCCGATGGCGACCGACGGGGGAGCCGCGATGACACAGCCCTTGACCGATGTCCGCCAGATCTCGGCGCTGACCTACGGCTTCATCGCGTCGAAGGCGCTGTTCGCGGCGCTCGACCTCGACCTGTTCACCCACATCGCGCGCGGCGCGGCGACGATCGACGAACTGGCCCGCGCCACCGGCACGGCGGCCAACCGCATGCGCACCCTGGTCACGGCGCTCAGGACGGTCGGGCTGGTGACGGAGGCCGATGGCCGGCTCGCCAACGCGCCGGCGACCACAAACTTCCTGGTGGAAGGCGCGCCGGGCGATTTCCGCGACTACATCCGCGTCGTCAACGGCGGCTTCCTCTACGAGAGCATGCGCCATCTCGACAAGGCGATGCGCGGCGAGCGCGTCTTCCCCGACAAGGGCTTCTACACGGGCATCGTCTATTCCGAGGGCGGCGTCGGCGGCGAGGCCTTCAGCAGCGCCCAGCACGCCGGCTCGCTGGGGCCCGCCGCGCTGATGGCGCGGCGCGTCGATCTCGCCGGCGCGGCGCGCCTGCTCGATGTCGGCGGCGGCAGCGGCGCCTATACGCTGGCCTTCCTGCGCCGCAATCCGGCGCTGCGCGCGACCATCCTCGACTTCCCCGAGACCGTCGAGACCGCGCGGCGCATGGCGCAGCAGGCCGGCCTGGCCGATCGCATCACGCACCTCGCCGGCAATGCGCTGAGCACGCAGTGGCCGCAGGAGCAGGACGTCATGCTGATGTCCTATGTCTGGAGCGCGGTCGGCGCCGGCGACATCCGCGAGCTGGCCCGCCGCGCGCGGGCCGCGCTGAAGCCGGGCGGGCTGGTGCTGATCCACGACTTCATGGTCGACGACACGCATGACGGGCCGGACTTCGCGGCGTGGTACCTGCTGGCGTCGATCTTCGACAATCCGGATGCGGAGTGCCTGACGCCGGGGTTCGTCGAGGGGGTGTTGCGGGAGGCGGGGTTTGGCGTTGAGGGGACGAAGGCGATGTTGGAGGGGATCACCAGCTTGACCAGAGCGCGGGCAGGATAACGCCTTTTGACTGGCCATGCGGCAGAAGGCGTCGTTGGCCTTGAGGTAGCGGCCGTCGGCGTCGCAGATGTTGATCGCCACCGCGGCCTGGGCGAAGGCTTGGCGCATGCGCGCGTCCGACGCGCGCAGCGCGCTCTCGGCGCGGCGGCGGGCGGTCAGGTCCTCGGCGACGACGACGAACCCGCCATCCGCCAGCGGCCGGCTGCGCATATCGATGAAGATGCCGTCGGGCCGCTCGCGGCGGTAGGAGAAGGGCGCGGTGCCGGCGGCGCGGAACTGGTGGCGATCTCCTCGCGCTGCGCGGGGGTGGCGAACTCGCCGTGGCTGGTCAGCCAGTCGAGCGCCGCGCCGAGCCGCTCGCCCGGCTTCACGACCTCGGCCGGCAGGCCGCAGACCTCGAGGAAGCGCCTGTTGTGGCGCACAATCCGCCGCTGCGCGTCGAGCACGCAGACGCCCTCGGAGAGGGCCTCGAACAACGGATCGTCCACGGGGGGCGGACATCGACTCCTGGCTCTGGGGGACGCGGGCGGACAACGCGGAAATACGCACGGCGCCTGCGCGGGTTCCGGATTCACGGACCGCGAAGTGTTGTTCAATGAAGTTGCCGGCCGGGGGAGTCAACGTTGGCGACGTGGGGAGATTGGTTCAGTTTGGATGCAATACAACCGAGGGCCTGTCCTCAATTGAGCCAGATGCAGCAAGCGGCGAGGTGGATGCCGGCGAGGAAGTTGCGGGCGAGTTTGTCGTAGCGGGTGGCGATGGCGCGGAACTGCTTGAGCCTGCAGAAGAAGTTCTCGATCAGATGGCGCGCCTTGTAGAGCTCGCGGTCGAGCGGCCGCGGCTGCGTTCTGTGCCTCTTGCAGGGGATCACCGCGCCTTCATTGGCGGCAGCGAAGCGGTCGAGCACGCGAGTATCGGCGTCAAACGCCTTGTCGGCGATCAGTGTGTCGGCGGCAAGCGTCGGCAGGAAAGCGTCGGCGCCCAGCAGGTCGTGTGCCTGTCCCGGGCTGAGTAGGAACATCAGCGGGTTGCCTAGTTAGCGCATCGACCAGGGCGTGGATCTTGGTGCTCAGCCCGCCTTTGCTGCGGCCGATCGCCTGGTCTTCGCCGTCTTTTTGGGGGCGCCAGCGCTGTGCTGATGGGCACGCACGATCGTGCTGTCGATCATCGCGTACTCGTTGTCCGCGTCGCTGCTCAACTGCGCGAACACGCGCGCCCACACGCCGTTCACGGCCCAGCGGCTGAAGCGGGTATGTGTGGCCTTCCACGGGCCGAAGCGTTCCGGCAGGTCGCGCCACAGAATGCCGGCGCGATAGCGAAACAGCACCGCCTCGACAAAACGCCGATTGTCCTTCGCCGTGACGCCGACGTGGCCTTTGCGGCCGGGCAGCAAGTGCTCGATCCGCTCCCACTGGTCGTCCCGTAATCCGTAGCGCCGCATCCGTCAGCCTCCCTGTGGCCGACTCGCTATGAATCACGCACTATCGCTCTTGTGAATCCCCTAACTGGGGACAGGCCCTAGTGCCTGGCAGATCAAAAATTTCTTGGGTCACGCGGGAAGCCGACTATCGTCCACAATGGTATGTTGCTGGCCAGCAATCGTCCGTTTCCGTGTCGCATGCACTGTCCGAGCCATTCGAACATGCTTACGTTGAGGCGGTGCATGACGCTCTCAGGCTCCTTGTCGGAACCAGCCCACGTATCAATGCCGGTTATGTTGGCATGCCACAACTCGTGACTCTGACGGAGGTAGGCGACATCGACTGGAAGCTGCCCGCCCAGCGCCCATGCAGCCACCCGTAGGCCTAGCCAATATTGCCGCTGACGCTGGTCGACCAATACCGCTCCTGGCCGGTGCGGAAGCAGCGACGTCAACTGCGCAAGACAATCCTGCGGAATGCCTAGAAGCAATTGCCTGTTCCACGTCCAACCTGCGAGGCTAGAGGTGCCCAGCAGTTCAATGGCGACCTCAAGTTGGGTATTGGCCTTGTCGGGTGCGTCGACACACAAATCTCGAGATGCTGTCGAGAAAAATGTGCGGAGACGGTAGGTAACAGCGGGATGCCAAAACCGTCGAATGATGGACGGAGGCTGATTCAGTGCGATGTCGTACAGGGCGCGCGCGATCACAGCTGTGGCAGCGCGATACAGGACGGACAAGCGAAGATCGACCGCGTCCAGAAGGTCGCCGACCATGTCGAATTGTTCTGGCTTGGTCATTGACAATAGCCGCGCGACCTCAAGAATCTCATAGTTTGGAATTGCGAAGTCGACGTACTGCTTGCGGCGAAGAATGCAGTCGACAAGCGAGTCGCAAAGATCAACTCGGTCGAGCCTCCAAAATGTTCCTGCTAGGTTCGAGGCTCCCGGCATTCCTCTTCTAGTGGCGTTTCTCTCGTATCCCCAGTCAATCGGCGAGAAGTCGGAGACCACCGCCTTTGCCAGAGTTTCCGGAGCGCCGGACAAAAACCGGGCGAGGCTGTTGGGGTCCAGTTCCGAGGCGCTCTTAGCGAGCCGCTTGGTATCCACCGCGAGTTCCCCATACAAATTGTCCACGATCGCTTTCTGTCCCTGCTCCGCAGCCGTAGCCAGAAATGATCCAAGATGGTTGAGCCGCGTCTCAACTGCTCGCGCGGCAAGGCGTTTCGGATCGGCAGCAAGTTCCTTCCATAGGTCGTCGACGAGAGTTCTTTGGCCTTGTCGCATTGCTGTAGTCAGAAATGACCCGAGAAGGTGAAGCGGCGTTTCAAGAGCACGGTCGGCAAGGCGTTTCGGGTCCGCAGCGAGTTCCTTCCATAGGTCGTCAACGAGAGTTCCTTGGCCCTGCCGCATTGCTGTGGCCAGAAATGACCCGAGAAAGTGAAATGGCGTTTCAAAAGCGCGGCACGCAAGACGTCTCCTGTCTGCGGCCAGTTCCCTCCACAGATTGTCGACGAGGGCCCCTTGGCCCTGTCTCGCAACATCATGCAGAAAGGACCCGACGTGGCCCAACTGAGTGTTGAAGGCTCGATTGGCAAGGCGTTTCGGATCTGCGACGAGCTCTCTGCAGAGATCGTCGACGAGGGCTCTTTGACCTTGCTCCGCTGCGGTAGCCAGAAATGACCCGAGATGGTCCAGAGGAGCCTCGAAGGCACGCGCGGCGAGTCGCCTCGAATCCGCAGCGAGTTCTCTACACAGATCCTTAACGAGGACCTTTTGACCGTGCTTCGCGGCGCTAGCCAAAAATGACCCGAGGTGGTCAAGCGGCATTTCGAAAGCACGTGCGGCTAAACGTTTCGGGTCCGCGACAAGGGCATCGTATATGTCCCCAATGAGGGTCTTCCAGCCGCGACTCGAAGCGATGGCGCACAATTCCATAACATTGGAAATTGGCGCCTCGAGCGATCGGGTGACAATCGCGGACCTGCGATGCTCCAATCGGATGCAAAGTTCAGCAAGGTCGTTCTCGCAATCGCTCCGACGGAGGGCAGAGAGAGCGGCAACCAGCAATGCCGTGTTCCCGATGACCGCCTCTTCCATGATGGCGAGCCGATCCGCGGAGGGATGCATCGCAGCGAGGATAAGACGTCCCCACGATGGCTCGCGCAGTCGGAAGCGAACATGCTGCAGGGCGCCGACGACAGTCCGTTCGACGAGTGTCGTGGCCAGCAACTCCGACACGTGCACGGGGCTCGGGTGAGGTAAGCAAGTGACGTTGACTTCCAACTCCAGCAGTTCGTCACCGAAGACGGCCAAGCACTGGATGTTGTCTAGAGCATACTTGGAAAGGTGACTGAGGTGGCGCTGCCACATCCAAACGGCACCTGCATCCTCCGGCAGTTGGAATTGACCATGTATCAAATCCACCCGATTCTGAGTGACTGCGACCACAAAGGCGCCAATCTCAGTGCCGTAGGTACTGTGCCACTGTGAGAGCATCGCGGCTGGCGGCCGCTCTATCAGGTGCTGGGTTGGCAACAGTCGGTCCAGTACGCCTTCGGCAATCCTGCCGAGATCGTCTGACGTTGGTCGTAGCGAGATCGCGGGATTGTGGGCGTCCCTCTCCAGATCCAACAGGGCGCTGTCGGCAGGCGTTGAAATTGCTCGATCAATCCGGGTAGCTAGCAGCAGCAGTTTGCTGCTAAGCGGGCGGTCGCGCCACAGGCGCCACAACGCAGCCGCCAACTCTGGATTGAGATGCGCATCGTCAATTACGATAAGGGTATCCGGGCGCGCGATCCGGGCCAACGCGGCCTGCGGACTGAACAACTGCTCAGCATCGTCGAACGTGGTCCGGCTGAGGAGGATGTGATAGCAGGACCACCCACGATGATCGAATTCGGCCGCCACTCGGTACGCCAGAGTGGTCTTGCCGACCGATGCCACGTCGAGAACGAACGCCCATCCATGCTCGTCGAGGCGACTCCTTACCTCGGTGTCAGCTGCGAGATCGGGTACCTTACCGGCCTTGAACTCATCCCAGGACGGGAAAGGATTGCTTAGAGGCGATTCGCCAATCCGCCGAATACGCGGTGCCGAGGGACCGATCCGGACGAAAGGGCTCGATCGGGCAGCCGGGGCAAGGGCAGCGACGATGCCCGGAAGCCGATCGTGACCTTCATAGATGTGCTTGACGAGGGAAGGCTTCGCCGACTCGTACTCGGGCAACGCCTCAACGGCGGCCTTTGTGCCGAGAAAGTAATCCTCGACTGTAGTTTCGCCAAGGCCGGCCTCTTGTGTCCATTGCAATAGGGCGCCCAGATTGGGATCGCTCAGACCACCACCACCACAACCGACATAAACCCAATGCCAAAACATCCAGAGGCCGCGGAGTTCATTCTGTGCGAGGTTCGCTGCCTTGATTCGTTCGTACGATCTCCTTCCTAAAATGACCGATGAGGGTCGCGACCAATGGCCGTGGATATGGATAATCCCGGTCCGTCTTCGCGCAACGACTTCAAGAATCTTGAGTGGCTCTTCCCATGTGATGGGTTCGAGCCCAATCGCTTCGTGGAGCAAATCGTCGTAGTTCGTTGTCATGATCAGGGCGCCGGCACGCACGAGGTCAGCGACGGCATCAATCGTTCGACGGGATGTTTGATTGATCCTAAGCGACCCAACGGTGTCCCGAAGCCAGGTTGCGTACTCGGCCCCTTCGGTACCGCCCAGGATTTCCGTTAGGGCATCCCCACGTCTTAACACTTCGTCAAGGTCAAACGGCGTGCTTGGATCGAATGCGCCCTCGATCAGCTCAGCTTGGGCATCGAGGTTCCTTTGCGAACTCGCGCCGAGTTCGCGGCAGCGCTGGATTCCACTAAGAAGCAGACCTTTCCAGCCCGCAATAACCGAGTTGGTCGCGCCAAGCGATATACCCGTGCCTACAACGAGCAAGACGTTGGGACGCGGATCATCCAGCCGTTTGGCGAGCGGCTGTAGTTCTGAAGGTAAGTCGAGAACCGCCGCCCCCAAAGACTATTCATTGGCCACGTGACCTAGGCAAGACTAGATCGTGCATCGTCCATGTCAACAGATACACGCTCTTGTTGTATCGCTGCACTGCTGCCTACACCACCACCCGCTGCCCCACGACCTGTACCGCCAGCAGCTGCGCCAGCACCTCGACCCCGCGCTTCATGTCCTTCCGATCCGCGATGTTGCCCAGGCACAGGCGAACGGCGTGCGGCGCCTCGGCGCGGCCGCTGACGAAGGCGTCGGCCGGGGTGACGCGCACGCCCAGTGCTTCGGCCTCGGCGGCGAAGTCGCGGGCGCGCCAGGGCTCGGGCAGAGTCAGCCAGGCGTGGAAGCAGGCGGCCGGCAGGAACAGCTTGGCGCGGCGTGGGTCGTCGGCCGGCGGGCGTGATACTGATGCCGTTGGAGTTGAGACCGCGCCGCTGGAGAGGCGGGCGATCGGGGTACCGATTTCGACCAGCCGCAGCCCCTCACCCCGACCCTCTCCCCGCTTGCGGGGAGAGGGAGGTGAGACCGTGCCGACATCGACGCCGGCGTCGCCGAAGACCTGCAGCGCGATCTCCTGGCGCTTGCGGGCTTCCTCGCGCTTGCGGCGCAGCAGCTCGTCGAGCGTGCCGTCGGCGATCCAGCGCGCGGCGATCTCCGCCATCATCGGCGCCGCGGTCCAGCTCGCCGCCGCCATCGCCGCGCTCAGCCGTCCAAGCAGGCGCGGCGGGGCGTGCATGAAGCCGATGCGCAGGCCGGGCGCGCCCATCTTGCTCAAGCCCGCGAGATGGATGGTCTGCTCGGGCGCGAAGGCGGCCAAGGGCGGCGGCGCGTCGAGCGGGAAGTAGCCGTAGACGTCGTCCTCGACCGTCGGCAGATCGTACTGGCGGATGATCTCGGCGATGCGCCTCCGCCGCGCCTCGCTGATCGTGCGCCCCGTGGGGTTGTGCTGCGTCGGCACGACGTAGAAGGCGCGCGCGTCGCCGGTGCGGCAGGCGGCCTCGAGCGCCTCGGGCCGCGGGCCGTCGGCATCGCAGGCTACCGGCTTCAGCCGCAGCCGCATCAGCCGCGCCAGGGAAACGATGCCGGGATAGGTGAGGTCCTCGACCAGCACCGCGTCGCCCGGCGCCGCCAGCGCCGCGAGGGCGATCATCAGCGCGTGCTGCGTGCCGGCGGCGATCAGCACGCGCGACGGATCGAGCACCGGCCGCTCCGGCTTGGGCAGCATCTGGTAGCGGCGCGTCAGCAGGCTCGCGCCGGCGTCGCGGTGGCGCGGCACGCCCAGCCTGCCGGTGAATTCCAGAAGCGAGGCGATGTCGTTGCCGCCGGCGATGGCGCGCAGGGTCTCGCGCATCTTCTCGTCCTCGCCGGCCGGCGAGGGCCAGTTCATGGCGAGATCGATGACGTTGCTGGTCGGCGCGTCGGTGCGCGCGCGCGGGTCGCCCGTCGGGTTGGAGATCGAGCGCGGCGCCACCGGCTCGGGATAGGGCAGGGCCGGCGGGCGCACGAAGCTGCCGCGGCCGACCTCGCCATGGATCAGCCCGCGCCGCTCGGCCTCGGCATAGGCCCGCGTGATCGTGCCAACGGTGCAGCCCAGGTCCCAGGCGAGGTCGCGATGGGTCGGCAGGCGGGTGTGCGGCTCGAGCTTGCCGGAGGCGATGTCGGCGGCCAGCTGGTTGGCGATGGTCAAATAGAGCGGGGTGGTGGCGCCTTCGACCACCGGCTTCCAGCTCGGGCGCTGCTTGCGGATTGTCATGATGACAATGCTCCCTTTCAGGGCGCTGTGACCCAATGGCCGGGGTTTTATTCGATGGGACAAATGGTGACAATGCCCCGAACATGTGCGCACACAATCGGATTGTCTCTATCTTCACCCTGTCGTCCTGAGCGCAGCGAAGGACCCCGCGGTATCTCGTCCAAAGCGTGCTGCCGTGCCTGTCCGCACCACCGCGAGGTCCTTCGCTGTGCTCAGGACGACGGAGGGGCGGGAGCGGCCGGGACAGCGGCGGGCTTTCGCGCCTAGGATGCGCCGGCCATGGACGAGCCGTCCCGACCGCCCAATCCGACGCCGAGATCCCTGCTGCTGGGGCTGATCGGCGCGCCGATCGCCAGCTCGGCGGCGCCGCACATGCACCAGAGCGCCGGCGCGGCGCTGGGGCTGCGCACGCATTACCAGCTGATCGAGCGCGTGGGCGCGCATCGCGGCGATCTGCGCGCCATGCTCGAGGGCGTGCGGCTGCTGGGCTTCGCCGGCGTCAATGTCACCTTTCCCTACAAGGAGGCGGTGGTGACGCTGCTCGACGCGCTGGCGCCGGGCATCGCGGCTTTAGGCGCGGTCAATACTGTGGTGGTCGGCCGCGACCAGCGGCTCACCGGGCACAACACCGATTCGACCGGCTTCGCGCGCGCCCTGCGCGAGGTGATCGGCGCCGACCTCGGCGGGCCGGTGGCGCTGGTCGGCGCCGGCGGCGTCGGCCGCGCCATCGGCTTCGCGCTGGCGGGCATGACCGTGCCGCAGCTGCGCGTCTTCGATCGCGACAGGGCCAAGGCCGAGGCGCTGGTCGCGGCGCTCGGCGGCGGCGCGGTGCTCGCGGCGTCGGTCGACAAGGCGCTCGACGGCGCCGCCGGCGTGATCAACGCCACGCCGATCGGCATGCTGCCTGACACCGGCTGCCCGGTGCCCGTGGCGGCGCTCAAGCCCGCGATGTGGGTCGCCGACGTGGTCTACACGCCGCTGTGGACGCCGCTGTTGCTGGCGGCGCGCGAGCGCGGCTGCCGCGTGATGACCGGCCGCGAGCTCTGCGTCTTCCAGGCCTGCGACGCCTTCCAGCTGTTTACCGGGCTGGAGCCGCCGGTGAGCGTGATCGGCGAGGCCTTCGACCAGATCATGCGCCGCCGCGCCGGCGTGCGCGAGGTGTGAGCTCCCTTCCCCCGGAGGGGGAAGGTGGCGCGCGCAGCGCGATGGAAGGGGGATGCTTCAACGAAGTCGGTGTCCGTCTTCGGCATCCCCCTTCCGCCCTTCGGGCACCTTCCCCCTCCGGGGGAAGGAGGCTTCAATACGCCGCCTCCAGCAGCCTGAGCGCGTCGGCGACCTGCTCGTCGGCCGAGCGCATGCCGGCATTGGCGTTGAAGTTCTTCACTGTCTCGGCGGCGATGTTCTTCAAATCGTCGCGCGGGATCTCGAGCTGGCGCAGGCTGGTCGGCATGCCCATGCGCGCGTAGAGCGCCTCGAGCCAGTCGGCGACGGCGAGCGCGGCCTGCCTGCCGTCCATGCCCTCGCGCCACACGCCGACCGCCTGCGCGACCTGGCGCGCCTGGGGCAGCGGGATCGAATCGGACAGGCGGATGCGCGCGGCCTGCACGACGCAGGTCGACTCGCCCTGGCCGACATGCGGATAGCGCACGTGCAGCGCGGTCGAGACCGCGTAATTGCCGGAGAAGGTGCCGCCGCGGAAACGGCGCAGCCCGTCATCCTCGGCGCGGTTCTGCAGGAAGGCGGCGATGCACAGATCGATGCGCGGCTGCGCGGTCGCGGGCTGCTCGGCGAGCTTCGGATAGGCATCGAAGGCGAGCCGGAAGGCCTGGCGCTCATTGGCTTGCGCGAGCGGATTGACGTCGAGCTGCGCCATGGCGCCGATCAGGCCCGCGAACACCGTCGTGCCGGTCGAGCGCATCACGTCGTGCGGCGTGCCGAGCAGCACCTCCTCGTCGATGAACAGCGCCTGCGGCCGCGTCTTGGGATCGAAATACTCCATGCGGTGATCGAGATCGGGATTCTTCAGCCCGGTGCCGGCGCGGTTCATGGCGCTGGTCGGCGTCGTCGGGATGTTGATGATCGGCGGCTTGGGCGCCATCAGCCGCGGGCTGTAGGCCGGCTTGCCCTCGGGGTATTGCGTCATGAGCTTGAAGGGGTCTCCGGCCTCGGCCAGGAAGATCGCCACCGCGCGGCTCGCCACGATCACGCTGCCGCCGCCCACCGCGATCAGCAGGTCGGCGCCGGCCGCGACGGCGGCGTCCTTCGCGGCGCGCACCGAGGCGTAGGTCGAATCCTTCTCGATGCCGTCGAACACGCCGGCATAGAGCGGCCCCAGCGCCGCTTCGATGCGGCGCACGGTGCTGGTCCTGCGGTTGATCGAGGGCGAGCAGACGACGAAGGCGCGCCGGGCGCCGGCGCGGTCGACCGCTTCCTTGATACCCATTTCGATGGCCTGGCGGCCGCAATGCAGGCGCCATGAGAATCCCGCCGCCCTGAATCCCGTTTCGCTCATCGCGTTCCTCGTTGCCGTATCGGGCACCCTGCCCCTACGGTCTGGCATCACGCCCGGGAGGCAAGCATGGCCGCGTCGCCCAGCCTGGTGATCCGCAACGGTACCATCGTCGATGGTTCCGGCGGCGATGCGTATGAAGCCGATCTTGCCATCGTCGACGGGAAAATCTCGGCGATCGGCGGCGGCATTCCGCTGGGCGAGGAAGAGATCGACGCACGCGGCAAGCTGGTGACGCCGGGCTTCGTCGACCTGCACACGCATTACGACGCGCAGGTGACGTGGAGCGAGCGGTTGTCGCCTTCGACCTGGAACGGCGTGACCACGGTGCTGTGCGGCAATTGCGGCGTCGGCTTCGCGCCCTGCCACGCGGATCAGCACGACATGCTGATCAACCTGATGGAGGGTGTCGAGGACATCCCCGAGGTCGTGCTGAGCGAAGGCCTGCCGTGGAACTGGCACAGCTTCCCGGACTACCTCGATGCCATCGCGAAGCGCCGCTACGACGCCGACGTCGCCTTCCAGGTGCCGCATGCGGCGCTGCGCGTCTACGTCATGGGCCAGCGCGGCGTCGAGCGCGAGCCGGCGACCGGGCAGGACCGGCAGCGCATGGCGGCGCTCACCGCCGAGGGCCTGCGCGCCGGCGCGCTGGGCTTCTCGACCTCGCGCACGCTCAATCACCGCTCGGCCGACGGCCGGCACATTCCGACCTTGCGCGCCGAGGAAGCGGAGCTGACGGCGATCGCGCACGCCATGCGCGATGTCGGCGCCGGCTGGATGCAGATCGTCTCGGATTTCGAGCAGGAGGGCGAGATCGAGCTGTTCCGGCGTCTTGCCAATGAGTCACGCCGGCCGGTCACGATCAGCCTGCTGCAATCCGACGCCAGGCCCGACAACTGGCGCGCGCTGCTCGACCGCATCGCCGAGGCCAATGCCGAGGGATTGCGCATCACCGGCCAGATCCGCTCGCGGCCGACCAGCGTGCTGCTGGGCTTCGAACTTTCGCAGAACCCGTTCATGGGCCGGCCGAGCTACAGGAAGATCGCCCATCTGCCGTTCGGGGAGCGGCTGGCGCATCTGCGTGACCCAGTGTTCCGGGCCCGTGTGCTGGGCGAGGCGTTCGAGGGCAGCGCGCGCGGCCGCCGCGTCGAGCGCTGGGATCGCATGTATCCGCTGGGCGATCCGCCGGACTACGAGCCCAGGGCCGAGAACAGCATCGCCGCGCATGCGGCGCGCGAAGGCCGCACCCCGGAGGAGGTCGCCTACGATCTGCTGATGGAGCGCGAGGGCAGGGGCATCCTCTATCTGCCGGTCACCAACTACGCCGGCGGCAACCTCGACGTCGTGCGCGACATGATCGCCGATCCCAACACCTTGATCGGCCTGGGCGACGGCGGCGCGCATGTCGGCATCATGTGCGACGCCACCGCGACCAGCTACACCATCACCCACTGGACGCGCGATCGCGGCCGCGGCGCGCTGTTCCCGCTGTCGTGGATCATCAAGCGCCTGACCGCCGACAATGCCGCCGCCATCGGGCTCGACGATCGCGGCCTGCTGCGCACGGGCATGAAGGCCGACCTCAATATCCTCGACTACGACGCGCTGCGCCTGCGCAGCCCGGAAATCGTCTATGATCTGCCGGCCGGCGGGAAGCGCCTGGTGCAGCGCACCGAGGGCTTCGACGCGACGATCGTGTCGGGCGAGGTCGTCTATCGCGGCGGCGAGGCCACCGGCGCGCTGCCCGGCCGCCTCGTGCGCGGCCAAGGGATGCACGCATAAGGAAGGGAGGAGGATCATGAACGTCGCCGTTTCGAGTGTCCCGACCCGGGCCCTGAAGATCGAGAAGATCAAGGAGCATATCGGCGCCATCGTCACCGGCATCGATCTTGCGCAGCCCGTCGACGGCGCGACGCGGAAGAAGCTGTACGACGCCGTGGTCGACAACGTGGTGCTCGTGATTCGCGGCCAGCAGCACCTCACCCCGGGCCAGTTGCAGGCCGCCGCGGAGATGTTCGGCGAGCTGATGGAGGACCAGAACCGGCGCTATCTGGTCGACGGATTTCCGCTGATCAGCGTGCTCGACAACCGTCACCTCGACAGCAAGGGCCAGCCGGCGAAGGTCGGTGCCAATTCCACATGGCACACCGACCACACCAACCAGGAGCTGCCGCCCAAGTTCACCATGCTGTATGCCGTCGCCGTGCCGGACAAGGGCGGCGCGACCTCGGTCTGCAATGCGCGGGCGGCCTACGAGGCGCTGCCGGACGATTTGAAGCGCAGGATCGACGGCGCGAAGACCGAGAATACGCTGATCAGCAGCGCGCGCATGGCGACAGCCAACCCGGACATCGTGAAGGCCCAGCGCGAGTCGGCGAAGCCGCCGACGGTGCATCCCCTGGTCCGCACCCACCCGGAGACCGGCACCAGGGCGGTGTGGTTCCACAAGGCCAAGACCGAGACGGTCACCGGCATGTCGCCCGAAGAGACCCAGGATTTCCTGCAGGATCTCACCGACAGGATCACGCAGCCGCAATTCTGCTACGCGCACGAGTACCAGAAGGGCGACCTGCTGATCATCGACGACCGCGCCTCGTTGCATAAGGCCGGATTCGACTACGATCACAGCCAGCACCGCCGCCTGTACCGGATGCTGGTGCGGGGCGATCGTCCGTATTGAGATCTGTCATCCCGAGCGCAGCGAGGGATCCAGTGGTTATCCTGGATCCCTCGTTGCGCTCGGGATGACAGCGAGAGCGCCCTACACCACGCAGCCGTGGTGGGCCGAGGACACCAGCTTCACGTACTTGTCGTGCACCGAGCCGGGGCGGATGCGCGCCGACAGATCAGGCGCGCGCCACGCCTGCATGCGCCGGGCGATCTCGTCGTCGGGCAGTGCGACGTTCAGCGTGCGCTTCCTCGGGTCGATGACGATGGTGTCGCCGTCGCGTACCGCGGCGATCGGCCCGCCGCGCGCGGCCTCAGGCGAGATGTGGCCGATCAGGATGCCGTGCGAGACGCCCGAAAAGCGGCCGTCGGTGATCAGCGCCACATCCTCGCCCAGGCCGCGGCCCTGCAGCTGGATGGTGAGCATCACCATCTCGGGCATGCCCGGCCCGCCGACCGGCCCGACATTGCGCACGACGATCACGGTGCCGGGCTTGATCTCGCCGGCGCGGATCGCCTTCATCGTGTCGGCCTCGGAGTCGAAGACGCGCGCCGTGCCGCGGAACTCGCCCTTGTCCAGGGTCTTGCCCGACAGCTTCAGCACGCAGCTCTCCGGCGCGATGTTGCCGCGCAGCACGCTGATGTGGTTGTTCGGCGCCGCGATCGGCTTGCCGACCGGGAAGACGATGTCCTGCTTGCCGATCTGCTCCAGCGTCGGCACGTCTGCGAGATTCTCCGCCAGTGTCCTGCCGGTGACGGTCATCACGTCGCCGTGCAGGAATCCATTGCTTAGGAGCTCCTTCATCACCACAGGCACGCCGCCGATCGCGTGCAGGCTGGTCATCGCGTAGGGGCCATGCGGCTGCAGATTGGCGATCAGCGGCACGCGCTCGCCGATCTGCTGGATGCGATCGATGGTGATCGGCACGCCGGCCTGGCGCGCGATGGCGAGGATGTGCAGGTACATGTTGGTCGAGCCGCCCATGGCGTAGACCGTCGTGATCGCGTTCTCGAAGGCGCGCTCGCTCATGATGTCGCGCGGGCGGATGTTCCTCTCGATCAGGCGATAGAGCGCCTCGACCGAGGCCCTGGCCTGCGCCCGCACGTCGGCGTGGATGTCGCTTTTGGCGTCGTAGTCGGCCGGATGCGAGGCGCCGCGCGGCAGCATCATGCCGATCGACTCGGCCACCGTGCTCATGGTGTTGGCGGTGAACATCGCGCCGCAGGTGCCGCTGCCGGGCATGACGTTGCGCTCGAGCTCGAGCAGCTGGCCTTCCGAGATGCGGCCGGTCTCCTGCGCCGCGCGGCCCTCGGCGTAGTCCATGATGGTGATGTTGGTGCCCTTGCTGGCGAAGGGCTCGAACGAGACGCGGCCGGGCGACGACGTGCCGGGGTAGAGCACCAGGCCGAAGGCGTTGGTGCGCGCCAGCGGCATCAGGGCCGCGGCGCCGGTCTTGTCGCAGCCGGAGATCACGATCATCGCGTCACCGTGATGGGCGTAGTGGCCGATCTCGAAGCAGTCGGCCACGACATCGCGCGACACCAGGCTGTAGCCGGCGGTCGGCGTGCCTTGGGTCAGCGCATCCGACACCGCCGGCGCGCCGACGATCAGGCCCTGGCCGCCGCGCTCGGCCAGCAATTCGACCAGCAGGTCGGCGATGCCGCGCACCCGGTTGTTGCAGCGATGGGCGTTGGTGTGGGCGGCGGCGATGGTGACCACGGCACTGGTGTTCGCCGCCTTGTCCGGCTCGAAGCCGGCGGCGCGCAATTCGACGCGCGATTTCTTCCAGTAGGTGCTGCTGTCCTGCATGACGCATCCGCCCTTGAGGTGACTCGTTTGTTCCTGCTTATCGTGGCACGCTCCGCGCCCGGGAGGAAACCGCCATGCCGTTTTACGAAAGAGGCAATGTCCGCATCCGTTACGAGGAGGCGGGGTCGGGCTTTCCGCTGCTGATCATTCCCGGCGGCGGATTGAACTCGGTGATCAACAACCTCAGGACCAACGCGCCATTCAACGCGGTCGAGGAGCTCAAGGACCGCTATCGCTGCATCGTCGCCGATTTGCGCAACGCCAAGGACGGCCAGTCGTCGGGGCCGCTGGAGATCGAGCGGCCGTGGGATGCCTATACCGACGATCATCTCGGGCTGATGGACCATCTCGGCATCAACAGATTCGCGGTGATCGGCTACTGCATCGGCGGGCCGTTCTCGTGGAACCTGATGCGCCGTGCGCCCGATCGCGTGGTCGCCGCGGTGCTGACGCAGCCCAGCGGCCACCGGCCGGAAATGCCCGACCAGTTCTACAACAACAACATGAACGGCTGGGGGCCGCCGCTGATGCAGCGCCGCCCGGAGATCACGACCGAGATGGTGAGCGCGTTCCTCAACAGGATGTATCGCTCGCCCGGCGATTTCGTGTTCACGGTGAGCCGCGATTTCGTGCGCGGCTGCCAGACGCCGGTGCTGGTGCTGCCCGACGACATCCCGCCGCACCCCTACGCGGTGGCGATGGAGACGGTGCGGCTGGCGCCGCGGTCGGAGGTCAGCCTGTTCCCGTGGAAGGAGCCGCCCGAGATGATCCGCGTCGTTGTGCGCCAGGTGCGCACCTTCCTGCGCGCGCATCTGCCGGCCGCGTAGAGGGATCAAACTGCCATCCCGAGCGGAGCGAGGGATCCCGGTTGTCGCCTGGATCCCTCGCTCCGCTCGGGATGACAGGACGCTCGACGCGTCCGGGCCTGGCTTCGGCAAAGTGCAAGGCTACGATGCGTCGCGAGGCGTTGCCGCAGCCGGCGACGCGAGGTAAACGGTCGTTCATATGACCCGGAGAGCCCGCGATGCCTGATGCTTCGACCCTTCCCGGCGGTGGTTCCTCGACCCGCCTCGACGTCGCGATCGTCGGCGGCGGGCTGGCGGGGCTGTACGCGATCCACCGACTGCGCGGCCTCGGCTTCTCGGTACGCGCCTACGAGCAGGGCTCGGGCATCGGCGGCACGTGGTTCTGGAACCGCTACCCCGGCGCGCGCTGCGACGTCGAGAGCCTGGAGTACTCGTACTCCTTCTCTGACGAGCTTCAGCAGGAGTGGAAGTGGCCGGAGCGCTACGGCACCCAGCCGGAGATCCTGCGCTACATCAACCATGTCGCCGACCGCTTCGACCTGCGCCGAGACGTGCAGCTCAACACGCGCATCAGTTCGGCGGTGTTCGATTCGCGCGCCGGGGAATGGACGCTGACGACGGCTTCGGGTGAGATCATCCGCGCGCGCCATTGCGTGATGGCCGCAGGCAACCTCTCGACGCCGCGCGTGCCGGACTTCAAGGGCATCAGCGGCTTCAAGGGCAAGTGGTACCACTCCGGCCTGTGGCCGCACGAGGGCGTCGACTTCAGCGGCAAGCGTGTGGGCGTGATCGGCACGGGCTCGTCGGGCGTGCAGATGATCCCGATCATCGCCCAGCAGGCGAAGCACCTCACGGTGTTCCAGCGCACGGCGAATTTCAGCCTGCCGGCGCGCAACATGCCGATGGACCAGGCCAAGGAGCGCCGCCACAAGGCGGAGTATCCGGCGCGCCGCCGTGCCGCCCACGACACGCCGTTCGCGATCGCCGGCCATGCCAAGCCGACCCAGTCGGCGCTGCAGGCGAGCGACGCCGAGCGCCGCGCCTCCTACGAGGCGAAATGGCAGGAAGGCGGCAGCATCAGCTATCTCTACGCCTATACCGACCTGCTGGTGAACAAGCAGTCCAACGACACCGCCTCGGAATTCGTGCGCGAGAAGATCCGCGGCATCGTCAGGGACAAGCGCACGGCGGAGCTGCTGGCGCCCAAGGACCATCCGATCGGCACCAAGCGGCTGTGCCTCGATACGAACTACTACGAGACCTACAACCGCGACAACGTCGCGCTGATCGACGTGCGCAGCGATCCGATCGCCGAGATCACGCCCACGGGCGCGCGTCTGAAGAGCGGCGCGGAATTCGAGCTCGATGCCATCGTCTTCGCCACCGGCTTCGACGCGATGACGGGCGCGCTGCGCGAGATCGACATCCGCACGACCGACGGCGCCGTGCTGGCCGATCACTGGGAAGGCGGGCCGCTGACCTATCTCGGCCTGATGGTCTCGGGCTTCCCCAACATGTTCGTCATCACCGGCCCCGGCAGTCCGGGCGTGAAGACGCAGATGATCGCCTCGATCGAGCAGCACACCGACTGGATCGCCGAGTGCCTCAAGCACATGCGCGAGAAGGGCCTCGATCGGATCGAGCCGACCGCCGAAGCCGAGATGGAGTGGGTGCATCACGTCAACGCGGTGGCCGACAGCACGCTCTATCCGCTGGCCAATTCCTGGTATGTCGGCGCCAACATCCCCGGCAAGCCGCGCGTGTTCATGCCCTATGTCGGCGGCTTCGACCGCTACAAGAGGCGCTGCGACGAGGTCGTGGCGAAGGGCTACGAGGGCTTCATCTTCGGCCGGCAGGCCGTAACGGCTGCGTAGAAGACCCTTCCCCCGGAGGGGGAAGGTGCCCGAAGGGCGGAAGGGGGATGTTGAAGACGAATTCTGCGTTCGTCTTCAACATCCCCCTTCCGTCAGCGCTTCGCGCTGCCACCTTCCCCCTCCGGGGGAAGGGGCTCAAAGCGCGCCGACCGATTTCAGATAGAGGTCGCTGGCCTCCTTCGTGACGGGTCCGGGCTTGCCGTCGCCGATCGCGCGGCCATCGACCCTGGTCACCGGCGTCACGCCGCCCAAGGTGCCGGTGACGAAGGCTTCGTTCGCCGAATAGACCTGGGTCAGCGTGAAGTCACATTCGCGCGCGACGCCGCCGGCCGCGCGCCAGGCGGCGATCACGTTGCCCTGGGTGATGCCCTTGAAGCTGTAGGCACTGGTCGAGGTCCACAGCTCGCGGCCGCGCACGATGAAGAAGTTGGTCGAATTGCACGAGGCGACGAAGCCGCGCGGGTCGAGCATCAGCGCCTCGTCGGCGCCGGCGTGGATCGCCTGGATCAGCGCCTGGATCAGGTTCAGCCGGCTGTGCGAGTTCAGGCGCAGGTCGAACATGTCGGGATTGCTGGTGCGGAAGGTCGAGGTGAAGAGCGCGTAGCCCTTCGCCTTGGCTTCCGGCAGCGGCGACTTGTATTCGGCCACGATGACGATGGTCGGGCCGGAGACGATGAAGCGCGGGTCCTGGTTGGGCGTGCTCTTGATGCCGCGCGTGATCATCAGCCGCAGATGCGCGCCGTCGGTCATGCCGTTGGCGTCGAGCGTGTCCTGGATGGCCTTCACCACGCCGGCGCGGTCGAGCCCGATGTCGAGATCGATCGCCCGCGCGCCCTCGAACAGCCGGTCGAGATGGGCCTCGAGGCTGATCAGCCTGCCCTTGACCAGCCGCAGCCCTTCCCAGACGCCGTCGCCCAGCACGAAGCCCGCGTCGAAGATCGAGACCCGCGCCTCGTTGCGCGGCACGAAGGCGCCGTTGAGGTAGACCACGACCTTCTCGTTGCGTGCGTCGGCCTGGTAGCCCTGCGCGCTCTGCGCGCCCGTTGCGTCCTTCACGGTCCTCTACTCCTAGAAGCTGAACTGGCGGTGGCTGGCGAGGAAGGCGCGAGTCCGCTCGGCCTTCGGATTCTTCAGGATCTCGTCCGGCGTGCCCTGCTCGTGGATCGTGCCGTCGGCGAGGAAGATCACGCGGGTGGCGACGTGATAGGCGAAGCCCAGCTCGTGCGTCACCAGCAGCATGGTGCGGCCCTCCTCGGCGAGCGAGCGGATCGCCGTCAGCACCTCGCCGACGAGTTCCGGATCGAGCGCGGAGGTCGGCTCGTCGAACAGCAGCACCTCGGGATCCATTGCGAGCGCGCGGGCGATCGCCACGCGCTGCTTCTGCCCGCCGGAAAGATGCGCGGGATAGGTCTCGGCCTTCTCGGCCAGACCGACCCGCGCCAGCTCGCGCTCCGCGCGTTCGCGCGCCTCGGCCTTCGATTGGCGGCGCACCGTGCGCAGCCCTTCCATCACGTTGCCGATCGCCGTCATGTGCGGGAAGAGGTTGAACTGCTGGAAGACCATGCCGACCTTCTGGCGCACGGCGGTGAGCTCGCTCTCGCGATAGACGATGCCCTTGCCGCGAGCGCTGCCGATCGGCCGCCCGTCGAGCTCGACGCGGCCCGAGCTCGGCAGCTCCATGAAGTTCAGGCAGCGCAGCAGGGTGCTCTTGCCCGAGCCGGAGACGCCCAGGATGGCGATACGCTCGCCGCGCGCCACGTCGAGATCGATGCCGCGCAGCACCTCGGTCGCACCGAAGCGCTTGGCGAGCGCGCGGACCCTGAGGATGGTCATTCGCTCCTCTTGAGCCGGCGCTCGAGGACATAGGTCAGCTGCACCAGTGGCCAGAGGATGACGAAGAAGACCACGGCGA
This sequence comes from Alphaproteobacteria bacterium, assembly GCA_019635875.1. Taxonomy (NCBI): domain Bacteria; kingdom Pseudomonadati; phylum Pseudomonadota; class Alphaproteobacteria; species Alphaproteobacteria bacterium. Next base: position 134,046 of record JAHBYP010000006.1, read on the forward strand.
TCGTCGTGTAGGCCTCGATCGGGTTGAAGTTGAGCGAGGCGATCAGCTTGCCCTGCTGCAGCAGCTCGACATAGGCCACCGCCGAGGCGAGCGTCGTCATCTTGAAGGCCTCGATGGCGCGATTGGTCAGCGCCGGCGTCATGCGCTTCAGCGCCTGCGGCAGGATGATGCGACGCATCGCCTGGCCCCAGCGCATGCCGATGGCGCGCGCCGCGTCCCATTGGCCGCGTTCGATCGACTGGATGCCGCCGCGGTAGATGTCGGCCGAGAAGGCGGCGGTGTTGAGCGAGATGCCGAGCGCCGCCGCCCAGAGCGGGCTGATCTCGAACGGCATCAGGATCGGCAGCGCGAAGTAGAACCAGAGGATCTGCACCAGCACCGGCGTGTTGCGGAAGAACTCGACGAAGATGGCCGCCGGTAGGTTGATCCACCTGCTGTGCGCGTAGCGGCCCAGCCCGACCACCAGGCCGAGGCCGAGACCCAGCACCAGGCAGATCGCGAACAGGCGCAGCGTGCCGACGGCGCCGGCGATCAGGGCGTCGCTGTTGGCGAAGACGGAGGCGAAGTCCCAGGCCTGGCCCATGGCGCGCTCAATGCACCGTCGAGTCGCCGCCGACGGCAAGCCGGCGCTCGATGCGCCGCGCCAGCAGGCTGAAGCCGAAGATGACGACGAAGTAGAGCAGCGCCGCCACGGTGAAGGTCTCCAGCGGGCGGTAGGTCGTTTGCGCGATCGCGTTGGCCTGGAACAGCAGGTCGGCGTAGGCGATCGTCGCGACCAGCGTCGTGGTCTTCATCAGCTCGATCGAGCGTTCGAGGAAGGCCGGGATCATGCGCGTGATGGCCTGCGGCAGCACGATGCGACGCAGCGCCTGGGCGCGCACCATGCCGATGGCCAGCGCCCCCTCCCACTGGCCGCGATCGATCGACTGGATGCCGGCGCGGAACACCTCGGCGAAGAACGCCGCCGACTGGATCGAGAAGGTGACGATCGCCGCCGCGAACGGCGTCATCTCGATGCCGGCGATCAGCGGCAGGGCGAAGAAGAACCAGAAAAGCTGGACCAGGGGCGGCGTGGTGCGAAAGACCTCGATGACCAGACCGGCCGGCCACGACAGAAAGCGCCGCGGCGAGAGCCGCAGCAGGGCGAGCGCGAGCCCGATCATGAGACCGAAGACAAGCGCGATCGCCGTGACCTTGAGCGTGTTGGCGAGGCCTTCCGCCAGCAGGCCGGCGCTGGCGAAGACGGGCGCGAAGTTCCACTCGTACATCTCGGCCTAGCGCTTGATGCGGGTGAGTCGAATCGCTGCCGTCATCCCGAGCGCAGCGAGGGATCTTTCCAGTTCACAAGATCCCTCGCTGCGCTCGGGATGACAGGGAGCACAATCTGTCCGCATCATGCTCTACCGCGTGGCGGGCCGGCGGCTACTTGATCATTTCCTTCATGATCGGCGGCACCTTCTTGGGATCGAGGCCGAAATCCGCGATCGACTGCTCGTACCATTTCTGGACCTGGCCGCTGCGGTAGTGCTCGCCGACGACCTTGTCGACCCAGGCGACGAATTCCTTGTCGCCCTTGCGCACCGCCACGCTCGACGGGACGGATTTCGACGGCGTCGGCACCACGAGCTTGCCCTTGCCGAGACGCTGGCGCGCGGCCAGCAGCGGCGGATGGAACATGGCCACCGCATCGACGCGTCCGGACTGGAAGGCGGCGATCGCCTCGACGTTGCCCGGGAAGCGCTGGATATCGGCCTTCGGCGTATTGGCGGTGAGGAACGTGTCGATGGTCGTGGCCTGCGCGCAGGACAGCTTCAGGCCCGGCTTGTCGAGGTCCGTCCAGGCGCTGACCGCAAGATCATCGCGCGCCAGCACGGCGAGCGAGTACCAGAGCAGCGGCGCCTCGGGAAAGTCGACGGCTTCCTTGCGCTGGGCCGTGGCGTCGAGCACGAACATCAGGTCGATCTTGTTGCCCTGCAGGGCCGCGATCGCGTTGCCCCACGAGACCTCGACCGCCTCGAACTTCGCGCCGAGCGATTGCGCCATGGCCTTGCCCATGAACACGCCCAGCCCGGACGTCCACTCGCCGGTCTTCGGATCCTTCGAGTACCAGGGCGGCGCCTGCGTCACGCCGACCCGCAGCGTGCCGCGCTTCTTCACATCGTCGAGCGTGCCGGCGGCATGTGCCACGAGCGGCAGGGTGAGCGCGCCGGTGCCGGCGATCACCGCGGCGAGCAGGGAACGGCGATGGATGGTCATGTGAAGTCTCCCTTTTTCTTCCCCAGGACGGATGGCTGCGCGCGCAGGAAATTCTCGGTCGTCTGCGCGCCGCGCCGCATGTGCTCGACGATCTCCAGCCGCATGACGGCGAGATCGTCGCCGAACGCGGCGGCGATGTAGCTATCGTGGGCGTCGCGCTTTGGGCCGCGCATGCGGTGCGCGCGATGATGTGCCGCCCAGTAGAGCTGCAGGCGACCGCGCAGGCCATGCCAGGCGTTCCGCAGCAGCCGATGCCCGCTCGCCTCGTAGACCAGGCCATGCAGATCCAGCTCGGCCGAGATGCTGGCGCGGTCGTCGCCGGCGTCGATGGTGGCCAGCAGCGCATCGTTGCGCCGCCGCAGCTCGGCGCGAAAGCGCGCGTCCCGCCGCTCCCACACCTGCTCGAAGGCGAAGGTCTCGAGCGCGGTGCGCAGAGAATAGATCTCCTGGACGTCCTCGACGGACAGCGGCGCCACGTGCGTGCCGGTATAGGGCACCGTCACGACCAGCCCTTCCTCGATCAGCTGCCGCAGCGCCTCGCGCAGCGGTCCGCGGCTCACGTCGAAGCGCTGGGACAGTGCCGTCTCAACCAGCGGCGCACCGGGCGGGATGTCGCCGGCAAGTATGGCCATCCGCAGCCGCTCGGCCACGTGGGCACGCAGCGTGCTCTTGGGGATGGGCCTGAGGAGTTCGTCTGTGGTCATCGTCGATTGTCGACAATCTTCCACGGGACGGGAGATCCGGCAAGCGGCGTTTTAGCGCCAGGCAAAGACCGGCTGGTCGAAGTGATTGACACGGGTGGCGCGGTCCTCGAGCGCCACTTCGCGGAACTGGTAGAGCATCGCCGCCGTGGGCGCGTTGATCTCGGTGTTCATCAGCGGGATCGGCAGGCGGATCACCGGTCGGTCGCTTTCGGGGATGTTGAAGATCTCCGGTGAGTCCGGGCGGCGCAGCTCGCTGAGCGGGATGCGGAACAGCCAGTCGACCTCGGCCGGGTTGGGCGTGACCACCGTGCCGCGCGGTGTCCACACGACGATGGGGGCGATCAGGTAGCCCGACCGCGTCGGGTAAGGATCTAGATGGCCCAGCACGGCGTCGCTGCCCAGGCTGACGCCAAGCTCTTCATCGAGCTCGCGCAGGGCCGTCTGCTCGATCGTCTCGCCGGGATCGACGCGGCCGCCCGGCAGCGCGAGCTGGCCGCCGTGCGCGCGCAGCTTGGGCGCGCGGCGGGTGAGCAGGAAAGCGGCGTCGTCGGGATTGCCCCAGCTGTCGGCCGGATCCTCGCGCGCGGCGACACAGATGGCGACGGCGGCGCGCTTGAGCTTGTCCGTGCCCTCCGGGACACGTCGCTCGAAGGTGGAAAGACGGGACCGGATCGTTTCGCGCAACGCGTCGTCAAACAGCATGCCGCCAGTGTAGAGCGGAGAGCGCGTCAACGAAACCGTCAGTCATCCTCGCCGCATTCGCTGGGCGATCGCATTTCCCTTCTCCCCTCGAAGGCGGGGAGAAGGTGGCGCGAAGCGCCGGATGAGGGGCTTCACGATGCAGCGGTCGAACTCGGTGCCTTTCGCGCCGCTGCGAAGCCCCTCATCCGCCTCGCTGGCGCTCGGCACCTTCTCCCCGCCTGCGCGGGGAGAAGGGGAGAACGCCACATACGATGGACCTGAATGCTCGCCGCGCTCGGGATGACACGTGTTCAGAACGACAGCGGCTTGGCCTGGGTCACGCCTTCGAGAGCGGCAATCTTGGTCAGCAGGTCGGGCGAGATCGCCGAATCGACGGCGACCAGGGCGATCGCCTCGCCGCCCGGCTTGTCGCGACCGAGATGGAAGGTGGCGATGTTGACCCTGGAGTCGCCCAGCAGCGCGCCCAGGCGACCGATGAAGCCGGGCTTGTCCTCGTTGGTGATGTAGAGCATGTGCGGGCCGAACTCGGCCTCGATGTCGATGCCCTTGATGTTCACCAGGCGCGGCTTCGAGCCGCCGAACAGCGTGCCCGACACCGAGCGCGTGCGCCGCTCGGTGGTCACCGTCACCGTGATCTTGGTCTGGTAGTCGCTGTCGCGCTCGTGCTTGACCTCGGCGACGTCGACGCCGCGCTCGCGTGCCATGATCGGCGCGTTTACCATGTTGACGGTCTCGAGCTGCGGGCGCAGCAGGCCGGTCAGCACCGCCTGGGTCAGCGGCTTGACGTTGAGCGCCGCGACCGCGCCCTCGTACTCGACGCTGAGCGCCTTGATGCCGGTCTCGGTGAGCTGGCCGGCGAAGGAGCCGAGGTTCTCCGCCAGCTTGAGGTAGGGCGCCAGGCGCGGCGCGTCCTCGGCCGAGACATTGGGCATGTTGAGCGAGTTCACGACCGCGCCGGTGTTCAGGTAGTCGCTCATCTGCTCGGCGACCTGCAGGGCGACGTTCTCCTGCGCCTCGAGCGTGCTGGCGCCCAGATGCGGCGTGCACACGAGATTGGGGGCGCCGAACAGCACGTTGTCCTTGGCCGGCTCGTCGACGAACACGTCGAAGCCGGCGCCGGCGATATGGCCGGAGATCAGCAGGTCGCGCACGGCGAGTTCGTCGACCAGGCCGCCGCGCGCGCAGTTGATGATGCGCACGCCCTTCTTGGTCTTCATCAGCCGCTCGCGGCTGAGGATGTTCCTGGTCTGCTCGGTGAGCGGCGTGTGGACGGAGATGAAGTCGGCGCGCGCGATCAGCTCGTCGAGCGTCACCTTCTCGACGCCGAGCTCGACGGCGCGGTCCTCCGACAGGAAGGGATCGAAGGCGATCACCCGCATCTTCAGCCCGATGGCGCGCTCCGCCACGATCGAGCCGATATTGCCGCAGCCGATCAGCCCCAGGGTCTTGAAGCTGAGCTCGACGCCCAGGAAACGGTTCTTCTCCCACTTGCCGGCCTGGGTGCTGGTGTTGGCTTCCGGCACCTGGCGGGCGACGGCGAACATCAGCGCGATGGCGTGCTCGGCGGTGGTGATGGCGTTGCCGAAGGGCGTGTTCATGACGACGACGCCGTTGGCCGTGGCCGACTTGATGTCGACATTGTCGACGCCGATGCCGGCGCGTCCGACGACCTTCAGCTTCTTGGCCACAGCCAGAACCTCGGCGGTGACCTTGGTGGCGCTGCGGATGGCGAGGCCGTCGTAGCCGCCGACGATGTCGCGCAATTCGGCCGGCTTCAGCCCGATCTTCACGTCGACGTCGATGCCGCGCTCGCGGAAGATCTCGGCGGCGCGCGGCGAGAGGTCATCGGAGATGAGAACCTTGGGCATGGTTCAACGCTCCCGTACGAGGAGGAAAGGAAGGGAAAAGCGAACGCGGTGACTCAGGCGGCCTTGGCGCCGAATTCCTTCTCGATCTCGGCATAGGCCCAGTCGAGCCACGGCACGAGGGCTTCGAGGTCGGCGGTCTCGACCGTGGCGCCGCACCAGATGCGCAGACCCGGCGGCGCGTCGCGGTAGTGGCCGAGATCGTAGCCGGCGTTCTCGGCCTCGAGCATGTCGGCCAGCTTCTTGGCCGCCGCCGCCTGCTTCGTCTCGTCGAGCGCGGTGAACCACGGCGCCACGATGTTGATGCAGACAGAGGTGTTCGAGCGCGTCGCCGGCACCCGGGCGAGGAAGTCGGCCCATGGGCGCTGGGCGACGAACTTCTCGAGCACCGCGAGGTTGGCGTTGGAGCGCGCCATCAGGCCCTGCAGCCCGCCGACCTTCTCGCCCCAGGCCAGCCCGTCGATCGCATCCTCGACCGCCAGCATCGAGGGCGTGTTGATGGTCTCGCCCTTGAAGATGCCCTCGCTGAGCTTGCCGCCGGAGGTCATGCGGAACAGCTTGGGCAGCGGCCAGGGCGGCGTGTAGCTGGTCAGCCGCTCGACGGCGCGCGGCGAGAGCACCAGCATGCCGTGCGCGCCTTCGCCGCCCATCACCTTCTGCCAGCTCCAGGTCACGACATCGAGCTTGGCCCACGGCAGGTCCTGCGCGAACACCGCCGAGGTGGCGTCGCAGATCGCGAGACCCGTGCGGTCGTCGGCGATCCAGTCGCCGTCGGGCACGCGCACGCCGGAGGTCGTGCCGTTCCAGGTGAAGACGACGTCGTGCGTCCAGTCGACCTGCCTGAGATCGGGCAGCGCGCCGTAGGGCGCCTTCAGGATGCGCGCGTCCTTGAGCTTGAGTTGCTTGACGATGTCGGTGGCCCAGCCTTCGCCGAAGCTCTCCCAGACCAGCACGTCGACCGGGCGCGCGCCCAGCATCGACCACAGGGTCATCTCGACGGCGCCGGTGTCGGAGGCCGGCACGATGCCGATGCGGTGGTCGGCGGGAATGCCCAGCACCTTGCGCGTGCGGTCGATGACCTCGGCGAGCTTCTTCTTGCCGAGCTTGGAGCGATGGGAGCGGCCGGTGGCGGCGTCGAGGAGGGCTTGTGGCGTCCATCCGGGGCGCTTGGCGCAGGGACCGGAGGAAAAATCGGGACGCTGGGGACGCGCGTTCGGCTTCATAGACAACTCTCCCTTCCAGAAGAGAAGCGCTCCGGTGGGGGAGCGTGGCCCGGGGTCTGGATAGGGGTTCTGTACCGCCGCCGTCAACGGCGTTGGCGTCGCAGCTTGTGTCGCTTGTCGTCATGCCTCGATGCAATTCCCGGCGGATGGGTGCCGTGCCTGGGCTATGGTGCGAGCCGCATCGGGGGAGGCGGATCATGGGTGCGCGCGCTGTGGCGATCGTCGCGGGCTTGATGGCGTTCTCGTTTCCGGCGCTGGCGCAATTGCCGACTCTCAAGGGGCAGGGTGCCATCGCGCAGGGCGCGGCCGACAAGCGTCGCGTCGACCGGCCGGCGCGCGACACGCTGTGGGCCTGCGGCTTCACGGTCATGGGGCTGTCGCTGAAGCGGCCGTGGCTGGCGGCGGACGGCACGATCTATTTCGCCCGCAAGCCGATCGTCGCCGGCTCGGTGGCGTGGTCCGAGGCGCGCTTCTCGGCGCGCCGGCAGGGAGATCGGCTGCGCATCACCGGCAGCGCGCTGCCCAGCCATCCCACCGGCAGCTTCCCGATCCCGCGCGACAGCGCGGCCGGCCGCTACGATCCCAATCCCAATTCGATCAGAGGGCGCGATATCGACTGGGTGTTGCCGGCGAATCCGACGCTGGCGCCGCAGGTCTCGTGCCTGCCGATGGGCCCGATCGGCATCACCGTCACCGGCGCGGTGCTTTTCCATGCGCTTGACGCCGAGGGCCGCGACGCCGTGGCCAACGAGATTTTCGACGGCTGCGAGGGCCATCCGCCGCCCGGCGGCCTGTATCACTACCATCACCACGGCCCATGCCTGCCGCAGGCCGCGCCCGGCCAGGATTCGCCGCTGGTCGGCTGGGCGCTCGACGGCTTTGCGATCTACGGGCCCTATGGCGAGGGCGGTCGCAAGTACTCCAACAGGGATCTCGACGAGTGCCACGGCACAATCGGTCGGGTGCGCAGGATGGATGGCAGCTGGACGACGACCTACCACTACCGGGCCAACGACGAGTTCCCCTACACGCTGGGCTGCTTCAGGGGCGCGGTCGATCCGGCGCTGCTGCGGCGCGACCCTCCGCCGGGCGCGCCTGGCAAGGGGCCGCCGCCCCGTTGATTCGGCGCACGGCGTCACCATCTTGACGGAGCCGCGTTTGCGCGGCCTGGAGGGGCAATGTCTCCCGATCGGGTCTGGCAGGTGTTCCAGGGCATCGGCCTGGCGTGGACCACGGCCGAAGTGGGCCGCGCCGGCACCATCAGCTTCAGGCAGAGGTCCATCCGGCCGCTGGCGGTCGAGGGCGTGGCGCAGGCCGGCAGCTTTGCTGCCGGCGCCGCGGGCTTCAAGACCGGCGGCAAGCTGGGCATGCTGGTCGGGCTGAAGACCGGGCCGGGCGTGCTGGCGACCGCCGCGGTCGGCGCCTGCATCGGCGGTCTCGCCGGCTATGTCGGCGCCAAGCGCTTCGCCGACGCGACCTTGCCCGAGGATCTCAGCGGCGCCACGGCGCGCGCCGCGATCCGCGCCCGCCTCGATCGATTGCGCCGTCGCACATCGCGCTGAGGCGCGCTACGGTCGGCCGATGTCCGACCGTCCGATTCACCGTCCCGGCATGGAAGGCGGCCTGTGGGCCGCGACCGCCGCCGCCGCGCCCGATCTTCCCACCCTCGATGGCGAGCTGATCGCCGACGCCGTCGTCGTCGGCGGCGGCTTCACCGGCCTGTCGACGGCACTGCATGCCGCCGAGCGCGGCCTGTCGGTGGTGTTGCTCGAGGCCGACCAGATCGGCAGCGGCGCCTCGGGTCGCAATGGCGGGCAGGTGATCCCGGGCCTGAAGATGGATCCCAGCGCGCTGCGCCGCGACTACGGCCAGGACATGGGCGGCCGCATCGTGAAGCTCTCGGGCGGCGCCGCCGACCTGGTGTTCGACCTGATCAGGCGTCACGCGATGGATTGTCCCGCGACCCAGGGCGGCTGGATCCAGGGCGCGCACTCGCGGGTCGCGCTCAAATCGGTGCTGTCGCGCGCCGACGAATGGCAGCGCGAGGGCGCGCCGGCCGACATTCTCGACCGCAAGGCGATCGCCGAGGAAACCGGGCACGACTTCTACGAGGGTGGCTGGATCGATCGTCGCGCCGGCCAGGTCAATCCGCTGGCCTATGCGCGCGGCCTTGCCGGTGCGGCGGTAAAGGCCGGCGCGCGGCTGTTCGTGCGCTCGCGCGCCACGAGCATCGGCAAGGAGGGCGACGGCTGGCGCCTGAGGACCGCGACCGGCTCGGTGCGCGCCGGCCAGGTCGCGCTGTGCACCGACGCCTACAGCGACGGGCTGTGGCCCGGCCTGCGCACGGCGCAGGTGCCGGTGAAGAGCGTGCAGATCGCCACCACGCCCCTGGGCCACAACGTGCGCAAGCGCATCCTGCCCAACGGCGCGGTGGTGTCGGAGACGCGCAAGCTCGCCTTCTATTATCGCCTCGACGCCGATGGCCGCCTGCTGATGGGCGGCCGCGGGCCGATGGGCGAGCATGTCGGCGACGCCACGCTCGATACCCTGGTGCGCGCCATGCGCCGCTTCTGGCCGTTCCTCGATGCGCCGCAGTTCGAGCACGCGTGGTCGGGCACGGTCGGCCTGACGCTCGACCACATGCCGCATGTCTGCCGTCTGGCACCCGGCGTGATAGCCGGCCTGGGTTACAACGGCCGCGGCGTGGCGATGACCACGGCGATGGGCACGGTGCTGGCCAAGGCGCTGTCGGGCACGCCGGACGCGGATCTCGAGCTGCCGCTGAGCGACCTGCCCCGGGTGCCGCTGTTCGGCATCCGCCAGCCCTTCATCGCGCTGGCCATCCAGTACCACCGCCTGCGCGATGCCGTGGGCCTGCCGGGATAGGCACTGGCGCCGGCCGGCCGGATCGCCCATGTAGGGGCCATGATGAAGGTTCTGTCCTACCTGTTCCTGATCCTCGCCGGCCTGTCGATGCTGGGCGCGCTGGGCTCGATCTTCATCGGCATGGCCGGGATGAGCGCCGGCGGGCTGGAGCGGGCGCAGCGCAGCAACCGCTTCATGTGGTGGCGCGTGCGCCTGCAGCTGGCGGCGATCGTGTTCATCATTCTCTGGTACTTCACCAGCCGCGCCGGCTGACGGATCGCGACCATGGTCACACTCACCCGCATCTACACGCGCGGCGGCGACAAGGGAAAGACCTCGCTCGGCACCGGCAAGCGCGTGGCCAAGCACGATCAGCGCGTCTGCGCCTTCGGCGCGGTCGACGAGGCCAACGCCGCGATCGGCCTGGTGCGCCTGCATTCGCCGTCGCCCGAGGTCGACGCCATGCTGAGCCGCATCCAGAACGATCTGTTCGATCTCGGCGCCGACCTGTGCACGCCGGACGACGGCACCAAGGTGGAATGGCAGCCGCTGCGCATCGTCGTCGGCCAGGTCGAGCGGCTGGAAAGGGAGATCGACGCGCTCAACGCCGAGCTCAAGCCGCTCAACTCCTTCGTGCTGCCCGGCGGCAGCGCGGCGGCCGCCCATCTGCATCTGGCGCGCACCGTGGCGCGGCGCGCCGAGCGCGAGATGACGGCCCTGGCCGAGCGCGAGGCGGTCAATCCCGAGGCCATCCGCTACATCAACCGCCTGTCGGATCTGCTCTTCGTGCTGTCGCGTCACGTCAACGATCGCGGCGCGAAGGACGTGTTATGGGTGCCCGGCGCGAATCGCTGATCGGCCGCACCCGGCGCTCAAGCGGTTGATTCGGCACCGCTTTCACTGATCGGAATGGCTTGTGTGCAGTGCCGCATCGGCTTGACAGGCTGACGCAAGGCGACCTACACCCACGCCTTCGCAAGAAAAATCCCGAGGGCCAACGACAAATGAAGGTGCTGGTCGCGGTCAAGCGCGTGATCGACTACAACGTCAAGATCCGCGTCAAGGCCGACAAGACGGGCGTCGAGACGGCGAACGTCAAGATGTCGATGAATCCCTTCGACGAGATCGCCGTGGAAGAGGCGATCCGCATGAAGGAGAAGGGCAAGGCGACCGAGGTGATCGCCTTCAGCGCCGGCCCGGCCCAGTGCCAGGAGACCATCCGCACCGCCTTGGCCATGGGCGCCGACCGCGGCGTGCACGTGCTGAGCGACGCCGAGCTGCAGCCGCTGGCCGTCGCCAAGCTGATGAAGGCCGTGGTCGACAAGGAACAGCCCGGCCTGGTGATCGTCGGCAAGCAGGCGATCGACGACGACAGCAACCAGACCGGCCAGATGCTGGCCGCGCTGCTCGGCTGGCCGCAGGGCACCTTCGCCAACAAGCTGGAGATCGGCGACGGCATCGCGGTCAAGCGCGAGGTCGATGGCGGCCTGGAGAACATCACGCTCAAGCTGCCGGCGGTGATCACCACCGACCTGCGACTGAACGAGCCGCGCTACGCCTCGCTGCCCAACATCATGAAGGCGAAGAAGAAGCCGATCGAGCAGCTGACCGCCGAGGCGCTGGGCGTCGACGTCGCGCCGCGCCTGAAGACCTTGAAGGTCGAGGAGCCGCCGACGCGCAAGGCCGGCATCAAGGTCAAGACCGTGGCCGAGCTCATCGAGAAGCTCAAGAACGAGGCGGGAGTGATCTGATGAGCGTCCTCGTTGTCGCCGCGCATGACGGCAAGACCATCCGCGCCAATGTCGCCAACGCCGTCGCCGCCGCGACGCAGATCGGCGGCGACGTCCACGTCCTGGTCGCGGGCAGCAATGCCGGCGAGGCCGCCAAGGCGGCTGCCGCGATCTCGGGCGTTGCCAAGGTGCTGCAGGCCGAAGACGCGGCCTACGCCAACTGGGTGGCCGAGGACATCGCGCCGCTGATCGTCAAGCTGGCGCCGAGCTACGGCCACGTCATCATGGCCGCCGACACGGTGGGCAAGAACGTCATGCCGCGCGTCGCCGCCCTGCTCGATGTCGCCCAGGTCTCGGAGGCGATCCAGATCGTCTCGCCCGACACCTTCGTGCGCCCGATCTACGCCGGCAACGCCATGGCCACGGTGCAGTCGACCGACAAGGTCAAGGTGATCACCGTGCGTCCCACCAACTTCAAGGCGGCCGCCGGCGGCGGCTCGGCGGCGATCGAGCAGATCGGCGGCGCCGGCAGCGCCGGCCTGTCTTCCTATGTCGGCGCCGAGATCTCCAAGTCGGAGCGGCCGGAGCTGACCAGCGCCAAGATCGTCGTCTCCGGCGGCCGCGGCCTGGCCTCGGGCGAGAACTTCAAGATGCTCGAGACCCTGGCCGACAGGCTCGGCGCCGGTCTCGGCGCCAGCCGCGCCGCAGTCGACGCGGGCTACGTGCCCAACGACTACCAGGTCGGCCAGACCGGCAAGGTGGTGGCGCCCGACCTGTACATCGCCATCGGCATTTCCGGCGCCATCCAGCATCTCGCCGGCATGAAGGACAGCAAGACGATCGTCGCCATCAACAAGGACGAGGAGGCGCCGATCTTCCAGGTCGCCGACTACGGGATCGTCGGCGATCTGTTCCAGATCGTGCCCGAGCTGACGGCGGCCATCGAGAAGAAGTGAGTCCGGCGGGCGGGCGATCCTGTAGGATCGCCCGGCGCCTGTGTTTCGGGGGTACGGTAGGATGATCCAGCGGATCGGCGTCATCGGCGCTGGCCAGATGGGTGGCGGCATCGCGCATGTCTGCGCGCTCAAGGGCCTGCAGGTGAAGCTGCTCGACCTCGACCAGCCGGCGCTCGACAAGGCGCTCGACTCGTTGAGCGGCAACATGGACCGCCAGATCGGCCGCGGCCTGATCAAGCCGGACGAGAAGGATGCCGCCCTGCGCCGCATCCAGACCGGCACGGACTACGGCATGCTGGCCGATTGCGACCTGGTGATCGAGGCGGCGACCGAGAACGAGGCGGTCAAGCGCGAGATCTTCAAGAAGGTCTGCCCGGTGGTGCCGCCGACCACGCTCTTGGCAACCAACACCTCGTCGATCTCGGTGACGCGCCTGGCGTCGACCACCGACCGGCCCGGCAAGTTCATGGGCATGCATTTCATGAACCCGGTGCCGATGATGCGCCTGGTCGAGCTGATCCGCGGCATCGCCACCGAGGAGGAGACGTTCCGCGCCATCCGCGACCTGACGATCCGCCTCGACAAGACGCCGGCCAACGCCGAGGACTTCCCGGCCTTCATCGTCAACCGCATCCTGCTGCCGATGATCAACGAGGCGGTCTACGCGCTCTACGAGGGCGTCGGCACCGTCGAGTCGATCGACACGGCGATGAAGCTGGGCGCCAACCACCCGATGGGCCCGCTCGAGCTCGCCGACTTCATCGGCCTGGATACCTGCCTCTCGGTGATGCAGGTGCTTTACGAGGGCCTCGCCGACTCGAAGTACCGCCCGTGCCCGCTGCTGGTGAAGTACGTCGAGGCCGGCTGGATCGGCCGCAAGGTCAAGCGCGGCTTCTACGACTACTCCGGCGAACGCCCCGTCCCGACGCGTTGACATCCGCTGTCGTCCTGAGCGCAGCGAAGGACCTCGCGGTCGATATGCCGATCACCTGCGGCGCCGGATGATCTCCGGCGCCGCCTGCGTTTGATCGAACCACCGCAAGGTCCTTCGCTTCGCTCAGGACGACGGAGCCAACCGATCAAATCCTGCGCCACGCCGGCTCCCGACGCGTTGATCTTTAGGAGCGCCGGCGTCCCGCCGGCTCATGATGGCGGCGCAATGCGCCGCCTGCCGGCGGGACGCCGGCGCTCCCAAAGACGCTAACCAATCAACTCCTGTGCCGCGCTCACGATGCGCACGAGGCTGCCCGATTCGCCGCGCTGGTTGATCGCCTGCGCGACCTGCAGCGCGCGGGCCGGCGCCTCGCCCTGGGTCAGCTCGCGCATGGCGCGCGCCGCCTGCGCCGCCGAGGTCAGCCGGCGCCGCGCATGCACCGAGACACCCAGCCGGTCGACGGTGTTGGCACTGACCTGCTGATCGGCGACCTCAGGCCACAGCATCTGCGGGCGTCCGGCGCCCATCGCCGCCGCCAGGGTCGCGGCGGCGCCGTGATGAACGACGACATGCGCGCCGCGCGTCACGTCGGCGAGCGGCGGTGGCCGGTCGAAGACATGCACCTTTCGCTCGCCGAGATACTGGCGGATCTCCGGTGTGACGCGCTTGACGTAGGCCGCGCCGGGCAGGCCGCATTCGACCAGCGACTGCAGGATCATGCGCAATTGGGGATGGGTCGCCGAGAGATAGGCATAGAAAGAGGGCCGCCCGGCCGGCGCCACGGGCGGCGGGATCGACTCCAGCGGTCCGGCGTCGGGCTGGCTGCGGAAGCCGGCATAGGGATCGGTCTCGGCGAACGAGGTCACGAAGTGACGCGTGCCGCCGATCACCGCCGGCACCGTGTCGGCGACGATGCCGCCCAGCCGCTGCTGCGCCGAGCGCACCGCCTCCAGGATCCTCTCGGGCGGCGCGAAGCGCTGCGTCGCGGGGTCGAAGATCGGGAACTCACCCTGATCGGGCGGGGGCAGGATGTAGCCGTGGCCCATGGCGATGGTGGGAATGCGGCCATGGGCGGCCAGCGTCGCCACCGGCGCGTACTCGGCGACGACCAGTGCCGGCTGCAGCGCCAGGAACAGCATGTGCCAGGCATGCGCCAGCCGGAACAGGTGCTCGGCGTTGGCGAAGTTGTTGACCGCCAGCAGGTCGGCGTAGCTGCCGGGCACGAAGCTCGGCTGCGTGGGATGCAGCAGGCCCACTGCCATCGGCGCCTGCATCACGATCCATGGCTTGCCGGCGAAGAGCTCCGCCGTGCCGATCAGGTCGCGCACCACGAAGACCGGCTCGTGGCCCTCGGCGGCCAGCGCCGTGGCGACCTGCGAGAGGCGATCGACGTAGCCGATGCCGCCACCCAGCTCCCAGGCGAAGAGGATGCGCGCCATCGGCTCGGGTCAGTTCTCGTCGATCAGGTGGCGGATCAGGGCGACGGCCTCGGGGGTGTCCCATTCCGCGTCGCCCGCCAGGCGGCCGACCTCGCGGCCCTGCTTGTCCACGAGGATCGAGGTCGGCAGCACCAGGATGTCGAGCTTGCCGTAGGCCGCGCGCTTGTCGTCGAGAAAGACGTCGAGCGCGGTGAGCTCCTTGTCGCGGATGAACGGCGCCACCTTGGCGCGCGTCGGCCCGTCGAGCGACAGCGCCAGCACCGCGAACTTCTCCTTGCCGATGGTCGTGGCGAGCCGGTTGAGGCTGGGCATCTCCTTGACGCAGGGGATGCACCAGGTCGCCCAGAAGTTGATCAGCACGACCTTGCCCCTGAAGGCGTCGAAGCTCGCGTCGCCGCCGTCGAGGTTCTTGAACGGAAAGGCCGGGATCGCCGCGCGCGGCTCCTTGAGCTCGACCTTGGCGACCGAGCCGGCCAAGGGCGGCTTGGCGATCTCGGCATGGGCGATGCCGGCCATCGCGACAAGCGCGACAAGTGCCAGCGGGAGCCGGCGCAGGACGGGGAGGCAAACCGAAAAGAACTGTGCCATAAGCGCCATCCTACGTTGATTCGATGGGAAAATCATGGCTGTGCGGAAGCAGGGCAGGGGCAAGAGCACGGGCAAGGCGGCCAACCGCATGTGGGGCGGCCGCTACAAGATGGGCCCGGCGGAGATCATGGAGAAGATCAACGCCTCCATCGGCTTCGACAAGCGCCTCTACGCCCAGGACATTGAAGGCTCGATGGCCCACTGCGACATGCTGGTGGCGCAGAAGATCATCACGGCGGCGGACGGTCGCGCCATCCGGCGCGGCCTGCGGCAGGTCAGGACCGAGATCGAAGGCGGCAAGTTCAAGTTCTCGACCAAGCTCGAGGACATCCACTTCAACGTCGAGGCCAGGCTGACCGAGATCATCGGCCCGGCCGGCGGACGCCTGCACACCGCGCGCTCGCGCAACGACCAGATCGCGCTCGACGTGCGCCTGTGGGTGCGCGACACGATCGACCGGCTCGAGCCGATGCTGGCCGATCTCCAGGTGGCCCTGATCGATCGTGCCGAGGAATACGCCGCGACCATCATGCCTGGATTCACGCATCTGCAAACCGCACAACCGATCACGTTCGGTCACCATCTGTTGGCCTATGTCGAGATGTTCGGCCGCGATCGCGGCCGTCTCGCCGATTGCCGCGCGCGGCTCAACGTCTCGCCGCTGGGCGCCGCGGCGCTTGCCGGCTCGCCGCACCCGATCGATCCGCGCAAGACGGCCAGGGCGCTGGGCTTCGACGCGCCGATGGCCAACTCGCTCGACGCCGTGTCGGATCGCGACTACGTCGTGGAGTTCATCGCCGCGGCCTCGCTCGCCGCCGTGCACCTCTCGCGATTGTCGGAAGAGATCGTGATCTGGTGCAGCGCGCCGTTCCGCTTCATCAGCCTGTCGGACGCCTTCACGACCGGCAGCTCGATCATGCCGCAGAAGCGCAACCCCGACGCCGCCGAGCTGGCGCGCGGCAAGGTCGGCCGCATCGTCGGCGCCTTCGTGGCGCTGTGCACCATGATGAAGGGCCTGCCGCTGACCTACGGCAAGGACATGCAGGAGGACAAGGAGCCGCTGTTCGACGCCGCCGATTCGCTGGAGCTGTGCGTCGCGGCAATGGCCGGCATGGTGCGCGACCTGAAGGCCAATCCGCAGCGCATGCGCGCGGTGGCGGCGGCCGACTATTCGGTGGCGACCGATCTCGCCGACTGGCTGGTGCGCAAGGTCGGCCTGCCGTTCCGGCAGGCGCATCATGTCACCGGCGCGCTGGTCGGTATGGCGGCGGAGCGGGACCTGCCGCTCGACGGGCTGACCCTGCAGCAGATGCGCTCGGTCGAGCCGAAGATCACGCGCGACGTCTTCAAGGTGCTGACCGTCGAGGCGTCGGTGGCGGCGCGCAGGAGCCTGGGCGGCACCGCGCCGGCCAATGTCGCGCGTGCCGTGCAGGACGCACGCCGGCGCTTCCTGCGATGATGCGGCGCGCCGCCATGCTGGGGCTCGTGGGCCTGCTCGCCGGCTGCGGCCGCAAGAGCGACCCGCTGCCGCCCAGCGGCCCCGCCACGCCACGCCGCACCTATCCGCCGCCGGAACGCACCGGCAGCCTCTTTCCTTCTCCCCGCGAAGGCGGGGAGAAGGTGCCCGAAGGGCGGATGAGGGGCTTCGCGGCGTCTGAACAGCGGCGCCTGGCATCGTTGCGCGAGGAAGCCCCTCATCCGCCTCGCTGGCGCTCGGCACCTTCTCCCCGCCTGCGCGGGGAGAAGGAAAATCAAACGGGGACGATCCTATGACGGGCTTCGCCTATCGCGACGGCGAGATGCATGCGGAGGGCGTGGCGCTGTCGCGCATCGCGCGCGAGGTCGGCACGCCGGTCTATGTCTATTCGAGCGCGATCCTGCGCGCCAACTACCGCGCCTTCGCCGACGCCATGAAGGGCCTCGACGCCGAGGTGCACTACGCGGTGAAGGCCAACAGCAACCAGGCGGTGATCCGCACCTTCGCGAAGCTCGGTGCCGGTGCCGATATCGTCTCGGAGGGCGAGATGCGCCGCGCGCTCGCCGCCGGCGTGGCGGCCAGGGACATCGTCTTCTCCGGCGTCGGCAAGAAGCCGTCGGAGCTGCGCGCCGCGCTCGAGGCGGGCATCCGGCAGATCAACGTCGAGAGTCGCCACGAGCTCGACATGCTCGACGGCATCGCCGGCTCGATGGGCAAGCGCACCGACATCGCCATCCGCATCAATCCCGATGTCGATCCCGGCACCCACGAAAAGATCACGACCGGCAAGAAGGGCAACAAGTTCGGCATCGACATCGATCTCGCGCGCGAGGCCTACGCCTACGCCGCGGACAAGCCGAACCTCAATGTGCTGGGCGTCGCCATCCATATCGGCTCGCAGATCACCGACATGGAGCCCTACCGGCAGGCGATCCGCCGTGTCAGGGAGTTCGTCGGCCAGCTGCGCGCCGACGGCCTCGACATCAAGCGCTTCGACGTCGGCGGCGGCCTGGGCATCGCCTATCGCGACGAGGTGCCGGTGCCGATCGACGCCTTTGTCGGCATGGTCCGGCAGGAGACCGGCAACATGGGTTGCGCGCTCTCCTTCGAGCCCGGCCGGCGGCTGGTCGGCGACGCCGGCGTGCTGCTGGGCGAGGTGATCCTGGTCAAGCCGGGCGTCGTGCGCACCTTCGTGATCGTCGACGCAGCCATGAACGACCTGATCCGCCCCACCCTGTACGAAGCCTGGCACGACATCGTGCCGGCGCGTCAGCCGGCGGCGAATGCTGACCAAATTGTGACGGATATCGTCGGTCCCATCTGCGAATCAGGCGATTTCTTGGCGCAGAAGCGCACAATGACGCCACTGGCCGCCGGGGACCTGGTGGTGGTAAAATCCGCGGGCGCCTACGGGGCGGCGATGTCGTCGACCTACAACTCGCGACCCCTCGTTCCGGAGACACTGGTAGACGGTGATCGTTATGCTGTCGTCCGGCCGCGCCAAACGTATGAGCAACTGCTAGGGGCTGACCGCGTTCCCACGTGGTTGGAGTAGTGCGTAACCGGACGAGGAGTAGATGCCCGTTCTCCCGCCGCCGTCGATCGCTCCAGCCAGCCTCGACCGCCGCATCGCCATCGCCCGCGCCGCCCTGGCGTGGGAGGCCCTGTGGCCGCGCCTCATCGCCCCGCTGTGCTTCGTCGCGCTGTTCCTGGCCGCCGCGCATCTCGACGTCTTCCGTGGCCTCGAGGCCTGGACCCACACCGCCCTGCTGGCGGCCTGCGCCGCCGGCCTGATCGCGCTCACCTGGTTCGCCTTCCGCGGCCTCCGCTGGCCCGACCGCGCGGCGGCCGAGCGCCGTCTGGAGATCGACAGCGGCGTGCCGCACCGGCCGATCCAGGCGATCGAGGACTCCATCGCCATCGGCGAGGCCGACCCCTTCGCCAAGGCGATGTGGGAGGCCCATCGCCGCCGCGAGGCGGCGCGCCTGGCAGCCTTGCGCAACACGCCACCGCGCTCCGACGTGCCGCGCCGCGATCCGCGCGCCCTGCGTCTCGTGCCGCTGCTCGGCCTGATCGTCGCCATGGTCGCCGCCGGCGGCTGGCGCAGCGACCGGATGGAGTCGGCCTTCAGCCCGGCCTTCCCGCCGCCGCCGCCGCTGATCGTCGAGCTGTGGATCTCGCCGCCCGCCTATACGCGCAAGGCGCCGATCTATCTCGACACGCAGGACGCGCAGCGCGTGCTGCGCGTGCCCGCCGGCAGCAAGGTGGCGGGCTTCATCGACAACGTCGCCGAAGGCCGCGAGGCCGTGCTGCGCATCGGCAGCAAGGAGACGCCCTTCGAATCGGTCGGGCCGGGACGCCACCAGGTCGACGCTGATGTCGAAGGCGGCGACACGCTGACCGTGCTGGTCAGCGGCCGCGAGCGCGCGACGTGGAAGATTCGCCTGGTGCCCGACACGCCGCCGACGGTCGAGTTCACCCGCGATCCGCAGACCACCGAGCGCCGTGAGTTCCGCATCGACTACGTCGCCGGCGACGACTACGGCGTGACCTCGCTGAAGGCGCGCATGCGCCTGCACGGCAGCGAGCGCATCGGACTGCTCGCCGACGAGGAACCGGACTGGGTGACGCTCGACCTGCCGATGGTGGCGAGCAATCCGGCGCGCGTCGACGATTCGATCCGCCAGGACCTGACGCCGCATCCCTGGGCCGGCCTGAAGGTCGTGATCCAGCTCGAGGCCAAGGACGGCGCCGAGCAGGCGGGCGTCTCCAAGCCGGCGATCGTGCACCTGCCGGAGCGGCGCTTCACGCATCCGGTGGCGCGCGCCATCATCGACCTGCGCAAGAACCTCTCGCGCGACAACTCCGCGCGCAGCCGCACGCTCGCCTCGCGCGGCCTGCTGCTCCTCGGCAACGCGCCCAAGGCGTTCAAGGAGGACACCGTCGTCATCCTCGGCCTGCGCGTGGCCGCCAACCGCCTGCGCAACGACAAGACCGGCGGCGACGTCGCCGAGGCCCAGCGCCTGATGTGGGACCTCGCGGTGCGCATCGAGGAGAACACCTCGACCGACGCCGAGCGCGAGTTCCGCGCCGCCCAGCGCGAGCTGAGGGACGCGCTGGAGCGCCAGGCGCCCGATCCGGAGATCGAGCGGCTGATCCGCCAGCTGCAGGAAGCCATGGACCGGATGATGCGCGAGTTCGAGGAGCGCATGAAGGATCCGGCCGAGCGCGAGAAGGCCGAGCGCGAAGCCCAGGAGATGGACCAGGACCAGATGGTCGACTCCCAGGACATGCAGGACCTCATGGACCGGGCGCGCGAGATGGCGCGCAACGGCCAGCGCGAAGAGGCCAAGCGCATGCTCGAGGAGATGCTGCGGCAGATGGAGAACATGCGGCCGATGCTGTCGGACAAGGGTCAGCAGCGTCGCCAGCAGGGCCAGCAGCAGCAGGGCCAGGGCCAGCAGGGCCGCAACGACCTCAACCAGCTCGACCGCATGGCGCGCGAGCAGAACCGCCAGCTGGGCGAGACCGAGCGCCAGAACCGTGGCCAGCAGCAGGGCCAGCAGGGACAGCGCGGCCAGCAGCGCCAGCCCGGCCAGCGTGATCCGGGGCAGGGCCAGCCCGGCCAGCAGGGCCAGCCTAGCCCGGGCGAGATGGGCCGCCAGCAGGGCGACCTCAGGCGCCAGCTCGGCGACTTCATGCAGCGCTTCGCCGATCGTGGCGGTGACATGCCGCAGTCGCTGGGCCAGAGCGAGCGCTCGATGCGCGACGCCGAGGAGGCGCTGCGCCGCGGCGATCTCGGCGACGCGGCGCGCGCCCAGCGCCGTGCGCTCGAGCAGCTGCAGCAGGGCATGGGCGATCTCGCCGAGCAGATGCAGGCCGGCCCGGGCAACCAGCAGGATCGCGGCCGCATCGAGGACCGCAACGAGGCGCGCGATCGCGATCCGCTGGGCCGTTCGGAGGGCAATTACGGTGGTGCGGTCGACACCGACCACGACAAGATCCCCGACCGCCTCGACCGCCAGCGCGCCCGCGACATCCTCGAGGAGCTGCGCCGTCGCGCCGGCGAGACGCAGCGGCCGAAGGAAGAGCTCGACTACATCGACCGCCTGCTGCGCCAGTTCTAGACGGGAGGTTGGCAGGTCACGCGGTCATCTCGCCCTGGGGCAGGTCTATCGCACATGAAGTTCTTCCCTTCTCCCCGCGAAGGCGGGGAGAAGGTGCCGAGCGCCAGCGAGGCGGATGAGGGGCTTCCTCGAGCAACGGCAAAGCCTGTTGCCGTCGAGACGTCGTGAAGCCCCTCATCCGCCCTTCGGGCACCTTCTCCCCGCCTTCGCAGGGAGAAGGAGGACCCCTTGGAGCCTTGTGCGATTGCCCGTCGCCCCGGAGTATCCATACAGCTCGATCGCTAACGGCCCGCCCACCATGGCGGGCCGTTTCCTATTTGCATCCGGAATGGACCTTATTCGGCTGTCTCCTGTGGGAGGGCTTCCGTACCTTGGCCGGGACGTCATTGCCTGGTGAAAGTGCATTCATGGTGTCTAGTCCGTCGCGGCCGGGTCATGGCCGCCCCTATGTCCCCGGGATGATCGCCTGGACAGTGCTGGCCGGTGGCTTGGCGCTGGCGACGGTCCTGACCGTCAGCGGCGCCGGCTGGTCGAAAGGGGCGTCGGCGGCCGGCTTTGTTCACGCCGGCGGCGACGACCAGCACACCTTCATTTTGACATCGGAGATCGATCATGCCGGCGCCTGAAGCCATGGACGCCATCAGCCTCGACGCCCTGGCGGTCGAGACCGATGGCCGCCGCCGCCGCACCCTGCGCACCAACGCAGCCCTGGTCGAGGCCACCATCCGGCTGTTCCGCGCCGGCGCCACGACGCCCACGGCCAACGCGCTGGCGCGCGAGGCCGGCGTCTCGGCGCGCAGCCTGTTCGCCCATTTCGCCGACGTGCCGCTGCTCTACCAGGCGGCGATCCGGCGGGTCCTCGACGACATGCTGTCGAACGAATGGCCGCGCATCGGCGGCGACCTGGCCGAGCGGATCGACGGCCTCGTCACCCATCATGCGCAGGCCTGCGAGCACTGGCTGCCGTTCCTGCGCGCCGCCGCGACCCTGCGCTACGAGCACGCCGAACTCTGGCATGGCTGCCAGTCGGCGCGCGAGCAGCTGCGCGATCGCCTGCGGGCGGCGTTCGCGGCGGAGCTCGACAACCTCGACGACGAGGAGGCCGGCACGCTTCTCGATGCGCTGACCGCGCTGCTCGACTGGGATGCCTGGGGCAAGCTGCGCCAGGATCGCGACCTCTCCGTCGAGCGCGCACGCGCGGTGTGGGCCCTGGGCCTGTCGCGCCTGCTCAGCGCCGCCCAGTCGCGCACCCGCACCCTCGACGCCCCGCGCCTGGTGGCGATCAACTAGGGCCGGTCGACGTCCGTTTGAGAGCAAGGACGATCGCGACGAGATGAACAGCGGCCCGAAAGCCGGTGATCGATCGTGCCGGCCGCCTGCATGCCGGCGTGGACGGAAATCGAGTCAAGTGGGGATGACGAGACGCGATCGAAGCTGGGTCTTTTTGCAGCACATAGCTCAAGTATTCGTCATCCCCGCTCTCTGATCAGCGTGCTGGGCTTGGCACCGGCGTGTTAAGCAGTTGCTGCTCCCACAGATAGGCTATGCCGCTCCCGGCAGCATGCTGAATGACGACGTTGTTCAGCGCGACGGCGGTTTCGGCTCGCGCCCAGTCGCGCTGCCATTCTGCGGCCAGCGCCATCCAGGTCATCATGTTCACGCCGGCCGCGATCATGCGTTGAATGGCGACTTCATGCGCCTCGGTGGAAACGGCTCCGGATGCATCGGTGACGACCGTCACATCCCAGCCTTCGCCCGCCGCCTGGATCGCCGGCATCGCGACGCAGACTTCGGTCCACAGACCGGCGAGGACCAGTTGCCTGCGACCTGTCGCCTTCACCACATCGACCACCTTCGGGTCCTCCCAGGTGTTGATGAGCGTCCGGTCGATCACCTCCTGGCCGGGGAACACGTCTGTGATCTGCGGAAAGATGTGACCACCGCGATCTGCGACCACGCTCGTCAGGATGGTGGGGACGCCGAAGACCTTTGCGGCCTTCGCCAGCGCTGCCGAATTGTTGACCACGATATGCGGGTCGTGGCTGTTCAGGTTCGCGAGCTGGTAAGGCTGGTGGTCTATCAGAACGAGTACCGAGTCTTCGGGACGAAGTAGCGAAGCAAGGCCGTTACGAAAGGACATGAAAAACTCCTATGCCGTCGAGGGCGGGCTTGGCTTGTCGCCAGACATGCATGATTGCGGCGCTGCCTGAGAGTGCGGACTTTGTCATTCCCACTTGTGATACGGTAGCGCGCATTCCCGCCAAGCTGTGTCGCGTCATGGGGAACGCCGAAATGGAGATCGAAGACCTGCAGACTTTCGTGGAAGTCGCAGACGCCGGGGGAGTTTCGGCTGCTGCGCGCCGACTCGGCGTGTCGAAGTCGATCGTCAGCCGGCGGCTTTTCCGGCTTGAAGCGGACCTTGGCGTCCAGCTTGTTGCGCGGACCACCCGCGGCGCCGCTCTTACGGAAGCTGGGCTTACGTTTCGAGACCATGCAGCGAGAGTCGGTGCCGAGATCGACGCGGCCAGGGAAACGATTCTGCCCACCGGTGACCTTCGCGGCCACTTGCGGATTGCCGTGCCGCATTCTTTTGGCCCGACTCACTTCGCTCCCGTGCTCGCGGAGATGGCGCGACACAATCCCAAGCTTCACATCCATTCCACCTACAGCGATCGCATCGTTGATCTCATCGCGGAGGGTTTCGATTGTGCGATCAGGGTCGGCTACCTGCGGGACTCCAGCCTGATCGCAAGGCGCGTTGGGTCAATCTACGGAAAGCTGGTCGCGAGTCCTGACTATATCAAGGCGCACGGCTCTCCTGAGGCACCGGAGGAGATCGTCACCCATCAGTCCCTCATGCAGGGAACCGAAGCTTGGCAGTTCATGGATGGCGACAGGATCGTTACGGTTCAGCCACAGGGCAGGTTCAAGGCCGACAACGCCACGGCGCTCGCCGCCGCGGCAGCATCAGGACTCGGCATCGCTTGGCTCCCCGATTGCATCACCTATGAATATGTGGCCTCCGGCGCGCTCGTTTCGATCATGACTCGCTACCCACCACCTCCAGCGGGCGCGTATGTCGTCCGCCCGCCGGGTCGGCATCCGTCGCGGAAATTGCGGGTACTCACCGAAATGCTGATCGAGTATTTTGAACGAAACTCGCACCTCTGGGGTCGCGGTCCCTGATGCGCGAACAGCGCGAAGCCCAGTCAATGGGCAGAGCTCGAAGGTGGCGCTGCTGCGAGCCGCTGAGTTCGACGAGATTGTCTGCACGTTCCGCTTGCTGCGACACAGCTCAACGTATCGCAGGGCTAGCTGCGCAGAAGACCGCTCGCTATTTCATGCACTCGTCAGAGCAGCAGCGCTCGAACCGTGCGCGCCGTCCGAGCTAGGCGAAATCAGGAATTCGCATCGGCAAGGGTGAAGCCGCTCGCATGTCCAGGAAAGGATGGCGCGCATGAGTTGGAACCCGGCAATCGAACCCGGCTGCCCCGATGAGGTGGGCACCGACGCGATAGAAGCGCTCATAGTTCCGCGTTCTCGGGATCTTGGCGGTTTCGCAGTTCGGCGCGCCCTGCCGGCGCCGAAGCGGCAGATGGTCGGGCCGTTCATCTTCTTCGACCAGGCCGGGCCGGCCGAACTGCTGACCGGCCAGGGCATCGACGTGCGTCCGCACCCGCACATCGGTCTTGGCACCGTCACTTACCTCTATCGCGGCGACTTTCATCACCGGGACAGCACCGGCGCCGATCAGATAATACGTCCAGGCGCACTGAACTGGATGGTCGCAGGCCGTGGCGTTACCCACTCGGAGCGCACCTCCGCGGCAGCCCGGAGAGGACCGAACAGTCTGTTCGGGATTCAGACATGGCTGGCCCTGCCCGACACCCATGAGGATGTGGCGCCCACCTTCGAGCATCACGGCAAGGAAGTGCTGCCGGTGCTCGAGGACCGCGGCGTCTCGGTTCGGCTTATTCTTGGAAACGCCTACGGCAAGGTCGCGCCCGCGACCATGTTCTCGGAGACGTTCTACGCCGATGTAGGACTCGAACCGGGAAGCCGGCTGCCCATGCCGGACGAGCACGAGGACAGAGGCATCTATATTGTTGAGGGTTCTGTCTCGATCGCCGGCCAGACTTTCGAGGAGTCTCAGATGATGGTCTTCCGTCCCGGCGACAGGATCACGGTCGCGGCCGGCGACCATGGCGCGCGGTTGATGATCCTCGGCGGCGCCACGCTCGGCGGGCCGCGCTACATCTGGTGGAACTTTGTCGCCTCGTCCCAGGAGCGCATCGAAGAAGCCAAGGCCGAATGGCGCGCCGAGAATTGGGGCGAGGGGCGCTTCGACTTGCCAATCGACGACCGGGATGAGCACATCCCGCTTCCGGACTGACAGACGCTGATGGAGTGGTTGCCCGGACGCAACTCGGATCAACCGTCGTCCGGTGCCGCTCGGACTTCTGAGTATGCTCGCAGGCGAAGCCGGTGTTCAGTGGCTGAAGGGCCACACAAACATTGTCCAGGCGTGTCTGCATGAAAAGTCCTTCGCCGTTCACTCCCCCGGCGAAGCAGTGAAGAAAAGCGATGCGGCCTAAGGCGCATTGCTCCGTTTTCCTGTCACCGAGAGAAAGGATGGCCCGATGTCCAGCAAACTCGAGGTTTTGACACCTCAAAACAGCCAGCTCCTCTTCATCGATCAACAGCCGCAGATGGCCTTCGGTGTCCAGTCGATCGATCGGCAAGTCCTGAAGAACAATGTTGTAGGTCTCGCCAAGGCGGCAAAAGCCTTCAGCATCCCGACCACGATCACCACAGTGGAGACTGAGAGCTTTTCCGGCCCGACGTTCCCCGAACTGCTCGCGGTGTTTCCTGAGGCTCCACTGCTTGAGCGTACCTCGATGAACTCCTGGGATGATCTGAAGGTGCGTGAGGCTTTGGCCGCCAATGCCGCCAAGGGACGCAAGAAGATCGTCGTGTCAGGTCTTTGGACTGAAGTCTGCAACCTTGCCTTCGCGCTGTCCTGCCTCGCCGACACCGACTACGAAATCTACATGGTGGCCGACGCTTCAGGCGGAACATCGGTCGACGCGCACAAGTACGCCATGGACCGCATGGTTCAGGTCGGGATCGTCCCGGTGACCTGGCAACAGGTTCTCCTGGAATGGCAACGCGACTGGGCACGACGCGACACCTACGACGATGTCATGGCGATCGTGAAGGAGCATTCCGGTGCATATGGCATGGGTGTCGATTACGCATACACCATGGTGCACAAGGTTCCCGAGCGTGTAGCCCACGGCCCGGCTGTCGCGCCCAAACCGGCGGCCTGACCGACTCGATCAGGGTGGCTGGTCCGACAGTATCGGCGGACCAGCCGCTGGTTCTGCGCGATGAATGAGCGAACTCGCCTGGTCGGATCGATGGTGCTCAAGGTCGAACAGTGCAGCCCCCTATTCAGGTGCTGTGTGCTTCATCGCCCATCTCGGCTGTTTTGCAGGCGTTGCTGCGGCTCTCTGTTCACAGACCTGATCCTGCACGAAGGAGAACGCCATGCCTGCCAATGATCTGATCATCGTCAACGCCAAGGTGACGACCCTCGACCGTCAGAACGCGGCCGCAGACGCGGTCGCCATCCGCGACGGCCGATTCCTGCTCGTCGGCAACGAGGCGGAGGTCCGTGCCGCTGCGCCGAACGCACAAGTAATCGATGCAAAGAGACGTCGCGTCATTCCAGGGCTCATCGACAGCCACACCCACATCATCCGCGGCGGACTCAACTACAATATGGAGTTGCGATGGGATGGCGTGCCGAGCCTTTTCGAAGCGATGGCAATGCTCAAGGCCCAGGTCGGCCGTACGCCGGCGCCGCAATGGGTGCGCGTTGTAGGCGGCTTCACCGAACACCAGTTCGCAGAAAAGCGCCTGCCGACCCTCGAAGAGATCAACGCGATCGCGCCGGACACGCCCGTCTTCATTTTGCACCTCTACGATCGTGCATTGCTCAACGCGGCTGCGCTGCGTGTCGTCGGCTATACCAAGGATACTCCCAATCCTCCCGGCGGCGAGATCGTCAGGGATAGCGCTGGCAATCCGACCGGGCTGCTCCTGGCACAGCCCAACGCCACGATTCTCTACTCGACATTGGCCAAGGGGCCGATGCTGCCGCCCGAATACCAGCTGAACTCGACTCGCCACTTCATGCGCGAGATCAATGCGCTGGGCGTGACCAGCGTGGTCGACGCCGGCGGAGGCCTCCAAAACTATCCCGATGACTACGAAATCATCGAGAAGCTTCATGCCGACGGAGCGATGACGGTCCGCATCAGCTATAACCTCTTCACCCAGAAGCCCAAGGAGGAGCTTGCGGACTTCTCCTCCTGGATAAAGCAGGTCTCGCCTGGACAGGGCGACGACACCTATCGCCACAACGGCGCTGGCGAGATGCTGGTCTATTCCGCGGCCGATTTCGAAGATTTCCGCGTCGAGCGGCCCGAGATGTCGCCGAGTATGGAAGCCGACCTTGAACCGGTTGTCCGTCTGCTGGCGGAGAACCGCTGGCCATGGCGACTGCATGCAACATACAACGAGACGATCGATCGCGCGCTTGACGTGTTCGAGAAGGTCAACCGCGACGTGCCGTTGCAGGGGATCAACTGGTTCTTCGACCACGCCGAGACGATCAGCGACCGCAATATCGACCGGGTCGCCGCGCTTGGCGGCGGCATAGCCGTCCAGCACCGGATGGCGTTTCAAGGCGAGTTTTTCGTCGAACGCTACGGGGCAAAGGCCGCCGAGCGCACGCCGCCAATCCGCCGGATTCTAGAAACCGGCGTGCCGGTGGGCGCGGGCACCGACGCAACCCGCGTGGCCAGCTACAATCCGTGGGTTTCACTCTCTTGGTTGGTAACCTCTAGAACCGTTGGAGGCCTCGCACTCTATCCGCAGCACAATCGCCTGGACCGCGAAACCGCATTGCGCCTGTGGACCGAAGCGAACACCTGGTTTGCAAACGAGCAGGGGAAGAAGGGGCAAATCAAAGCGGGACAACTGGCCGATCTTGCCGTGCTGTCCGATGACTACTTCTCGGTACCAGAGAGCGAGATCGTCCATCTCCGGTCAGTCCTCACCATTCTCGGCGGCAAGGTCGTGCATGGAGACGGCGATTACTCGCCCCTTTCACCTGATCTTCCCGCGCCGATGCCTGACTGGTCGCCGGTCGCCACGATGAGTGGCTATTACAAGTCGAAAGAAGCTCGCACCAAGCTGACGATGAATTGCGGCTGCGCCTACGACTGCCCAGTGCATGGGCACGACCATGCCGCAGCCCTTGGCGCGCAAATGCCGGCTTCGGACGCCCGCACATTCTGGGGCGCTCTCGGATGCGGTTGCTGGGCGGTTTGACCTCGGCCACCGCTTGAGTACGCGTGAACTCGACACGCGCAATCTGCCGTGCGGCGCGACAGGGGTTTCCCGATGAGCTTTTCCACCAAGGGTGGGCGAAAGGAACGGCTATGAGCGAGAAGCGGCCGGAGAGAGCAGCCGACACATCCGGGCCGCTTGGCTTTCCCGTCTTTCGGGCGCTCTGGATCGCAACGATCGTTTCCAATGTCGGCACATGGATGCACGATGTCGGCGCCGGCTGGCTCATGACCTCGCTGTCGCCGAGCCCGCTGCTCGTCGCACTGGTACAGACGGCGACGACGCTGCCGATGTTTCTTCTCGCACTTCCAGCCGGTGCGCTCGCCGACATCGTCGACCGGCGCAAGATGCTGATGGCGGCCCAGCTGCTCGGCTTGCTTGCGGCATCCCTGCTGGCGATCCTGACGTTGCTGGACCTTGTTGGTCCCGAGGTGTTGCTGGCCGGGACTTTCGTGCTCGGCGTCTCGGCGGCACTCAGTGCCCCGGTGTTCCAGGCGATCGTGCCTGAACTGGTGGACAAGCAGGCGTTGCCAGACGCCATTGCGCTGAACAGTCTCGGCGTCAACATCTCGCGCGCAATCGGACCGGCGCTCGGCGGTGTCATCGTCGCTCTTGCCGGGATCCCGGCCGTGTTCGCGCTGAATGCGCTCTCGGTGGTGGCCGTGCTGGCGGTACTGTTCACCTGGAAGCGCCCTCAAACGCTTCACAACCTGCCGCCCGAGCACTTTCTCGGCGCACTGAAGGCGGGCTATCGCTACACGCGCCATTCTCCGGCGATGCGTCTCGTGCTGGTCCGGGCGGTGGGCTTCTTTCTGTTCGGGAGTGCGCTCTGGGCGATGCTGCCGCTCATCGCGCGGCGCGGACTTGGGCTCGACGCAGCCGGCTATGGAGCTCTTCTCGGCTGCATGGGCGCGGGAGCGGTTGTGGGCGCGATCCTGCTTAAGCGATGGCGCAAGACGATTCCTGCCAACACGGTATCTGTCGGGGTGACACTGCTCTTCGCTCTGTCGACGATGGCGCTTGCCCTGGCCACCAATGCCTGGATCGCCGGATCGGTCATGTTCGCAGCCGGCCTCGCCTGGATCGGGATGCTGACGTCGCTGAATGTAGCGGCGCAGATGGCCTCGCCGGGATGGGTGAAAGGACGCGCGCTCGCTGTCTATCTGCTCGCGTTTCAGGGAGCGATGACCGGCGGGAGCATCCTGTGGGGTTCGCTTGCCGCCAGCACCAGCGTTCCTGCGGCTCTGGTGGTCGCAGGCGTTGGGCAAGCAGTGACCCTGATCCTGGCATTCCGCTGGCGCCTGCCGCTGGATTCGGCCAGCGATCTGGCGCCCTCGAACCATTGGGCGGAACCGGTAGTCTCTATCCAGCCGGCAGAAGACCGCGGTCCGGTTCTCATCGAGATCGAGTATCGGGTCGAACCTGCGCGCCTCGCCGAATTCGTCTCCGCCCTGCGCAGATTCAAGTCCTCAAGACAGCGTGATGGTGCCATTCGCTGGGATGCCTGGGAGGATGTCGCCGACCCCGGCCGGGTTATCGAAACTTTCGTCGTCGAGAGTTGGGTCGAGCATCAGCGCCAGCACGCGCGGGTAACGCATGCCGATCATTTGGATCAACAGTTGCTCCACGCATTCCATGTCGGCGACCAGCCGCCCATCGTGCGGCACTTGCTGAGGCCACTATGACCAACCGCATGCCCGCGGCGCTGGCCAATGTTCGCGCGACGTACGTTCGGCATCACCGTGAATCTTGTGCAGCCCGGGGCGACCAACACGTATGCAAATCCGGCGGATGGGGAGGCTGCCGATTCCCAGCGAAGCCTGACGTCTTTGAGACGCTATGCCGAGCTGCGCGAAGTCGCGAACGCTGCGGTCCTTCTGGCAATTCCCGCCGCGAGCGTGATTGCAGGCGCCATCCTGACCGCCGACGGGGGCGCAATCGCCTGGGCCGATGCTCGCCAGCAGGCCAATCGCCTGCCGTCCCTCTCCTCGTCGCGCAGACCCGCGCGGCGTCTACGTCGCAGAACTCGGAAGCTGCTCGAACTCAATGCAAGGAAGGTTCACCATGGCTACGATCATCGCATCCGACGGCACACGTCTCTTCTGCAAGGACTGGGGTCCGAAAGACGCCCAGCCCATCATGTTCCATCACGGCTGGCCACTGAGCGCCGACGACTGGGACAACCAGATGCTGTTTTTCCTGTCCCATGGCTATCGCGTGATCGCACACGATCGACGCGGTCATGGCAGGTCCGACCAGACCGACACCGGCAACGACATGGACACCTATGCCGCGGATGTCGCGGCAATCACCCAGGCGCTGGACCTGCGAAACGTCATCCACATCGGCCATTCGACCGGTGGTGGCGAGGTCACGCGCTATGTGGCGCGAGCCGAACGCGGTCGCGTGGCCAAGGCCGTCCTGATAGGCGCGATTCCGCCAGTGATGGTTCGGTCCAACGCGAATCCGGACGGTGTTCCGCCTGAAGTCTTCGACGGGTTTCGTTCCGCAGTGTCTGCGAACCGCGCGCAGTTCTTTCTCGATGTGCCGAGCGGGCCGTTTTATGGTTTCAACCGAGAGGGCGCGAAGGTAAGCCAGGGCCTGATCAACAACTGGTGGCGTCAAGGCATGGCCGGCGGCGCAAAGGCACACTACGACTGTATCGCCGTTTTCTCCGAGACCGATTTCACCGAGGATCTGAAGGCGATCGCTGTGCCTGTTCTGATTGTGCATGGCGAGGATGACCAGGTTGTGCCTATCGGGAACTCGGCTCACAAGGCGATCAAGCTTGTAAGAGACGGCACGCTGAAGACCTATCCGGGGCTTTCACACGGCTTGTTTGCCACGCATCCCGAGGTGGTGAACCCTGACCTGCTGGCCTTCATCCGCGCCTGACCGACAATTGTCACAGGCATCTGGCGATGGCGGCGGTGCCGCTCACGGCCGCCGAACGCGCGGCAACGTCGCTTGATACGGGAGCGGCCCCGATACAGTCTTTTACGCACGACGCGGTGTGCAACGAGTATGCCGGAGAGCGAGGTATCGGCGATGAGGCACGGGCACTCCCGGCTGAATTCGTCGACCACCGCCAGGATCCGGAAGCGACGGCCCGCAGCGAGGGATCCAGGGAAGCTGCCTGGATCCCTTCGCTGCGCTCGGGATGACTGCGCCTCGATTCAGCCTGTGCGAATCGCGTCCTAGGTTTCGACCACACCGATATACGACAGGCCGCGGTGGCGGCCGGCGTGATCCAGGCCGTACCCGACCAGGAACTCGTTGGGCACCGAGAAGCCGACGAAATCGGCTTCCAGATCGACGGCGCGCCGCGACGGCTTGTCGAGCAGGGTGCACAGCCGCACCGTGCGCGCGCCGCGCGCCAGCAGCATCTCGCGCGCCGCCGTCAGCGTGCGGCCGGTATCGAGGATGTCGTCGACCAGCAGGATGTCGCGGCCCTCGACCGGCATCACCAGGTCGCGCACGATGCGCACCTCGCCCGACGATTCGCTGCCCTTGCCGTAGCTCGACAGCGTGATGAAATCGAGCGGCCAGTCGGCTCCGGTGCGCGCCAGGGCGCGGATCAGGTCGGCGGCGAAGACGAAGCTGCCGGTGAGCACCGGCACGATCATGGTCTGATCGCCCATCGAGGCGCGGATGTCGCGCGCCATGTCCTCGATGCGCGCGGCGATCTCGGCCGAGGAGATGCGCACCGGGATCTCCTCACGGCCGGGCATGGTCAGCTCAGCGGCTCGACCGCGACGTCGACGTCGACGGCGCCCGTCGGCGGATCGTCGACCCGCTGGCGGAAGGGCTGGCGGCCCAGCGGCGCGATGGCGTCGGACTTCAGGTCGTAGACCTTCTCGCCGACCGGCTTGCGGTCCTGGTCCTTGAAGGTGAAGCGGATGCGCCGCGGCACCACCTCGAAGGTGCTGGTGTTGACGATGTCGCCGCTGGCTTCGATCGCGCCGCCGCCATCGGGCACGGCCTCGATGCGCACCTTGTCCAGCATCAGCGCCGGAATGGCGGGCGGCTTGGCCGGCGGCGGGGGCTGCATGGGCGGCGGCGGCTTGGCGGTCGGGCCTGGCGGTGGCGGCGCTGGGCCGCCGGGAAGCGTTCCCGACAGCTGGTCGCGGAACGCATAGCCGCCGCCGGCGATCAGGCCGATCAGGATCAGCAGGCCGATGGTCAGCTTGAGCCAGGTCGGCATGCCGCGCTCCGGCGGGATGGTCGGCAGCGAGACCGTCTCTTCGTGGTTCTGCGGGCGGATGATGAAGTCCGGCACCGGCCGCGTGTCGGTCAGCACCGCCTCCCCCCGGTCCGCCTCGGCGTGCGCCATCCATTGGTGGCCGCAGCGGAAGCACTGCACGGTGCGACCCTGCCGCCCGATGGCCGCCGGATCGACCACATAGCGCGCCGAGCAGTTCGGACAGACGATTTGCATCGTGAGGGGATACCGGATTTAGTTGTGGCGAAAATCCTAGTTCACCATCTGTTGTCACACAAGCAACACGAGGCAAAAACTTTGGCGCGACTGGTGCTGCTCGACCGCGACGGCGTGATCAACCTGGACCGCCCCGACTCGGTGAAGCGCCCGGACGAGCTGGTGCTGATCCCGGGATCGGCGGCGGCCATCGCCCGGCTCAATGTCGCAAGAATCAGGGTCGCCGTGGTCACCAACCAGTCGGTGGTCGGCCGCGGGATAATCCCGGTCGGCCAGCTCGAGGCCATCCACGAGCGGCTGGCCGGGCTGCTGGCGCGTGAGGGTGGCCGCCTCGACGGGCTGTTCGTCTGCACCGATCCGCCGGGCGCCCCCTCGCCGCGGCGCAAGCCGCGGCCGGGCATGCTGATCGAGGCGCTGGGGCGCTTCGGCGCCCAGCCCGACCAGGCGCCGATGATCGGCGACGATCTGCGCGACCTCGAGGCCGCGCACGCCGCCGGCTGCCCGCGGGTGCTGGTGCGCACCGGCAAGGGCGCCGCCACCCAGGCCGCCGGCATCCCCGCCGCGCTCCTGCCGGTGGCCGTCCACGCCGATCTGGCGGCGGCAGTGGACGCCCTGCTGGCGGCCGGCTAGAGGCTGGCGCATGTGGCTGGGCTCCCTCCTGTTCAACGTCGGCATGTATGCGATCAGCACGGTGCTGGCGATCGTCGGCCTGCCGGTGCTGGTCCTGCCGCGCGGCGCGGTCATCGCCTGGTCGCGCCTGTGGTGCCGCTCGGTGCTGGGCTGGCTGGCGCTTACCTGCGGCCTGCGCCACCGCGTGATCGGCCGCGAGCATCTGCCGGCCGGCCCCTACATCCTCGCCGTCAAGCACCAATCGACCTGGGAGACCCTGGCGACCAACCTCGCATTCCCCGATTGCGCCTTCGTGCTCAAGCGGGAACTGATGTGGATCCCGGTGGTCGGCTGGATGATGTGGCGGGCCGGCAATGTCGGCATCGACCGCGCCGCCGGCGCCAAGGCGCTGCGCGCCATCCTGCGCGACACGCGCCGCGCGCTCGACGGCGGCCGGCCGGTGATCATCTTCCCCGAGGGCACGCGCACGCCGCCGGGCTCGACGCGGCCCTACCAGCCTGGCGTGGCGGCGCTGTACAGCCAGCTCAAGGTGCCGGTCGTGCCGGTGGCGCTCAACTCGGGCCTGTTCTGGGGCAGGCGCACCTTCCTCAAGAAGCCGGGCACCATCACCATGCGGATCCTGCCGCCGATCGAGCCCGGCCTGCCCCGGGCGGCCTTCATGGACCTGCTGCGCGAACGCATCGAGGCGGCCACCATGGATCTGATCGCCGAGGCCCGATTGTCCCTGCCGCAAGCAGTGGAAAACGCTGGGGACAGTGCGAATCCGTCCTGAATGGCCAATGAGTTAGCCTAACGCGCTCTGTAGATAAACCAGTGCGTCGTTGCTGGAACATAGAGCGAACATCGGTTGACCGGCGGGGTCGTTGGCCCTACGTATTGGGGTGGAGAAACCCATGGCCCATCGGCCGCTGCCACCCTCGGATCTGGCGACCCGGATCTGGGACATGAAGTATCGCCTCAAGGCCCAGGACGGGACGCCGCTCGACGTCACGATCGAGGACTCTTGGCGCCGCGTCGCCACCGCGCTGGCCGCCAACGAGCGCGAGCCGGCGCGCTGGGCCGAGCGCTTCTACGGCGCGCTGGCGGATTTCCGCTTCCTGCCGGCCGGCCGCATCCTCGCCGGCTCGGGCACCAACCGCGACGTCACGCTGTTCAACTGCTTCGTCATGGGCACGATCCCCGACAGCATGGCGGGCATCTTCGAGCATCTGCGCGAAGCGGCGCTGACCATGCAGCAGGGCGGCGGCATCGGCTACGACTTCTCGACCCTGCGGCCCAAGGGCGCGCCGGTGCACGGCGTCGGCGCCGACGCCTCGGGGCCGCTGAGCTTCATGGACGTGTGGGATTCGATGTGCCGCACGATCATGAGCGCCGGATCGCGGCGCGGCGCGATGATGGCGACCCTGCGCTGCGATCATCCCGACATCGAGGATTTCGTCGAGGCCAAGCGCGATTCCGCGCGGCTGCGCAACTTCAACCTGTCGGTGCTGGCGACCGACGCCTTCATGCAGGCCGTCGCCGACGACGCCGACTGGCAGCTGGTCTTCGGCGGCAAGGTCTTCCGCACCGTCAGGGCGCGCGCGCTGTGGGACCGCATCATGCGCGCGACCTACGACGTCGCCGAGCCCGGCGTGATCTTCATCGACCGCATCAACCGCGCCAACAACCTCGCCTACTGCGAGACGATCAGCGCGACCAATCCATGCGTCACCGGCGATACGTGGGTGCAGACCGCCGACGGACCACGCCAGGTTCTGGAGCTTGTCGACCAGCCCGTGACCCTGCTCGTCGACGGCCAACCGCACGCCACCGGCCCCCAAGGCTTCTTCGCCACCGGCCGCAAGGCGACGCTGAGCCTGCGCACCGTGGAGGGCTATTCGCTGCGCCTGACCGCCGACCATCCCGTGCGCGTCGTCAGCGGCGAGTCGCGCTGGCGCCTGGAGACCGCGTGGCGCGCGGCGGGCGAGCTGCGGCCTGGCGACCGCATCGTGCTGCACGACCATCGCAGCGGCGCAAGCTGGGCTGGTGCCTACGGCCACGACGAAGGCTATCTGCTCGGCCTGCTGGTCGGCGACGGCACGCTGAAGGACGACAAGGCGGTACTCAGCGTCTGGCCGGCGCGCCGTGTGGCGAACGCCGATGAAGGTGACGGCGGGACCGCTGATGTGATGAAGGCGGCGCTGGCCGCGGCGCGCGTTCTGCCGCGCCGGGCCGACTTCGCCGGCTGGCAGCGTGTCGCCGGTCGCGACGAGCGTCGCCTGTCGCTGGGCGCCCTGAAGCGTCTGGCACTCGACCTCGGCATGCGGCCCGGCGCGAAGTCGATCACGCCGGCGATGGAACGCACCTCGAGCGATTTCCATCGCGGCTTCCTGCGCGGCTTCTTCGACGCCGATGGCGCGGTGCTGGGCACGCAGGCCAAGGGCGTCAGTGTCAGGCTGGCGCAGAGCGACCTGGAGCGGCTGTCGGCCGCGCAGCGCATGCTGCTGCGGCTGGGCATCGCCTCGACGATCTATCGCGATCGGCGGACCGCGGGTACGGCGTCGCTGCCCGACGGCAGCGGCGGCCGCCGTGACTACCCCACGAAGGCGCAGCACGAGCTGGTGATCGCCAACGGCAACGTGGCGCGGTTCGCCGAGATGGTCGGCTTCGCGCATGGCGAGAAAGCCGCGCGGCTGAAGGCGCTGATCGGCGCCTATCGCCGGCAGCCCAATCGCGAGCGCTTCGTCGCGCGGGTCGAGGCGATCGAGGATGCCGGCGTCGCCGAGGTGTTCGACGTGCAGGTTCCCGGCGTCAACGCCTTCGACGCCAATGGCCTCTATGTCCACAATTGCGGCGAGCAGCCGTTGCCGCCGTATGGCGCCTGCCTGCTGGGCTCGATCAACCTGGCGCGGCTGGTGAAGCACCCGTTCGAGGCCGACGCGGCGCTCGACATCGCTGCGCTCGAGGAGCTCGTGCCGCTGGCGGTGCGCATGCTCGACAACGCCATCGACGTCTCGCGCTTCCCGTTGCCGGCGCAGGCGGCGGAGGCGAAGGACAAAAGGCGCATGGGGCTGGGCGTCACCGGGCTGGCCGACGCGCTGATCATGTGCGGCGTGCGCTACGGCTCGCCCGAGGCGGTGGCGCTGACGAAGCAGTGGCTGGGCGCGGTGCGCCGCTTCTCCTACATGGCCTCGAGCGATCTGGCGGCGGAGAAGGGCTCGTTCCCGCTGTTCAACCCGGCGCGCTACCTGCAGGGCGAGACGGTGCGTTCCCTGGACGAGGACGTGCGCGCCTCGATCGCGCGCTACGGCATCCGCAACGCGCTGCTGAACTCGATCGCGCCCACCGGCACGATCTCGCTGCTCGCCGACAACGTATCGTCCGGCATCGAGCCGGTCTTCGCCTTCGCGCACGAGCGCACGGTGCTGATGGCCGACGGCACGAAGCGCGTCGAGGAGGCGTCGAACCATGCCTGGAGGCTGTACCGGCATCTGAAGGGACCGGACGCGGTGCCGACCGAGGCCTTCGTCGACGCCCAGACGCTCTCGCCCGAGGCACACCTGGCGATGCAGGCGGCGGCGCAGGAATTCGTCGACAGCTCGATCTCCAAGACCATCAACCTGCCCGAGACGATCTCGTTCGAGGCGTTCAAGGACGTCTATACCGAGGCCTATCGCCTGGGCTGCAAGGGCTGCACGACCTATCGGCCCAACAGGGTCACCGGCTCGGTGCTGTCGACGGCGCCGGCGGTGGCTTCGCCGGCGCCGGCGCCGGCCGCGGCGGAGGCCAAGGGCGGCGTGGTCTACATCGCCCAGCCGCTCGATCGCCCGCAGGAACTGCCGGGGCTGACCTACAAGATCAAGTGGCCGGGCAGCGACCATGCGATCTACATCACCATCAACGACATCGTGCAGGACGGCCGCCGCCGGCCGTTCGAGATCT
The DNA here is from genome assembly GCA_019635875.1 of Alphaproteobacteria bacterium. Classification (NCBI taxonomy): domain Bacteria; kingdom Pseudomonadati; phylum Pseudomonadota; class Alphaproteobacteria; species Alphaproteobacteria bacterium. The sequence goes on from JAHBYP010000006.1 coordinate 171,320, forward strand.
TCATCAACTCCAAGAACATGGAGCACTACGCCTGGACCGTGGCGCTCACGCGCATGATCTCGGCGGTGTTCCGCCGCGGCGGCGACGTGTCCTTCGTGGTCGAGGAGCTCAAGGCGGTGTTCGACCCGCGCGGCGGGCAGTGGATGGAGGGCCGCTACGTGCCCTCGCTGCTGGCGGCGATCGGCCAGGTAATCGAGCGCCACCTGATCGATATCGGCTTCCTCAAGCCGGACGATCCGCCGCTGGTCTACGACCCGCACGGCCAGCGCGTCGTGGCGATAGCCGGCGGTCCGGATCTGCCGGCCGAGTCCGCACCGTCGGCCGCGCTGGGCCAATGCCCGCGCTGCGGCGCCGCGGCGCTGACGCATCGCGACGGCTGCGACCTCTGCTTCAACTGCGGCTACTCGCGCTGCGGCTGAGCCTGTCTGTCATCCCGAGCGCAGCGAGGGATCGAGGGTGGCTGTCTGGATCCCTCGCTGCGCTCGGGATGACAGAAATCGGTCTGCCCGATTGTCAGAAATCGCGGCGGATGATGAAGCCGTTGTTGACGCTTTCCATGCCGATGCGCGGGTAGTAGGTCATCGGATCGGGCGCCGACAGCAGCAGCAGCATAGCCTGCGGTCCGATGATCCGCTTGGTCTCGTAGAGCAGCGCCTTGCCGACGCCGCGACCCTGCCACGCCTTGTCGACGGCGAGATCGGAGAGGTAGCAGCAATACGAGAAGTCGGTGAGCGCGCGCGCGACGCCGACCAGCGCGCCATTCTGGTCGCGCGCCGTCAGCACGAGATTGGCATGGCGCAGCATCTCGGCGAGACGCCCGGGATCCTCGAGCGGCCGGCGGATCGTCGACTTGCGCAGCACGTCGGCGAATTCCTGCGTGCCGAGCCGGCCTTCCTCGCGCGCGATGGCGATGCCCTCGGGCGGCGTGGCTTGCCTGGTGAAGTCGCGCGCGACGACGCCCTCGGGCGCTTGCACGGAGCGGGGTTGCGCCCGGGCGTGCGCGACATGCGCGCGCCCACGCCAGACATTGCTCCAGTAGTCGACCACCTGCGGCTCCGACTGGCCCATCGCATAGGCAGGCGACAGCAGAGGCGAGACCCTCGAGACGCGGATGACGACGAAGCGGCGGACCGGTGGCTGTCGGCCAACACCGGCGAGATTGGTGCCGCGGCCTCGGAACAGGGTGGCCAGCGACTCGAACTCGGCGCCGCCGTCGACAACGCGCGCCGTGCCGGCCAGCCGCCAGCCCTTGCGCCGGATCAGGTCGACGGTGTTGGCCTCGACCGCCGGCCGCGCGGCGATGTTGGCCAGCGTGCGCGGCGAGGCGAGATCGCAGAAGGCGACGTGATCGTCGTCGACCGTCGCCAGCGTGGCCTTGGGCGAGAGGTTGGGCGTGCCGTCGTCGTTGACGCTGGCGACATAGGCCATGCGCTCGGAATCGATCGCGCGTCGGACCGCGTCGGACATCATGCCCATGGCTCGCACCGGTGTGTTGTCGTTGAGCGGACCGTACAGCCGCTGCGACGCTGCCCGCGAACGAAAGCGTCGCGATTGTCGCGAGTATCGACTGTCACTGAAGGGTGATGCACTACCTGTCATCCCGAGCGCAGCGAGGGATCCAGGGCAGACTGGATCCCTCGCTGCGCTCGGGATGACAGCGGGGGCTGTATCAGACTCTTGCGATTCCGGGCACCGGCGTATGGTCTTCCTTCTTCCCGCCTTCGCGGGGCGAAGGATCATGGCGCCGGTGCCGCGCTCAGCCTCGCGACCTCGGCCTCGAGCTCCTTGATGCGCGCGGCGAGCTGGTCGATCGCCGGCGCGATCTCGGCCTCGCTGTAGCGCGCGGTGATGTGCTGCTGGCAATTGGCATCCCAGGCGACGATCTCGAACAGGATCACGCGCTCGATCCGCGCCGCGTAGCCGGGCATCGCCAGCAATGTCGCGAGCGCTTCGTTGCCCTCGACGATGCGCGCGCGGCCCCACAGCTTCACGCGCTGCTTCGTGGCGTGGTGCAGCAGGAAGATGTGCGCGCGATCGTTCTCGGCGAGATTGCCCACCGTGACATACTGCCGGTTGCCGCCGAAATCGGCGAAGCCCAGCGTCCGCTCGTCGAGCGGCTTGAGGAAGCCGGGCGGCCCGCCGCGGTGCTGGATGTAGGGTTGGCCATCGGCGGTCGCGGTGGCGAGGAAAAAGCTGTCGATATGCTGGAGGAACTGCGCGAGGTCCTCCGTCACCACCGTGCGCCACGGCCGCTCGCGCTCGGCGCGCGCCATCAGCGACCGCGAACCCAGCCGGGTCTGGGCAGCCTTGACCGAGGGCGTGAAGGCGACGTCGCTGGGATGGCCGGCGGGCGGGTCGGCGTCGTTCATGCGCCGCAGTACCAGAAGCCCCGCGAGGTCACCAGCCGGACGCGCTCACTTCGGCGTGCGCGGCAGGTCGGTGGCACTGGGAACGGCGGCATCCTTGAGCACGATCCAGGTCTGCAGCGCCTTGGCGCAGAGCCTGCCCGACTCGGTGTAGAGCGCGGTGCCGGAGTGGAGCTTGCGGCCGTCCTCGCCGATGCGCCAGCCGATGACGATGCAGCGCTCGCCCGCGCGCGGCCGCTCGAGGATGCTCGCGGTCAGGCGGCCGGTCACCGCGGCGCGCCAGTCGCCGGGATCCTGCGCCGCCCAGGCGCCCGGGCAGTCGAGCGTGCCCCAGACGAATTCGCGCGCGATGCGGCCCTCGGCATCGGCGTGCGCGGCATGCGCGTGATAGAGCGACCATGACAGGCCGCCGCCATTGACCGGCCCGCCCCAGACGCGCAGGCCGTCGCCCTCGGCGCGGCCGCGGCCACAAACGATGCATTCATGGAAGCTGCTGCCCTCGGGGCTGCCGCCCGCGCGCCAGATCGCCTCGGCCTGCGGCCAGTCGACCTCGAAGGGCGGCGGATCGATCGCCAGCGAAGCGCGCCGTGCCTCGCAGATCAGCGTGTCGGCGTGTTTCAGGATCAGGCGATCGTCGCCCTGACGCTCGATGCCGAGCGGCGTCTCCAGCGGCGCGGGCGCGCGAAAGGTGATCTCGATCGGCTCGCGCTCGTCGGTCGCCAGCCTGGCGGCCAGCATGCCGCCGACATAGCCGCCATTGCCGGTCAGGCGCGGCCCCGAATAGCGGCGGTCGATCGTCAGCGTTTCGCCCATCACCGGCTCCCTTTCGCGCGGCGAACCTGCCGTGTGCATCGCCCGGACGCAACCCTGCGCTCTGCGTCATTCTTCACTCCCTCTCCCCGCGAGCAGGGAGAGGGTCGGGGTGAGGGGCCGCATCAGGTTGCGTATGGCCTGGCCTTAGCACGCCACTCGAGTCAGCCCCTCACCCCAACCCTCTCCCCGCAAGCGGGGCGAGGGAGGAAGAGTGGACCCGATGACCAACACCAATCGATGGTTGCCGCCGGGGCTTGTCGCGCTGTGCTTCACGCTCGGCATGGCGACGCGCGGCTTCAACGACACCTTCGCCGTCTTCGTGCCGCAGCTCGAGCGTGCCTTCGAGGTGCCGCGCGCCTCGGTCACCGGCATCTACAGCGTCGCCCTGCTGGTTGTCGGCCTGTGCGGGCCATTCACCGGGCTGATCGTCGACCGGCTGGGTCCGCTGCGCCTGGCGCTGTTCGGGCTGGCCTGCGCCGGCGGCGGCGCGATACTGGCGTCGCGGGCCGACGCGCTGTGGCAGGTCTATCTCGGCCTTGGAATCGCCATCGGATTGACCGGCGCCTCGATCGGCGGCGCCTTCCACGCCGCGATTCTCGGCCGCTGGTTCTCGGCACGGTTGGGCACCGCGCTGGCGGTCGCCTGGTCGGCCTCCGGCATCGGCCTGATGATCCTCGTGCCGCTGGCGCAGGCGCTGATCGATGCGCGCGACTGGCGCTTCGCCTATCTCGTGCTCGGCGCCGGGGTGCTGACCCTGATGGTGCCGGTGCTGCTGCTGCCGTGGCGGCGGATCATATCGGGCGATCCCCAGGTCATGGCGCTGCGTCGGCCAGCCGGCACCACGGGCCCCACCCTGGGCGAGGCGCTGCGCCAGGCGCCGTTCTGGGCGCTGACGATGTCCTTCTCGCTGACCTCGGTAGGCATCTTCAGCATCGTGCCGCAGGTCGTGGCCTATCTCGCCAGCCGTGGGCTGACACCGGCGCACGCCGCCAATGTCTGGGCGCTGAGCGGCCTCCTGATGCCGCTGGGCATGATCGGCTTCAACTGGCTGGCCGATCGCGGCGGGCGCGTGCTGGGCGCCGCCGCGGCCTATGCCTGCTCGGCGCTGGGTGTCGTGGCGCTGTGGCTGGTCGGCGGACCGGACGACTGGCCGCTGCTCGCCGCCTTCGTCGTCTTCTTCGGCAGCACGTCGGGCTCGCGCGGGCCGATGATCACCACGCTGGCCACCCTGCGCTACGCCGGCGCGCATCAGGGCCGCATCCTCGGCTGCATCATGGTCGGCATGGGCGGCGGCGCCGGGCTGGGCGCCTGGCTCGGCGGGCTGCTGCACGACCTCACCGGCGGCTATGGCGCGGTGATGGCGATGTCGCTCGGCGCCCTGGCGATCGCCGCCGCCTGCCTCATCTTCGAGGCCGGCAATCGCGAACGGATGGGATGACGCACACTGTCATCCCGAGCGCAGCGAGGGATCCAGGGAACGCCTCTGGATCCCTCGCTGCACTCGGGATGACAGAAGACGCGTCAGAGAATCGCGGCGTGCACGAAATTGGCGACGAGGTCCAGTCGCCGCGTGTGCCAGGGATCGGGGATGCGGTTGTTGGAGATATAGGCGAAGGACACCCCGGACTCCGGATCGGCCCAGCAGTACGACGTGCCGACGCCGCCGTGACCGAAGGTGCCAGGCGATGCGAAGGTGCCCAGGCCGCGGATGGTCTCGCTGTCGCCGCGCAGATGCGGGCCGATGCCGCGATGCATCGGCATGCCCATGTATTCGTCGACGCGATCGCCGGTCCAGTTGCGGATGGCGTATTGCAGCGTGCGCGGCGAGACGATGCGCGCGCCGCCCAGGGTGCCGCCGGCCAGCATCATCTGGTAGAGCGCCGCCATGCCGCGCGCCGTGCCGTAGCCGCCGCCGCCCGGCACGCCGGCGCGCCGCCACTCCGGCGAGTTCGCCTCGGCGTCCTTCTGCGCGTTGCCGCCCAGCGGCGGCGGCACGTGCATGTCGGAAAGCCGCGCCAGCTCCGCCGGCCGGCTCACGCCCATGAACAGGTCGTTGCCCAGGCCGAGCGGCTCGATCACCGTCTCGCGGATGAAGTCGCGGAAGTCCTGGCCGGTGACGGCCTCGATCACCACCGCGGCCGTCCAGTGCGCCGACAGGCCGTGATAGTGGACCTTCGATCCCGGCGTCCATTCCAGGGTGAAGTCGCAGACGACCTGCTTCAGCTTCTCGTGGTCGTCCCACGCTTCCTTGGGCACGACGGCGTTGGGGAAGCCGCCCTGGTGGGTCATCAGCTGCAGCAGCGTGACGTCGCGCTTGCCGTTGCGGCGGAAGTCGGGGACATGGTCGCTGACCCTGTCGGCGAAGCGCAGCGCGCCACGCTCGGCCAGCGCCCACAAGGCGGCGGCGCAGATCACCTTGGTGTTGGAGTAGAGCAGCCACAGCGTCGAATCGCTGGCCTCGCGCGGCGACGGATCGGTGACCGCGTTGCCGAAGCTGCGCACCAGCGCCAGCTTGCCGTGTCGCGCCAGCGCGATCTGGCAGCCCGGGTAGTAGCCATCGCCGATCTGCTTGTCGATGAAGGCGATCAGCGCCTCGATCTGATCCATGCGGAAATCGAGCGTCGCCGGATCGGCCGGCTGCAGCGGATAGGTCATGGTGTTTCTCTCCCCGAATGCTGTCATCCCGAGCGTAGCGAGGGATCCAGTAGCGGCCTAGATCCCTGGCTACGCTCGGGATGACAGAACAAACTCCAGCTCTAGCTTGTCGCCAGCCCGCGCAGGGCCATGCCGATCACTTCGTCGGCGCGCGTCCAGACCATCTCGGCCCATTGCGCGCCGGCCGGATAGAAGCGCTCGCGCAGATAGGCCTTGAAGGCACGGCCCTGCGCCGAGTTCACATCGCCGTGGACGTGCAGCCAGTTGTCGCGCCGCACCGCCTCCAGCACCTCGTCGGTCGGGTAGGTGCCGTACTCCAGCGCGATGCCGCAGAAGGCCGCGTCGGGCGCTTCCTGCGGAAAGGCGTCGAGCACCGCGCCGGTGACCACGGCCGAGGTCGAGCTGCCCTGCTCGGGCGAGGTCATCTCCTCGCCGTACCATTTCTTCGCCAGGTCGAACGCGGCGGTGCCGACCGGCGAGACGTTGATCATCTCGCCGTGGCCGAAGGGGCCCAGTCCGGTATGGAAGTCGATGCAGCCGATGATCCGTGCCCGGTCGAGCTCCTCGCGGATCACGCGGCGGACGGTGCGGTTGGTCCAGGTCGGCTTGTTGCCGCCAAAGAACAGGCCTTGCGGGTGCGTGTACTGGCCGCCGCTGACCGCCGCCTGAAAGCCGAAGGCCCCGTGCTGCTGGGTGAAGGCGTCGGTCATCCGCTTGCTCTCGGCCAGGCTGGCCTCGTCGTAGGCGACGGGCGTCAGCGCGTCGGCGATCTCGAGATAGCCGGCGTTCGCCGGGTAGGGCTTGCCGTGGTCGACGAAGTTGCGGTTGACGTCGACATTGTCCTCGTTGACGCGGCGGATCCAGGCGAAGCCGTGCGGGTTGACGCCGTGGATCAGCAGCGCCCCGGTGTCGGCGGGCAGGGCGGCGACGCGGCCGGCGCGCAGCCAGTTGATCATCGCGCCGCTGCCGCAATAGCCCTCGACGCCGTGCGTCGCGGCCATCAGCACCAGCATCCTCGGTGCGTCGTCGGCGCCATAGCGGGCGACGTCCATGAACAGGCGCCCGCCGTCCGGGCCCAGCGTCGGGTTGCGCAGCGAACGCAGGCTGCCGCCGGTCGCGGCCACCGCGGCGCAGAACTTCTCGCGCGCCTCGGCGTAGCTCTCGGAAAAGCGGTCGGCAACGGAACTCATGAAGGGCGATCCATCGATGCTATGGTGCGCCATCGTAGCGGGCGGAGGGGAGCGCACACCATGGCCTTGATATCGGTCGACGAAGCCCAGGCGATGGTGTCGGCGGACGGGCACTTCTCGCCGTGGATCGCCGATCTCGGCCTGCGTATCGAGCGCATCGACGGTCAGGGCGTACGCGCCCGCCTGCCGCGCTCGCCCCGTATCCAGCGGCCCGGCGGCGTGGTGATGGGCCAGGCGCTGATGGCCGCCGCCGACACCTTGCTGGTGCTGGCCTTCAGCGAGGCCCTGGGCCGCAAGCCCAGCATGGCCACGGTGTCGCTGACCACCAACTTCATGCGCGCCGCGGTCGATTGCGACGTCATCGCCGAGGCCCGGCCGCTGAAGCTCGGGCGCTCGACGGTGTTCGGCGAGGTGGTGTTCTATGCCGACGGCGACGACAAGCCGGTGGGCCAGGCGACCGCGATCTTCGCCGTGCTGCCGGACGCCGCCGCCAGCAAGTTCACGACTGTCGGCAAGCCGATCGGCGGCTAGACGCCCAGGTCGCCACCCGCCGCCGCCGCCGTCGTGCCGTCGCGGCGGAACGCCTTGATGACGTTGCGGCCGACCTTCCACTTGTGGACCTCGTCCGGCCCGTCGACCAGGCGCTGCGAGCGGATCTGCGTGTACCACTTGGCCAGGATGGTGTCCTGGCTGTAGCCCAGCGCGCCGTGCAGCTGGATCGCGGTGTCGACCACCTTGTGTACCATGTGCGCCAGGAAGACCTTGGCGATCGAGTTCTCCTGCGTCAGGTCGAGGCCCTTCTCGGCCTTGTAGGCGATGTGCAGCAGCATCAGGCGCGCCATGTAGAGCTCGCTGGCGCATTCCGCGAGCATGAACTGCACCGCCTGGCGGTCGGCCAGCAGCACGCCGAAGGTCGAGCGCTCGGTGACGCGCTTGGTCGCCATGTCGAGCGCGCGCTGCGCCTTGGCGATATTGTGCATGCCGTGCCGCAGCCGGCCATAGGCGAGGCGATGCTGGCCCATGTTGAAGCCGTTGCCTTCGCCGCCCAGCAGGTTCTCTGCCGGCACCTTGAGATCCTTGATCTCGATCTCGGAGTGACCGCCGGAGAGCTGGTCGTAGTGCGGCCCGGTGATCGCCATGTTGGGCACATTGCGCTTGATCCTGTAGCCGGGGTTCGGCAGCTCGACGAGGAACGCCGAATGCTGCTTGTGGCGCGGCGCATCGGGATCGGTGCGGGCGATCACGAAGGCGATGTCGGCGACGCTGGCCGACGAGGAGAACCACTTCTCGCCATTGAGGATGTAGTTGGCGTTGCCGTCCTTGACCGCGGTCGTGCGCATGCCGGTGGCGTCGGCGCCGGCGGCCTTCTCGGTCATCGAGAAGCAGACGCGCTTCTCGCCGTTGAGGATCGGCTTGAGGAACTTCTCCTTCTGGTACTCGCTGCCGTGCGCCAGCAGTGTCATCATCGAGGCGTCGTCGGGCCCCTGCGTGTTCATCGACAGGGCGCCCAGGATGCTCTCGCCGAGCTCCATCTGCACCAGCGCGTTGGCCAGCGGGCCCAGGCCCATGCCGCCGTACTCCTTGGGGATGAACGGGCACCACAGGCCCTGGGCGCGCGCCTTCTTGCGCAGTGGGTCGAGCACCTCCTTCAGCGGCTTGTGGTCGAGCTCCTTCTCGGCCGGGATGCACTCGTCGTGCACCCACTGGCGCACGCGCTCGCGGATGGCCTTGGCCTCGGCCGGGATCTCGAAATCGATCGACATGTCGTTTCCTCTCCTTGAACGCCCGAGTATCGCATGAAAAAGCTAGGATCGCCGGCAGGCAGGGGAGGACGGCGACATGGGTTCCGGATCGCGGATCGGTGGTTCGAGTTTCGCCGGATCGACGACGACATCACGCTGATCTGGGAGCCGCATGTGGTGCCGCTGATCCGCTGCAACATCTGGCATGTGCGCGGCCGCGAGCGCGACCTGCTGGTCGACACCGGGCTGGGCATGGCCAGCCTCAAGGCCGCCGCACGGCATCTGTTCGAGAAGAAGCTCACCGCCGTCGCGACGCACGCCCACTACGACCATGTCGGCGGCTTCCACGAGTTCGAGGAACGCGTGATTCATCGCGCCGAGGCCGGTTGGGTGGCCAACGGAAAGTCAGCTTCGCTCTATGGCGGCGCCAAGGACGACGCGTTGCTGGAGAGCATCCGGGCCGCCGGCTACGACATCCCGGCCGAACTGTTCACCGCCGTGCCGGACGAGAGATACGACCCGCAATCATATTCCGTGCTGCCGGCGCCGGCGACCCGCCTGGTGGAAGAGGGCGATGTCCTCGATATCGGCGACCGGCGGTTCGAGGTCCTGCACCTGCCGGGGCATTCGCCGGGAAGCATCGGCCTGTGGGAGGCGCAAAGCGGCACCTTGTTCTCCGGCGACGCGATCTATGACGGTCCCCTGCTGGACGAGCTCCCGGGATCGGATGTGCCGCTCTATGTCTCGACCATGAAGCGGCTGCGCGAGCTTCCTGTCCAGGTCGTCCATGCCGGGCACGATCCCAGTTTCGGCCGGGAACGCCTGAGGGAGCTGTGCGAGGCGTATCTCGCCCGGCGCGCATAGCGGCAAAAAGCAAAGCCGACCCCGAAGGATCGGCTAAGCCTTTGTCGACATTGGTCGGAGTGAGAGGATTCGAACCTCCGGCCCCTAGCTCCCGAAGCTAGTGCTCTACCAGGCTGAGCTACACTCCGGCGGTGGCTCCGGCGCCTGACGGGCGCGAAGCGGCGCGGGTTATAGCGCCCGGATGTGGCCCTAGCAAGGCCGGCGGAACGCCCACGCCGTCACGGCGGGAGAGCGGGCGATTCGCAGGACAGGAGGATCTGACCGCACGCCTTGTCGGGGCGGCGCGGGGCACATAACGTCGCGCCGGGAGAAATCGCTCAGAGGATCTCGTCATGAACGCGCCCGATCGCCTGCGTGCCCTGCTGAAGAAGCCGGACTTTGTCGTCATGCCGGCGGTGTGGGACGGGCTGACCGCCAAGCTGTGCGCCGGCGCCGGTTTCGAGAGCGCGTTCCTGTCGGGTTCCTGCGTCGCCGCCAGCCGGCTGGGCGGGCCCGATCTCGATCTCGTGTCGTTCGGCGAGATGTTCGACTCGTTCAACATGGTGCACGGCGCGGCGCCCGAGCTGCTGGTGCTGGCCGACGGCGATCACGGCTACGGCAACGCCATGAACGTGCAGCGCACGGTGCGCGCCTATGGCCGCGCCGGCGCCGCCGCGGTGCTGATCGAGGACAAGATCACGCCGCGCGCGCTGACCTCGGCCGGCAAGCCCTGCCTGCCGCGCGAGGAGGCCCGCATGAAGATCCGCGCCGCGGTCGAGGCGGCCAGGGATTCCGGCATCCTGATCCTGGCGCGCACCGATTGCCGTCCGACCCAGGGCATCGACGAGGCGGTGGCGCGCATCGAGATGTATGTCGAGGAGGGCGCCGACATTCTCCTGCTCGACTCGCCGGCCGACGAGGGCGAGATCAGGCGCGCCATCGCCGCAGCCAAGGGCAGGCCGTCCTTCGCCGTGCTGTCGCCCGGCGCGCCGCGCTCGACGCCGTCGCAGACCGAAGCCGCGGCGCTGGGCTTCAAGATCGGCACCTACCCGACGGGCATGCTGTCGCCGGCGATGGCCGGCATGAAGGCGGGCCTCGAAGCGCTCAAGGCCGGCGAGGCGGCAGCCAAGAGTGCGCTGCCGCCGCCGGAAATGCGCTCAACCCTTGGCTACGACGCCTACGACGCGCAGGCCAGGCCGTTCATCGCGAATTGATCTGTCATCCCGAGCAACGCGAGGGATCTTGAAAGATGCCTCGCTGCGCTCGGAATGACACAGAAAAGCTGTCAGTCGATCGCCTTCACCGCCTCGGCGATGGTCGAGAACAGGCGATCGATCTCGCTCTCGTTGATGATCAGCGGCGGCGACAGCACCAGCGCGTCGCCGGCCGAGCGCACCAGCACGTCCTTGTCGTAGCAGAGATTGGCGGCTTCGACGGCGCGGCTCGCCACGGCGCCCGGCCTGGGCTCGAGCTCGACCGCCGCGAGGATGCCGACATTGCGGATGTCGACGATGCGCGGCAGGCCCTTCAGCGCATGTGCCGCGGCCTCCCAGCGCGGCGCGATCTTCGCCGCGCGCTCGAAGATGTTCTGGTCGCGATAGACGTCGAGCGTGGCGATGCCGGCGGCGCAGGCCAGCGGATGGCCCGAGTACGTGTAGCCGTGGAACAGCTCGATCATGCCCTCCGGCCCGCGCATGAACACATCCCACACCTTGTCGTGCGCGATCACGCCGCCCATAGGCACGGCGCCGTTGGTCATGCCCTTGGCGCAGGTGATCAGGTCGGGCGTCACGCCGAAGGCCTGCGAGGCGAAGGCGGCGCCGAGCCGGCCATAGCCGGTGATCACTTCGTCGAAGATGAGCAGGATGCCGTACTTGTCGCAAATGGCGCGCAGCTTCTCGAGATAGCCCTTGGGCGGCGGCAGCACGCCACCCGAGCCGGTCACCGGCTCGACGATGACGGCGGCGATGCTCGAGGGATCGTGCAGGGCGCAGATGCTCTCCAGCTCGTCGGCGAGATGCGCGCCCCAGGCGGGCTGGCCCTTCGAGAAGGCGTTGTGCTCGAGGTCGAGCGTGTGGTGGAGATGGTCGGTCTCGGGCAGGAAGGGTCCGAAATCCTTGCGGTGACGGCCGATGCCGGCGACCGACAGGCCTCCCCAGCCCATGCCGTGATAGCCCTTGGCGCGGCCGATGAAGCGCGTGCGCCCGGCCTCGCCCTTGGCGCGGAAATAGGCGCGCGCCAGCTTCAGCGCCGTATCGACCGCCTCGGAGCCGGAGTTTACGAAGAACACGTGATCCATGCCGGCCGGCGCGATCTCGGCGATGCGCGCGGCGAACTCGAAGGCCAGCGGGTGGCTCATCTGGAACGAGGAGACGTAGTCGAGCTGCTCGGCCGCCGCCTTGATCGCCTGCACGATCGGCCGCTGGTTGTGGCCGGCGTTGACGCACCACAGCCCGGCCATGCCGTCGAGCACCTGCTTGCCCTCGGTGGTGGTGTAGTACATGCCGTCGGCGCCGGCGAAGAGCCTGGGGTTGGCCTTGAACGCGCGGTTGGCGGTGAAGGGCAGCCAGTAGGGCTCCATGCGGCTACGGTTGGGCGCGGTCATCGCGGTCATGCGGATACTCCTCGGGTGAAACGGATCAGCGATCGAAGCGATCGCGCAGGCGCAGCCAGGCGCCGCCGACGGCGACGTAGAGGCGGCGCATCTGGTGGAAGGGGATCGTCCGCAGCGACGTCACCGGCATCGGCGATGCCTCGGGGTCCGCGCCGTCAAGCAGGTCGGCGAGCACCGGCCCGATGGCGCAGCACCAGGCCACGCCCCTGCCGTTGCAGCCGATATGGGCGAAGGCGCCGTCGCCCAGCGCGAAGATGCGCGGCAGGTGGTCGACGGTGATCGCGACCTGGCCGCCCCAGCCATGCTCGATCGGCTGGTCGGCGAGATCGGGATAGAGCCGGCCCAGGGTCTCGCGCTGCAGGCTGAAATCCCGGTCGTCCTTCGGCGCCGAGGCCTTGCCCTTGCCGCCGATGATCAGCCGGCCGTGACCGTCGATGCGGAAGTAGCGCAGCACGCGGCGCGTATCCGACACCGGCTGGCCCTGCGGGATCACGCGAGTACGGGCGTTGGCGCCCAACGGCGTGGTGGCGATCTGATGGCTCCAGACGGGCAGGGTCGCTTCGCGCAGGCGCGGCCAGACATTGCCGGTGAGCGCGTTGGTCGCCATCAGCAGGCGCGGCGCCGCAACCGAGCCGTTGGGCGTCATGACTCGCCAACCTGCACCATCGCGCGCGATCGCCGTTGCCGGGCTGCCGCCGTGGACATGAACGCCCAGCGTCTGCGCCGCGCGCGCCAGCTCGCGCACCAGCGACAGCGGCTGGACGGCGCCGCCACCTTCGTGGATCCAGCCGCCGATATAGGCGTCGCTGCCCACGAGCGCGCGGAACTGCTCACGATCGAGCATGCGCGCCGGCGCGCCCGCCTTCTGCAGACCGGCGACGCGCTTGCGCGATTCGTCCATCGCCGTCTCGGTGTCGGCGGCCTGGATCCAGCCGGTGCGCACCGGCTCGCAGTCGAGCTCTAGCCGCTCGATCAGCGCAAAGGCGGCGTCTGCGGTTTTCGCGCCCCAGCGATGCAGTCGCTCGCCGCGCTCGCGGCCATAGGCGTCGACCAGCTCGTCGGGCAGGTGCCGCGCGCCCGGGATCACCTGGCCGCCGTTGCGGCCCGAAGCGCCCCAGCCGGGCTCGAACGCCTCCAGCACGCGCACGCTGCGCCCGCGCTCCGCGAGGCTGATCGCGGTCGACAACCCGCTGAAGCCGCCGCCGACGATCGCCACGTCGGCCTCGGCCGTTTCGCTGAGCGAAGGCGTCGCTGGCGCGGGCCTTGCAGTGGCGCCCCACAGCGAGGCCGACAGCGGCGGATGCGCGTCGGTCCCCGACAGGGCTGGGGCATCGGTGTGTAACATCGCGATAAAATGCACTTTCCAACCCGGCATGGAAAGGGCAATGTCGGCTCAGTCGTGTGAAGAAGGAGTGACGGGAATGGTCGAGCCCTGTCCACTGATCGAACTGACGGGCGCACCGTACGAGCGCGGCCGCGACTATGGCCGCAAGGCGCAGGCGCGCATCGCCAAGGGAATCGCGCACTACTCGGGCCAGCTCAAGACGATGTCGATCGGGCCGGCCGAGATCAAGGGACTGGTCCACGACTACCTGCCGGTGATCGAGGGCTTCGATGCCAGCTTCGTGGTGGAGATGCGCGGCATCGCCGAGGGCGCCAATGTCTCGTTCGAGGAGATCGCGCTGCTCAATGCCCGCACCGAGATCCTCAAGATGGGCTCGCGGCCCGACCTTCGCGCCAGGCTCCGGGCCGCGCTGGCCAAGGACGAGCCGGATGGCTGCACCGGCGTCGTGGCGCTGCCCGGCGCGACGCGCGACGGCAAGCTGATCCACGCGCAGAACTGGGACTGGAAGGCGGAGTGCGCCGAGACCGCCGTGGTGCTGCGCATCCGCCGCGACGACGGGCCCGACGTGCTGACCTTCGTCGAAGCCGGCGGGCTCGCGCGCTGCGGCATGAACGCCGTCGGCATCGCGGTGACCGCGAACTACCTCGAGTCGGATCGCGACTACGGCCAGATCGGCGTGCCGCTGGCGCTGATCCGCCGCAAGATCCTCGACAGCGAGCACGTCGCGCTGGCGATGCGCGCGGTCTACGCCACGCCGAAATCGGCCTCGAACAACATGATCGTCAGCCACAAGGAGGGCGTGGCGATCGACTTCGAATGCGCGCCGGACGAAAGCTTCCAGGTGCATCCCGAGCGCGGGCTGCTGGTGCACGCCAACCACTGGCAGAGCCCGGTCGCGCTGTCGAAGCTCAAGGACACCGGCATCGCCAACACGCCGGACAGCCTCTACCGCGACATCCGCGTGCGCGACCTGCTGTCGCCGCAGATCGGCGGCATCACCACCGACGGCGTGAAGGCGGCGCTGTTCGACGACTTCGCCACGCCGTGGTCGGTGTGCCGCCCGCCGCGCCCGGGTCTGACCAACAATCTCAGCGCCACGGTGGCGATGATCGTCATGGAGCCGGCGAGCGGCACCATGGACGTCGCGATGCTGCCGGCGCTGAATCGCACTTTCCAGCACTTTACCCTCGATAGCGCGCCCAGGCTGCGCGCGGCATAGGAGAGCGACGATGAGAACCATTCTCGCGGCCGCGCTTGCGCTGTCGTTCGCCGGCGTCACCGCTGAGGCGCAGACCCTGCGCGTGCGGCTGAACTCCGATATCCGCTCGACCGATCCCGGCAGCAATCTTCGCGACGAGAATACCGACACGGTCGTGCAGCATATGGTCGAGGGGCTGGTGGCGTTTCGCGAGAACGCCGCGGTCGGCATGCTGCTGGCCGAGAAGGTCGACGTCTCGCAGGACGGCAAGACCTACACCTTCACCCTGCGTCAGGGCGTGCGCTTCCACAACGGTGCGACGCTCACCAGCGAGGATGTGGTCTGGTCGTGGAAGCGCTATCTCGGCGCGGATAGCAGGTGGCGTTGCAAGCCGGAGCTGTCCGGGGGAGTCGCCAAGATCGAGGACATCTCCGCCAAGGATCCGCGGACGGTCGTCTTCACCATCGACCGCCCTTCGGCGTTGTTCCTGGTGACCATGGCCCGTCCGGACTGCGGCGGCTCGGCGATCCTGCACAAGGACTCGCTCGACGCCGACGGCAAGTGGAAGGCGCCGGTCGGCACCGGCCCGTTCCGTTTCGGCGAGTGGAAGCGCGACCAGTACATCGAGCTGGTGCGCTTCGACGGCTACAGCAGGCGCGAGGGGCCACGCGACGGCTTCACCGGCGGCAAGGTGGCGATGGTCGAGCGCGTGCGCTTCAACATCATCCCCGACGCCTCGGCCGGGCGCGCCGCCCTGATCTCCGGCTCGATCGACTTCACCGGCTTCTCGACCAGCGAGTACGACGACATCAAGATCCGCAAGGAGGTCAAGGTCAGCGTCGGCCCGAGCATGGCCTTCGCCGCGATTCTCTTCCAGGTGAAGGATCCCGTGCTCAAGGATGCGCGCGTGCGCCGCGCGATCGCGCTCTCCATCGACACGGCGGAGATCGCCAACGCCGTGACCTTCGGGCTGGCCAAGCCCAACAACTCGCCGGTCGCGCCGAGCAGCCCGTGGTACAGCAAGACGCTCGCCACCAGCTTCAAGCGCGACGTGGCGCAGGCCAGGAAGCTGCTCGCCGAGGCGGGCTACAAGGGCGAGACCATCAAGCTGATCGCCAACAAGCGCTACGCCTACATGTTCGACGCGGCTGTTCTGGTGCAGGCGATGGCGGCCGAGGCCGGCATCAAGATCGACGTCGAAGTGCAGGACTGGGCCAGCCAGCTCGACCGCTACACCAAGGGCGACTACCAGGCGATGTCGTTCGGCTACTCCGCGCGCCTCGATCCGGCGTTGAGCTACGAGGTGTTCAGCGGCCCCAAGGCGACCCAGCCGCGCAAGGTATGGGACGATCCCAGGGTCGAGGAACTCGTGCGCGAGTCGATGCGCACCGGCGACGCCGCGCGGCGGCAGGCGATCTTCGACGAGCTGCACAAGAAGCTTCTCGAGGACGTGCCGTTGATCGCGCTGTTCAACCCGGTCGAGACCGGCGCCGTACGCGCCAATGTCGAGGGATACGCAGGCTGGCCGGCGGGCTTCGCGCGCTTCTGGGGCGTGACGCTGAAATAGGCTGAAGGCGACGGGCAACGATCATGCTGGGCTATCTCGTCCGTCGCCTCGCGATGACGATCCCGACCCTGCTGCTGGTGTCGGCGGCGGTCTTCGCCCTGGTGCGGCTGATCCCGGGCGATCCGGTGCAGCTCATGCTGGGCGATGCGGCCGACCAGGCGCAGGTCACCGAGATGCGCAGCGAGCTGGGGCTCGAGGAGCCGTTGCCGGTGCAGTTCGTGCTGTGGCTCGGCAAGGTGCTGACCGGCGATCTCGGCAAGTCGATCAGCAACGGGCTCTCGGTGCTGCCGCTGATGCTCGAGCGCTTCCAGGTCAGCGCCACCATCGTCGTGGTCGCGGTGCTGCTGGCGGTGCTGGTCGCGGTGCCCGCCGGGCTGATAGCGGCGTGGCGGCAGAACAAGCCGCTCGATCTGGCCATCGTCGCCGGCGCCACCATGCTGCTGTCGATCCCCAGCTTCTGGCTCGGCCTGCTGCTGCTGCTGCTGTTCGGCCTGAAGCTCGGCTGGCTGCCGGTGGTCGGCTACGTGCCGTTCCGCGAGGATTTCGGCAAGGCGCTGCTCTACATCGTGCTGCCGATCGCCACGCTGACGATGATCGAGATCGGCGTGCTGATCCGCATGGCCCGCGCGAGCGCCATCGAGGTGCTGCGGCTGGAATACGTCACGCATGCGCGCGCCAAGGGCCTGGGCGAAAGCCGCGTGCTGGCGCGTCACGTGCTGCCCAACGCCTTCGCGCCGACCTGGACCTTGATCGGCCTGATCATGGGCAATCTGCTGGGCGGCATCGCGGTGCTGGAGACGGTGTTCACTCTGCCGGGCCTGGGCCGCCTGCTGGTCGATTCCATCTTCGCGCGCGACTACCCGGTGGTGCAGGGCTGCCTTCTGTTTACCGCCCTGATCTACGTCCTGGTCAATCTCGTGGTCGATCTCTGCTATCCGCTGTTCGATCCGCGCGTATCGGCGGAGTGAGTCCCGTGCGCGTCAGACTCAACGCCCTGATCGGCGGCGTGATCATCGGCACGGTGGTGATTACCGCCGTGCTCTCGCAGTTCTGGACCCCGTTCAACCCGCTGGGCGTCAATCTGCGCCAGCGCCTGCGACCGCCCTCCGAGCTCTACTGGCTGGGCACCGACGAGTTCGGGCGCGACGTCGTGAGCCGCCTGATGGCCGGCGCCGGCGCCAGCGTGATCATATCGCTGGTCACCGTGCTGTTCGCAGTATCACTGGGCGCGATTCTGGGCGTCGTCGCAGGTTATACGCGAGGCTGGACCGACCGCCTGCTGATGGCGGTCAACGACGCGCTGCTGGCCTTTCCCGGCATCCTGCTGGCGCTGGGCATCATGGTCGTGGTCGGCGCCAACAAATGGGGCATCGTGCTGGCGCTGGGCCTTGCCTACGCGCCTTCCGTCGTGCGCGTGGTGCGCGGAACGGTGCTGTCGATCCGCGAGCGAGAGTACGTCGAGGCCTCGCGCATGATCGGCAATGCCGAGATTGTCTCGATGTTCCGGCACGTGCTGCCCAATTGCGTGGCGCCAGTCGCGGTGCTGGCGACCAGCATGTTCGGCTGGGTGCTGCTGTCGGAAAGCGCGTTGTCGTTCCTGGGCCTGGGCGTGCCGCCGCCGGCGCCGACCTGGGGCAACATGCTGGCGGCCAGCCGGCCCTACATGGAGACCGCGACCTGGCTGGGCATCGCGCCCGGCCTGTGCATCGCCGCCACCTTGCTGGGCATCAACCTGCTGGGCGACAGCCTGCGCGACCGCCTCGATCCCCGGATGGCGCAAGCATGAACCGGCTGCTGTCCATCGAGAACCTGAGGCTGCGGGCGCCGAGCACCGGCGCCGTGGTGGTCGATGACGTGTCCTTCGCCATTGATCGCGGCGAATTCCTGGCGGTGGTCGGCGAATCGGGCAGCGGCAAGACCATGGCGGCGCGCGCGGTGATGGACCTGCTGCCGATGGGCATCGAACGCGTCGGCGGCCGCATCGTGCTGGAGGGCGAGGAGCTGACGTCGGCGCCGCCGGCGCGCCTGCGCGCGTTGCGCGGCCCGGCCATGGGCATGGTTTTCCAGGAACCCATGGTGTCGCTCAATCCGGCAATCAGCATCGGCACGCAGATGGCCGAGGGGTTGAGGCTCCATCGCAGGCTCTCGCCGGCGGAGATCCGCCGTCTGTCGATCGCCATGCTCGAGCGCGTGCAGATCCGCGATCCCGAGCACTGCCTTGCGGCCTATCCGCACGAATTCTCCGGCGGCATGCGCCAGCGCATCATGCTGGCTTCGGTCATGCTGCTGAAGCCGAGGCTGCTGATCGCCGACGAGCCGACCACCGCGCTCGACACGTTGGTGCAGCGCGAGGTGCTCGACATCATGGTCGGCCTGGCGCGCGACGAAGGCACCGCCGTGATGCTGATCACCCACAACCTCGGCCTTGTGGCGCGCTACGCGCAGCGCGCCGTGGTGATGCAGCGCGGCAAGCTGGTCGAGGAGGGCAGCTCGACGCAGATCCTCTCCGCGCCGCGCCATCCCTACACGCGCCAGCTCGTCGAGGCGCTGCCGCGGCGCGGCGTGGCCGGCGATGTCGCGGCGGCCGGCGCACCGGTGATCGAGACGCGCCGGCTGGAGGTGACGTTTCCCGGCCGTCGGCGACTGTTCAAGCGCCAGCCGGCGGTGCATGCCGTGGCCGGCGTCGACCTGTCGATCCGTGCTGGCGAGACCGTGGCCGTGGTCGGCGGCAGCGGCTCGGGCAAGACCACGCTGGGGCGCGCAATTCTGCGCCTGTTGCCGGCCAGCGGCGGCAGCATCCTCTATCGCGGCGAGGACGTGCGAGCCGTGCGTGGCGCGGGGTTGCGTAGCTTCCGCATGGGCTGCCAGCTGGTGTTCCAGGATCCGTACTCCTCGCTCGATCCGCGCATGCGCGTGGGCGAGATCGTCGACGAGCCGCTGAAGCTGCTGCCCGACATGAGCCGTGCCGAGCGCTTGCGGCGCGTCGAGGAGACCCTGGCCGAGGTCGGGCTCGCGGGCTTCGCGCGCCGCCTGCCGCATGAGCTCTCCGGCGGCCAGCGCCAGCGCGTCGCCATCGCGCGCGCCATCGTGCGGCGGCCGGATTTCGTCGTCGCCGACGAGCCGGTCTCGGCGCTTGACATGACGATCCAGAAGCAGGTGCTGGCGCTGTTCCGTGCGCTGCAGCGCGACCGCGGCTTCGCCTGCCTGTTCATCAGCCACGACCTGTCGGCGGTCGAGGAGATCGCCGATCGCGTCGTCGTCATGCAGGGCGGCAAGATCGTCGAGCAGGGACTGCGTGACGACATCTTCGACCGGCCGCAGCATCCGTATACAAAGGCATTGCTCGAGGCCTCGCCGGCGCTCGACGTGCCGCCGCTGGAGGCCTGAGTCATGAAGCTGGGATTCTACGATGTCGGCAAGACGCCGTTCTTCGCCTCGCAGACCGACCAGCGCGTCAGCTATTGCCTCTACGTGCCCGAATCGCTGGAGGAGGATCAGGACCGTTCCGATGTCCGGCTGATCGTCGCCATGCACGGCACCGGCCGCACCGCGACCGCCTATCGCGACGGCTTCGCGCCGCTCGCCGAGCGCACGCGCTCGATCGTGCTGGCGCCGCTGTTCCCCGTCGGCCTGATCGAGCCGGGCGAGCTGTCGAACTTCAAGCGCCTGAAGTTCCACGACATGCGCTTCGACCTGCTGCTGCTGTCGATGGTCGACGAGGTGCGGAAGAAGTACGGCATCGATACCAGCCGCTTCCTGCTGTTCGGCTTCTCCGGCGGCGGCCAGTTCGTGCAGCGCTTCCATCTGCTCTACCCCGACCGCCTGGCGGCGGTGACCATCGGCGCACCGGGCAACGTCACCCTGATCGACGACAAGCGCGACTGGTGGGTCGGCACGCGCACGCTCAAGCAGGAATTCGGCGTCGAGCTCGACCTGCCGGCGATGCGCAAGGTGCCGGTGCAGATGATCGTCGGCTCGGAGGACACCGAGACCTGGGAGATCACGGTTCAACCCGGCAGCCCGGCGTGGATGGAGGGCATCAACGATTCCGGCGTCACGCGCATCGACCGGCTGGCGACCTTGAAGGCGAACTACGAGAAGCACGGCATTGCCGTGCGCCAAGACATCGTCCAGGGCATCGGCCACGAAGGCTGGAAGGCGATGACGCCGGTGATCGATTTTTTCGAGGGCGTGCTGAAGGGCGAGCGGGAGTAGGCGCATGACCGATCTGTGGAAGCTCGACGCCGTTGAGACCGCGGGACTGATCCGCGCGAAGAAGGTCTCGGCGCGGGAGGTGGTCGCCGACACGCTCAAGCGGCTGGACGCCGTCAATCCGACGATCAATGCCGTCACCCTGGCCCTGCACGAGGAGGCGCTGGCTGCCGCGGACGAGGCCGACAAGGCGATGGCGCGTGGCGATTCGGTAGGGCCGCTGCACGGCGTGCCGGCGACGACCAAGGTCAATCTCGACCAGAAGGGCTGTCCGACCGATGGCGGCGTGGTCGAGTACAAGAACCTGATGGCGAGCCGCGACAACCCGGTGATCGCCAACATGCGCGCCGCGGGCATGATCATCGTCGGCCGCACCAATGCGCCCGCCTTCTCGATGCGCTGGTCGACCGACAACGAGCTGCACGGGCTGACACTCAACCCGTGGAACAAGGATCGCTTCTGCGGCGGTTCCAGCGGCGGTGCCGCCTCGGCGACGGCGGCCGGCATCGGCGCGATCGGCCACGGCAACGACATCGCCGGCTCGGTGCGCTTCCCCGCCTTTTGCTGCGGCCTGGTGGGGCTGCGGCCGACCTATGGACGCATTCCGAGCTTCAACTTCACCTCGACCACGCGCCGGCAGGTCTCGGCGGCGCTCATGGCCGTCCAGGGGCCGCTGACGCGCACGGTGCGCGATGCGCGGGCGGCGTTCAAGGCCATGGCCGTCGCCAGCCCCTACGACAATCGCTGCGTCGACGTGCCGTTCGAGGGCCCGCCGGCGAAGAAGCCGATGCGCGTGGCGATGGTGATCGATCCGGCCGACCGCGGCGGCGTCGCGCCCGAGATCGCTGCCGCGATCCGGCAGGCCGCGTCGTGGCTGAGCGACGCCGGCT
Source organism: Alphaproteobacteria bacterium (assembly GCA_019635875.1). Taxonomy (NCBI): domain Bacteria; kingdom Pseudomonadati; phylum Pseudomonadota; class Alphaproteobacteria; species Alphaproteobacteria bacterium. Next base: position 192,755 of record JAHBYP010000006.1, read on the forward strand.
ACGTCGTCGAGGAAGTGTCGCCGCCGGAATTCGGCACGGTGATCGACCTGTGGGCCCGCATCGCCATGGACGACATCAACACCGGTCTGGTGCCAACGGTCGAAAAGTACGGCGACCACGGCATCCGCACCTCGCTGGATCTGTGGTGCAAGGCCCTGCCGGCCTTCGGGCCGAGGGACGTCATCGAGGCGCTGATGGAGCGCGACCGCCTGCTGCGGCTGTGGCAGCTCTTCCTCGAGGAACGGCCGCTGGTCCTGACGCACAGCTGCGCCGAGTTGCCGTTCAAGGTCGGCCTCGACCTGATCGACGTGCCGACCACGCAGCACATGATGCGCGCGCAATCGACCCAGCTCGCGGTGCCGGTGCTGGGCCTGCCGTCGATCGCCGTGCCCACCGGCGTGGCCAGCGGCCTTCCGGTGGGCGTGCAGCTGATCGCCGGCCGTTACCGCGAGGATCTCTGCCTGGAGGCCGCCGAGGCGATCGAGGCGCGCGCCGGCCTGCGCACGCCGATCGATCCGTTCTTCTCCTGATCGACCTCGCGGGTCGGCGCGCCGCCGGCCCCGCCATAGACCCGCGCAGTGAGATCGAGATGGCGATGCAGCAGGGTCGCGGCCCATTCGCGGTCGCCGGCCTCGATCGCATCGAGGATCGCCAGGTGCTCACGCGAGGATTGCGCGACGCGCTCGGGCGCAAGGCGCGGGAAGGTGCTGACCTCGCCGAAGCGGCGCAGCGCGTTCTGCCGGCGCACCGCCTCGAGCAGGTAGCGGTTGCCCGACCATTGCGCCAGCGTTTCGTGGAAGGCGCGATTGGTCTCGATCCATATCCGCACGTCGATCGTCCTGCCGCCGGGCAGCAGCACCTGGTGCGCCTCGCGCAGGCGGCGCAGCTCGTCGAGGTTCGCCGCGAAGGTCGGCTCGCGCAGCCCGGCGCATTCGACGATCAGGCGGAAGCGGTAGCTTTCGCCCACCGCCTCGCGCGAATCCAGCGCCTCGGCGAAGCGCCAGCCATGGCCGCGCTGGCGCCGCACCAGCCCGTCATCGGCCAGCTTCATCAGCACCCGCCGCAGCGCGCCGCGCGACACGCCGTAGCGCGGCATCAGCTCGGTCTCCGACACCTCCGGCGGAATGCGCCCGCGCGCGCGATCGGTGAGCAGGGCGGCGCCGAGATCGTCGAACGGCGAGCGCGGCAGACGGGCCGAGGCGGGCTTCGAGCCGTTGAGCCTGCGCGTCAGCACGAAGCCGCGGCCCGGGCTCAGCCGGACGTAGCCGAGGCCCTCGAGCACGCCCAGCGCCGCACGCACCGGCGTGCGCGAGACGCCGAAGGCGCGCGCCAGCACCAGCTCGCGCACCGGCGCCCCCGGCGGCAGCGATTCCTTCTCGATATGGGCGAGAATCTGCCGCGCCAGCTCGTTCTGCAGCGGCGTCGCGCCGACGGTCTTGCCCGGGGCCTTTGCCAATGCCAGCTCCTCCGTGACCGGCCCGAGTATCGCATATCGGCGCGGGCAAGGCGAAACAGTGCTTTTCATCGCCACAAAAATATGCGTGAGTCCATGGGTCGGCGGGACGGGCGCCGGCCGGCTGGGGTGTGACTGCTATGGCGCATGGCGGCGGCGCGACGCTGGGCTACTACGACCGCGGACGCACGACGGTCTGGGCGAGCCGGATGGATCCGCGCTTCTCCTGGTGCGCCTATGTCCCCAGGGCGTTCGAGCTGGCGGACGCGCGGCACTACCGTCTCCTCGTGGCGGTGCACGGGACGGCCCGGGGGATGACCGTCTACCGCGACGCCTTCGCTGACTTCGCTGACAGCAACCGCTTCATCGTGCTCGCCCCGCTCTTTCCCGGCGGCATCACCTCGGCCGACGACCTGTCGAGCTACAAGCTGCTGCGCGCCGGTGGCCTGCGCTACGACGCCATCCTGCTGTCGATGGTCGAGGAGATCGCCGGCAAGTACGGCATCGATACAGGCCGCTTCGCCCTGTTCGGCTTCTCCGGCGGCGGGCATTTCACGCATCGCTTCCTCTATCTGCATCCCGAGCGGCTCTCGGCGGCATCGATCGGCGCGCCCGGCGTCGTCACCTTGCTCGACCGCGAGCGCGATTTCTGGGTGGGCGTGCGCAATTTCGAGGCGGTGTTCGGCAAGCGGCTCGACATCGAGGCGATCCGCCGCGTGCCGGTGCACATGATCGTCGGCGGCGACGATACCGAGACCTGGGAGATCACCATCCGGCCGGGCGGTTCGTGGTGGATGGACGGTGCCGAGATCGCCGGCGGCGACCGTCAGAACCGTATGCGGCTGCTGAAGGCCAGCTTCGAGGCCGCCGGCGTCATGGTGCGCCACGACGTGGTGCCCGGCGTCGCGCATCGCATCGAGCCCTTGATCCCCGCCGTCACCGACTTCCTCTCCAGCGCCTTGGGAGCCAAGCCATGAAGAGACTGATCCTCACCGTCGCCGCGGCCGCGGCGCTCGCCACGCCCGCCGTGGCGCAGAAGAGCGGCGGCACGCTGACCATCGCGCTGAACGCCGACATCCGCAGCGTCGAGCCCGGCATCAACCGCGACGCCAACACCGACACGTTGATCCACATCCTGTTCGAGGGCCTGGTGGCGCACCGCACCGATCTCAGCGTCGGGCCGGCTCTGGCGCAGTCCTGGAGCGTCTCCGAGGACGGCAAGACCTACACCTTCAAGCTGCGCGAGGGCGCGCGCTTCCACAACGACGCGCCGGTGACCTCCGCCGAGGTCAAGTGGACCTGGGACCGGCTGATGGCGCAGGCCGGCTGGAACTGCCGGCGGGCTTTCGACGGCACCAGCGGATTGAAGGTGCTGGCCGTTGAGGCGCCCGATCCCGCGACCGTGGTCTACAGGCTCCAGGCGCCGCAGGCGATCTTCCTCAAGCAGCTCGCCAACGTGCAGTGCCACGTGCTGGTGGCGCATCCCGCCAGCGCCGGCGCCGACGGCAAGTGGACGACGCCGATCGGCTCGGGGGTCTACAAGCTCAAGGAATGGAAGCGCGGTGACGCCGTCACGCTCGAGCGCCACGCCGGCTACAAGGCCTCGGCGGAGAAGCAGGACGGCTACTCGGGGGCGCGCGTCGCCTACGCCGACACCGTCGTCTATCGCGTGATCCCCGACGCCAATGCCGCCGAGGCGGCGCTGCTGACCGGTGCGGTCGATATCCTGCCGGGCGTCGACACCACGCGCATCGACGACCTCAAGAAGCGCGGCGTGAGCATCCAGACCGCGCCCGGCCTGAGCTGGGGCCCGCTGCTGCTGCAGTCCAACGACGCGCTGATGTCCAACGTCAAGATCCGCCGCGCCATGGCGCACGCCATCGACCTCGACCAGATCGCCGAGGCGCGCACCAACGGGCTGGTGAAGGGCAATCCGTCCGTCGTCAGCGAATCCAGCGTCTACTTCGACAAGCGCTTCCTGGAGTGGCCCAAGTTCGATTCGGCGCGCGCCCAGGCGCTGCTGAAGGAGGCCGGCTACAAGGGCGAGGTGATCAAGATCCAGACCAACAAGCGCTACACCGGCATGTACGAGCGGTCGGTGATCATCCAGGCGATGCTGAGCGCGGCCGGCTTCAAGGTCGAGCTCGAGACGCTCGACTGGGCGACGCAGCTCGACAACTACCTCAAGGGCAATTTCCAGGTGCAGTCCTTCGGCTACTCCGCGCGCCTCGATCCCGGCCTGATGTATGCCGCGCTGATCGCCGACAAGTCGAAATCGAAATGGGCGCAGTGGGACGATCCCAAGGCGATCGAGCTGCTTGCCGAGAGCCTGCGCACCGGCGACGAGGCCCGGCGCAAGGAGATCTTCCTGCAGCTGCACAAGATGATGGTCGAGCAGGTGCCGATCATCGGCTTCTACTACGACCCCAACGTCGACGCGACGCGCGCCAATGTGCGCGGCTACAAGACCTGGGCCGCCGACCGGCCGATCCCGTGGGGCGTGTGGAAGGAGTGACGCCTCTCAGTCCTTCAGGATTGTCGCCTCGAGCGGCTGGCGGCCGCGGATCATGTCCGCGGCCTTCTCGGCGATCATCAGCACCGAGGCGTTGAGGTTGGCCGAGGGCATGGTCGGCATGATCGAGGCGTCGACCACGCGCAGCCCCTCGATGCCGCGAACCTTGAGCTGATCGTCGACCACCGCGCTGGGGTCGCTCTGCGGCCCCATGCGGCAGGTGCCCATCAGATGGAAGGTGGTGGTGCCGCGCTGCTTGGCGGCCTCCATCAGCTCGTCGTCGGACTGCACCCGGGCGCCCGGGAAGACCTCGTGGTCATAGTAGGGCGCCAGCGCCTTCGACGCCAGCAGGCGGCGTGCCAGCTTCATGCCCGCCAGCAGTACGTGACGGTCGCTCTCGGCGGCGAGGTAGTTGGGCTGGATGATCGGCGCGTCGAACGGGTCGCTCGTGCGCGAGCGGATGTAGCCGACGCTGTCGGGCCGCTGCTGCCAGGAGGCAATGGTCATCCCGGGCTGGTCGTCGAGCTTGGACTGCACGCCCTCCTTGTAGCTCGCCGGCGTGAAGGTCAGCTGCAGGTCGTGGTTGTCGAGACGTTCATCCGACTTCCAGAAGACATAGACCAGCGTCGGGTTGAGCGAGAGGATACCCTTGCGGGTGAAGACATACTTCATCACCTCGCTCACCAGGCTCAGCCCATGCGAGCGCTCGTTGATGGTGCGCGCGTTCTTCACGCGGGCGACGAAGCGCGGCGCGTAGTGGTCGCGCAGGTTCTCGCCGACGCCCGGCAGGTCGTGCTTCACCGCGATGCCGAGCGATTGCAGCAGCGCCGAGGGGCCGACGCCCGAGACCTGCAGCAGTTGCGGCGAGTTCACCGTGCCGCCACACAGGATCACCTCCTTGCGCGCGCGCACTTCCACCGGAGCGCCGCCGCGGCCGCCCTTGCTGTAGCGCACGCCGACGGCGCGCTTGCCCTCGAAGAGGATCTCGGTGGCGTGCGCGTGCGTGCGCACCGTCAGGTTGGGCCGCTTCATCGCCGGATGCAGGAAGGCGCGCGCCGAGCTGAAGCGCCGGCCCTTGCGCACCAGGCGCTGGACGTAGCTGACGCCGGCCTGGGTGGTACCGTTGTAGTCGGGGTTGCGCGGGATGCCCATCTGCACCGCGCCTTCGATGAAGGCCTCGCAGAGCGGGTCGCGCCAGTCGAGATCGATGATGTCCAGGGCGCCGTCGCGGCCGCGGAACGTCTCGTCACACTCGCCGATGCGCTTCTCGGTGCGCCGGAAGTAGGGCAGCACGTCGGCGTAGCCCCAGCCGCGATTACCGCGCTGCGCCCAGCCGTCGAAGTCCATGCGCTGGCCGCGATTGTAGATGTGGCCGTTGATCGAGCCCGAGCCGCCGATGGTCTTGCCGCGCGGCGCGGCGATGCGGCGCCCGCCGGTCCATTCGCTGGGCTCCGACGTGTAGAGCCAGTTCACCCGGGGATTGACCAGCGTGTACATGAAGCCGGCCGGGATATGGATCATCGGATGCCAGTCGCTCGGCCCGGCCTCGAGCACGCAGACCGTGACCTTCTCGTCCTCGCTCAGCCGGCTGGCCAGCACGCTGCCCGCCGAGCCGGCGCCGACGACGACGTAATCGAAGCTGTCCATGTGCGCGGCTTCCTCCCGATGACCACGCTTAGCGCTCCGTCGGGCCGTCGTCCATCGCCTCAGGTGCCGCAGAAGGTGCGCAGCACGCGCTCGTCCTCAAGCGGCGGCTCGGCATAGGCGGCAAACTCGCGACGCTCCTCGAACGGCCGCGACAGCACGACCAGCAGCTCCTCGAAAGGCCCGAGATTGCCGTTTGTGGCTGCCGACAGCGCCGCCTCGACCCGATGGTTGCGCGGGATATAGGCCGGGTTGACCGATTGCATCGCCGCACGCCGTGCCGCCGGATCGCCGCCCAGCCGCTGCCGCCAGCGCACCGCCCAGGCATCGTAGGCAGAAGGATCGAGGAATTGGTCGCGTACCGCGCGATCGGCCCCGGGATCGGCCGCCGCGTCGCACAACCTGCGGAATGTCAGGGTGAAGTCGGCGCTGTTGGCGGCCATGGCGTTGAGCAGGTCCTGCGCCAGTTTCTCGTCCTCGGGCTGGGCGTCGGTCAGGCCCAGCTTGCGGCGCAGGCCGGCGAACCAGGCGGCGGCGAACAGGCCCGAGAATTTTTGCAGCGATTCGTTGGCCTGGGCCAATGCCTGATCGTCGTCGTCTGAGAACAGCGGCAGCAAGGTCTCGGCGAAGCGCGCTAGGTTCCACACGGCGATGCGACCCTGGTTGGCGTAGGCGTAGCGGCCCCCCTGGTCGATCGAGCTGAACACCGTGTTGGGGTGATAGGCGTCCATGAAGGCGCAGGGACCGTAGTCGATGGTCTCGCCCGATATCGACGTGTTGTCGGTGTTCATCACGCCGTGGATGAAGCCGACATGCATCCAGCGCGCGACCAGGGACGCCTGGCGCGCCAGCACGGCCTCGAACAATGCGCGGTAGTCGCCCGCCGGGACCTCGGGGTAGTGACGCGCGATGACGTGGTCGGCCAGCAGGCGCAGCGCCTCGATGTCCTGGCGCGCGGCGAAGTACTGGAAGGTGCCGACGCGGATGTGGCTCGAGGCGACACGGGTCAGCACGGCGCCAGGCAGCGCGGTCTCGCGCAGCACCTCCTCGCCGGTCAGCACGGCGGCCAGCGAGCGCGTTGTGGGAATGCCCATCGCGTGCATCGCCTCGCTGACGATGTACTCGCGCAGCACCGGCCCGAGCGCGGCGCGGCCATCGCCGCGGCGCGAGAAGGGCGTGGGGCCGGAGCCTTTGAGCTGGATGTCGCGGCGCGCGCCCTTGGTGTCGGCGATCTCCCCCAGCAGGATGGCGCGGCCATCGCCCAGCTGCGGCACGAAACTGCCGAACTGGTGGCCGGCATAGGCCATCGCGATCGGCTCGGAGCCCTCGGCGATGCGGTTGCCGGCCAGCATCTCGACGGTGTCCTGGCCGACGAGATGCCGCGGCTCGAGGCCCAGCTCGCGCGCCAGGGCCTCGTTGAGCTTGATCAGACGCGGCCGGCCGACCGGGGTCGGCGGCAGGCGCGCGTAGAAGCGCTCCGGCAACCGCGCATAGCTGTTGTCGAAGGGCCAGCGCATCGTGTCCAAAACGGGGAGGCCGGTGTCGTTCGCCATCATTCCGCCTGTCGGGCCAAGCCTTGCGTTCCCAACCTATCACCAATGATTCCCCGCCGGCAGCGGTTCCCACTACAGTGCGGCCCGGGAGGATCAGGCCATGCGCTTCAGTTTCACCAGCGAGCAGGAGGAATTCCGCTCGATCCTGCGCCGGTTCCTGGAGGGCAGATCGCCCACCAAGGAAGTGCGTCGCCTGATGGAAACCGGGACAGGCTGGGAACGCGACGCCTGGAAGAAGATCAACCAGGAACTGGGTCTGACGGCCGTTGCCATCCCCGAGGCCTATGGCGGCCAGGGCTTCGGCTGCACCGAATTGTGCATCGTGCTGGAGGAAGCCGGCCGCACCGTGCTCTGCGCGCCGCTCTTTGCCTCCACCATGGCCGCCTACGCCATCCTCGATGCCGGCGAGGAGGCGCAGCGCAAGGCGCTGCTGCCGGGCATCGCCTCGGGCGACACCGTGGCGACGGTGGCCTTCAGCGAAGAACACGGCAACTGGGACGCCGCGGGCGTGCGCATGACGGCGACGCCGGCGGGTGGCGGCTACAGGCTCGACGGGACCAAGAGCTTCGTGATCGATGGCCACACGGCCGACCTCATCGTCGTGCTGGCGCGCACGCCGGGGACCGCGGGCGAGCAGGGCCTGTCGCTGTTCACCGTGCGCGGCGACGCGCCGGGCCTGCAGAGGCGCGCGCTCAAGACCATGGATGCGACGCGCAAGCTGGCGCGGCTGACTTTCAAGTCGGTCGAGGCCGCGCCGCTGGGTGCGATCGGTGCCGCGGCGGCGCCGTTCACCAGGACCCTGACCCGCGCTGCGGTGTGCCTGGCCAACGAGATGGTGGGCGTGGCCGAGAAGCTGCGCGAGAGCGCGCTCGACTACTCGAAGATGCGCATGCAGTTCGGCCGGCCGATCGCCTCCTTCCAGTCGATGAAGCACAAGCAGGCCGACATGCTCGTCGACGTCGAGTTGGCGAAGGCGGCAGCCTACTACGCCGCCGCCGCCGTCGACGAGAACGACAACGATCTGCCGGCGCTTGCCTCGCTGGCCAAGGCCGGAGCGTCGGAGGCGGCGCTGCAGACGGCGATCCACACCATCCAGATCCATGGTGGCATCGGCTTCACCTGGGACAACGATTCGCACCTCTGGTTCAAGCGGGCCAAGAGCTCCGAGGTGATGCTGGGCGATGCCCACTATCACCGCGAGCTGATGATGCAGCGCTGGGCGGCGTAGGGGAGGACGGCAGCATGAGCGAGATCAACGAAGCCGCCGTCCGCGCCGAGGTACGTGCCTGGCTGGAGAAGAACTGGGATCCCAACCTGGGCCTTGTCGAATGGCGCACCAAGCTGGTCGATTCCGGCTGGGGCGCGCCGCACTGGCCGAAGGAGTGGTACGGCCGCGACCTGCCGGTCGGCCTGGTGCCCGTGGTCGACGAGGAGTTCGCGCGCATCGGCGCCGTGGGCGTCGCCAAGGCGGGCATCAGGACGCTGGCGGCCGCGACCATCCTCGCGCACGGCAGCAAGCTGCATAAGGAGAAGTTCCTGCGCCGCATCCTCACCGGCGAGGACACCTGGTGCCAGCTGTTCAGCGAGCCGGGCAGCGGCTCGGACCTCGCCGGCGCGGTGACCCGCGCCGACCTGAAGGGCAACAAATGGGTGATCAACGGCCAAAAGGTCTGGAACACCAGCGCGCACAAGGCGCACTGGGGCCTGCTGCTGGCGCGCTCCGACTGGGATGCGCGCAAGCACAAGGGCCTGACCTACTTCATCATCGACATGAAGCAGCCGGGTGTGCAGGTCTATCCGCTGAAGCAGATGAACGGCCACGCCTCGTTCAACCAGGTGTTCTTCAATGATGCCATCATCGAGCCGGAGTACATGCTGGAAAACACCGGCGATGGCTGGACGGTGGCGACCACGACCCTGATGCACGAGCGTCGCGGCGCCGACGGCATGCGCGGGCTCGCGTCGGGCGGCAACCGCCAGGGCCGCATCTACGACGAGGAGCGGGCCGAGGTCGCCACGACGATGGAACCCTACAAGTGGTATCCGCAGCGTGCCGGCCGCGTCGACCTGGTGATTCCGCGCGCCAGGGAGACTGGAACGATCAACGATCCCGTGGTGCGCCAGGAGATCGCCAGGCTGCTGATCCTGTCGAAATCGGCTGAGTGGCTGGCGCGTCGCGCGCGCACCGCGCAGGAGCAGGGTCGGCCGCAGGGGCCCGAGGGCTCGCTGGGCAAGCTGATCTCCAGCCACGTCGCACGCGCGGCGGCGCGCGTGCACACCCTGATGAGCGGCGCCAATGCGCTGTTGAGCGGCGAGGACGGCGAGCTGAACGGCACGATCGCCGAGATCCTGGTCTCGGTACCGGCCTGCTCGATCGCCGGCGGCACCGACGAGATCCAGCGCAACATCATCTCGGAGCGCGTGCTGAAGATGCCGAAGGAGCCCAGCGTCGACGCCGAGAAGCCGTTCCGCGAGGTGCCGCGCAACATCACCTCGGCGGCTTCTTGACCTCTGTCATTCCGAGCGTAGCGAGGAATCTAGATCCTTCGCTCCGCTCAGGATGACAGCGATGCTGTCAGAACGTCTCGACCCAGGGGCGCAGCTCGATCTCCCAGGTCCAGGCGCTGCGCGGCTGCCGCAGCACGTGCAGATAGCTGGCGGCGATGGCGTCGGGATCGAGCAGCGAATCGGGATTGTTCGCCGGGTCGGTGCGTGCGGCCGAGCGGATGCCGCCGTCGATCACGAAGTGCGCGACATGGACGCCCTTGGGCGCCAGCTCGCGCGCCATGCTCTGCGCCAGGCCACGCAGCGCGAACTTGCCCATCGCGAAGGGCGCCGACAGGGCGTAGCCCTTGACGCTGGCCGAGGCCCCGGTGAGCAGGATCGCGCCGTGTTGCTTGGGCAACATGCGCCTGGCCGCTTCCTGCGCGACGAGGAAGCCGCCGAAGGCGCTGATCTGGATGGCGCGCTGTACGTCGGCCGGCGCCAGCTCGGCCACCGGTCCTCGGGCGCGCGCGGAGGCGTTGTAGACCACGACATCGGGCGCACCCTGCGTGCGTTCGATATCCTGGAAGAGCCTGCTGACCTGCGCCGCATCGGTGGCGTCGCAGGCAAAGGCCTGGGCATTGGTCTCGGCGGTCAGTCCCGCGAGCTTGTCGATATTGCGCGCGGCCAGCGCCACGCGCATGCCCTCCCGCGCAAAGAGGCGGGCCAGCGAGGCGCTCAGCCCCGGGCCGCTGCCGACGATCAGCGCTGACTGATAGCCCGCCATCAGGGCCACGTGCCCTCGATGATCCGGATCGACTTGGCGCGGATGTAGGTCTCGGCCTCGTTCTGCGAGATCTCGAAGGGATCGTCGAAAAGGCAGGTCAGGCGGTAGGTGCCCGACGGCGTGCGCCGCATGGTCCAGTCGCCCTCGTTCACCGGGAACCGCACGCCATCGACACGCCGGCTCACAATGCCTGAGATGGTGACTTTCCAGACCGTGTCCGCCACGTCGGCGATCTCCCGTTTCCGCTGATGATTGCACAAGCGATGCGCTTCTCGCGCCTCGCCTGAGCCATTCCCGCTACGCCCCCGTTTGTTGCCCGCACCCTACGGCGCCTGATGCGGCGACGCAATCGGCGTCAGTCGTCGTAGGTGAGCAAGGCCTCGACCGGAACGTCGAGCCGGCCGCGCCCCTTGAGGAACGTCAGCTCGATGACGCAGGCTGCCGCCGGCACCACGGCGCCGACGCCACGCAGCAGGCGGATCGCGGCGTCCATCGTGCCGCCGGTGGCCAGCAGATCGTCGATCAGCACCACGCGCTGTCCTTGCCGCACGGCGTCGTCGTGCATCTCGATGGTATCGTTGCCATACTCCAGGTCGTAGGTATGGCTGGCCTTCGACCCCGGCAGCTTGCCCTTCTTGCGCAGGATCAGGAAGCCCAGGCCCAGCGCGTAGGCGACCGGGGCGCCGAAGATGAAGCCGCGCGATTCGATGCCGGCCAGAAGGTCGGGTTGGTACTTCTTCACCGCCTCGGCCAGCAGGTCGACGGTCTCGCGCCACGCCTCGGCATGCAGCAGCAGGGTCGTGATGTCGTAGAACTGGATGCCCGGCTTGGGAAAGTCGGGGACGGTGCGGATATGGTTCTTCAGATCCATGGCGCGCGAAACCTAACGGGCGGGCCGCCCCGCCGCAACGGGGGTGTGTCCGATCACAAGCGCCGCGATGGCCGCGCCGAGGCGTAGACGTAGATGGCGATGCCGGTGATCGCCGCGCGCGGCACCAGGCCGGGCGATGGGAAGCGGCTGTCGACCGAGCGATCGCGCGCGTCGCCGGCGACGAAGTAGTGCCCAAGCGGCACAGTGACCTCGGCGCGCTGGCATAGCGGATCGCGGAAGTCGTCGAAGGTGATCTGATAGCTCTTGCCGCCCAGGGTCTCGGGCGCCACCCATGTCGGCGTGCGGATGCCGGGATGCTCGCTGCGCACGCGCTCGCCAGTGCTGGCAGGACGATCATTGACGATCGCACCGCACTCGGCGAAGGCGATCCGTTCGCCCGGTCCGGCGATGACGCGGTGGATGCGCGACTCGATGGTGGCGCTGCGCCGGCGACGGTGATCGTAGACGACGATGTCGCCGGGTTTCGGCTCGCGCAGCGTCAGCACCACGCTGCTGGCCAGGATGCGGTCGCCCCGATCGAAACCCGGCCGCATGCTGCCGCCATGGATGTCGTAGAAGCGTGACACGAGGCGCCGCTTGCTCTCCATGATTGCGACAGCGGCAGCGAAGGCCAGTGCGACCGCGACGATGGCCGGAAACGTCCGCTGTCCGGCGATCTCGCGCAGTCCAGCGCCGAGCCAGATGAGGACCGCCAGAGCGACGGCGCTGAAGAGCAGCGCCGCCGGCGCCTCGATCGCCGCGGAGCCGAAGAGCAGCGAGCGGATGCCGAGAATCGCCAGCAGAACAGGCGGCATCACCGTGCCGACGTGGCCCATCACGTACGCCCATAGCCGCGCAATGACGATTGGTCGGGTCGGCGCGCCCAGCAGCGCCATCACCAGCGCGATGACGACGACGCTCGCCAGCCAGATCACGACCTGCGGCGCCAGGATGTTCCACGGCAGGTACGGCGTGATCGCATCGTCGAACAGCGGCGCGCCGCCGAACAGCCACAGGTCGAGCGCGCCCAGCATGATCACGCCGACGCCGAGAACCGCCCACGGCGAGGACAGCCCCCGATCCTCGCCGATCGCAGCGCGGTAGACGCGGTCGCGATCGCCGTAGATCGCGCGATGCGTGCGCAGGAACCGGCCGATCATCTCCCGCGACGCCTTCCAGCCGCTCGAGCGGAATTGAGCAGCGTAGCGTCTGCCCGGGCAAGGTGGAGGACAGGGCGATCGCCTATGGCGCGCGCGCTGGGTTGGGGCTGCGTCGCTCCAGCGGGGCTCATGATGAGTCGCTGCGGCGCGGCCCGAACGGCGCCGAGGGTCGCAGCCCATCCGGGGTGAACAGCGGTCGGATGGGACGTGTCACCCAAGTGGCGCGCCCCCAGCAACGCGATGGTCATGCGCGATCGCCCTGCCTCAGGAGGGAAGGTACTGTTCAACCAGCCAAGGTCGAGTACGTCGCGCGGCCGACGGCGACCAGGGACTTGCGGTCGTCGTAAACGTCGACATCGACCACGCCGACGCTCTTGCCGGCGCGGCGCACACGCGCGACGGTTGTCAGCGACGTCTTGATCGCAGGCCGCAGATAATCGACGCGGAAATTGATCGTCGGCAGGCCGCGGCGCAGGGCCATCACCAGGGCGTAGTCGCCCACCGTGTCGATGATTGCCGCGATCGGCCCGCCATGCCACTGGCCGGTGCCGGCGCCGCGCTCGAACTCCGGTCGCATCGGGCAGGTCATGGTCACCTGCTCGCGCGCCGCGTCGGCTTCGGTCACCTGCAGGCCCATGAAGGAGATGAACGGCGACTTGTCGAGCATCGCCTGGATCTCACCGCCGCTGAGCGGCGCCTGTGCCTCGCTCATGGTGCCACCACGATCTTGCCGAAGACTTCGCGGTCCTCGATGACGCGCAGCGCCTCGCGCGCCTGATCGAGCGGGTAGACCTTGTCGATCAGCACCTTCAGCTCGCCCTTCTGCACCATGTCGAGCAGCGTGATGATGTCCTGGCGCATCCAGCCATTGGAGCCCAGGATCTTGAGCTCGAAAGTCCAGATGAAGCGGATGTCCTCTTGGGGCGAGAAGCCCGCCGTCGCGCCGCATGTCAGCAGCCGGCCGCCGACCTTCAGCACTTTCAGCGACTTCACCCAGGTGTCGCCGCCGGTATAGTTGACGACGACGTCGATGCCCTGCGTGGCACCGGCGCCGCGCCGCGTCGGCTTGCCGTAGTGCCTGTAGACCTCCTGCTGGAAGTCGTGGGTGACGTAGTTGATGGTGCGGTCGGCGCCCAGGTCGGCCAGCCGCTGCGCCTTGGCGTCGGTGCCGGCGCAGGCGATCACCTCGGCGCCGACGCTCTTGGCGAGCTGCAGGCAGCACACGCCGACACCGCCCGATGCGCCGAGGATCAGCACCTTCTCGCCCGAGGCGACGTGACCGTTGGTGCGCATCATGCGCAAAGCCGTGCCGTAGGCCACCGGCAGCGCGGCGGCGTCGGCGAAGCTCACGCCATCGGGGATGCGCACCAGCTGGTGCGCGCGCGTGCAGCACAGCTCGGCCAGCCCGCCATGCACGGTTTCGCCCATCAGCCCGCCCTCGACACGGTTGATGGGGTCGACCAGCACGCGATCGCCCTTCTTCCAGCCCTCGACTCCGGGGCCGATCTCGGCGATCTCGCCGGCGACGTCGAGACCCATGATCGCCGGCATCGGCACCTTGATCCCGGGCATGCCGCGACGGGTGAAGACGTCGTGGTAGTTCAGCGACGAGGCCTTCACCGCCACGATCACGTCGCCCTCGCCGGGCCTGGGATCGGGGAAATCCTTTTCGAAGGCCAGGCGCTCGGGCCCGCCATGCTCGCGGACGACGGCTGCTTTCATGGAATGGCCTCCTGCTCGGGAATGCGGTGCGCCAGCGCGCGCTTGTCGATCTTGTTGGTGCCGGCCAGCGGCAGCTCGTCGAGGAAGAACACCCGGCGCGGATGCTGGTAGGCCGGCGCGTTGGCCAGCGCGAACTGCTTGACCGCCTGCTCGTCGAGCTCGGCCCCGGCCGTGCGCACCACGAAGGCCACCGGCTTGTGGCCCTTCAGCTCGTCGGGCACCGGCAGCACGGCCGCCTGGTGGATGGCGGGGTGGCGCTCGAGCATCTTCTCGACCTCGCCGGGATAGATGTTCTCGCCGCCGCAGACGAACATGTCGTCGGCGCGGCCCACGAAGAAGAAGAAGCCGTTCTCGTCGCGGCGGAAGACGTCGCCGGTGCGGTAGTAGCCGTCGGGCGTCATTGCCTTGGCAGTGGCTTCGGGCAGGTTGTGGTAGCGGCTCATCAGCGCGCCGCAGGCCATCTCCAGCACGCCCTCGTCGTCGACGACCCGGCCGTCGCGCACCAGCCGCAGCTTCACGTCGGGATGCGGATAGCCGGTCGACAGGTCGGGTTGCGGCAGGCCGTCGGGATGCGGGCCGAAGACCACGGGCCCGGCCTCGGTGGTGCCGTAGCCGTTGCTGATCTGCGCCTTGGGGAAGAGAGCGCGCACCTGGTCGACCAGACCCTGGGTGATCGGCGCCGAGCCCATGCGCACGGCTTCCACCGCCGAGAGGTCTGCACGGGCCAACAGATCCTTCTCGCGCAGCATCATGGCGATCATGGTCGGCACGGAGGTGAGAAAGGCTACGCGGTGCCTGGTGGCCGCCTCGATGTAGCCCTTGGTCGTGAACTGCGGCAGCAGCACAATGGTGTCGCCGTGGCTCAGGGTTGTCTGGCACATCGCCAGCCCGTTCATGTGATAGAGCGGCGCGGCGATGAGCGCGCGCGTGCCCGGCGGGCCGGGGCGGCGCACGCGACAGCCGATCGCCCACAGGTGCGAATAGTGCGAGAGCACCACGCCCTTTGGCCTGCCGGTCGAGCCCGAGGTGTAGAGGAACAGCGCCGGCTCATCCGGCTGCATCGACAGCGGCTTCATCGGCGCGTGCGCCGTCAGCGCGGCGAAATCCGAGCCGTCGAAATCGATCTGGGGCATCGAGTCCGGCGCCAGCTTAAGGCGCGTCGCGTCGCCGATCGCCAGGCGGGCGTCGCAGTCGCCGACAATGTAGGCGACGGTCTCGGCCGGCAGCTTCCAGTTCACCGGCACCGAGACGAGGCCGGCCTGCATGGTGCCGAGGAAAGTGATGAGGTACTCGGCGCGGTTGGCCGAGAGGATCGCCACGCGATCGCCGCGCTTCAACCCGCGCGCCAGCAGCCCGGCCGCCAGCGCGCCGCTCTGGCGGATGATGTCGGCGTAGCTGTAGCGCCGCTCGCTGCCGTCGCCGCCGGCATCGATCAGCGCCAGGCTGTCGGGCGGCACGTCGCGCGCGATCGCGTCGCCCTGGTTGTCCCACTTGATGGCGGGAGCGCCCATCACTCGACGAACTCCAGCACCGCGTTCAGCGCCGCGCGTGCCGGCACGACGATTCGACCGTCCTGCGTGACGGACTCGATGCCGCCGGCCTTCAGCGCGCCCGCGGCCTTGCCGAGCGAGAGCGTGCGGAAACTGAGGCCCGCCATGTAGGCCGGCCGACCCTCGGCGGCGGGTGCTGCGTCGCCGAACTGCCCGCGCAGCGCCGCCTCGGTGACGATGTCGAAGCGCGAATTGCCGATTACCACGCTCTTGCCGCCGGTGATGTCTCGGATGTTGTCGGGGCCGAACATGTCGGCGTAGAGCTTCGTGCCTTTTGCCGGATCGGGCTCGACGATCAGCGCGCGCGCCACCGCCACCGTGCCGTTGGCGTGATGGCGCCACTCGTCGCGCCACACCAGATCGCGCGTGAAGTGATGGCAGTAGTAGACGCGGCCATAGGGCACGACGCCCGGCTTCATGCGGATGGTGCGAAAGCGCGCGTCGCCCTGGCCGCCGGCGTGCTTCACCGGCCGCGTGAACTCGTTGGGCGGATCGACCGGCACGCCGGCCGCGCTCAGCGCCGCGTGGGTCACCGCCGAATCCTCCGAGCCGAAGACCAGCCCGTTGAGCCCGTACGGATAGTCGAGCAGGTCCATCCGTCCGGTGCTCGCGCCCTTCGGAATCGCGATCAGCTCGAGATAGTCGGTGCCGAACATTGCCAGGTGGTTCATCGAGCCCAGCGAATGGTAGCCGCGCTCGGTCAGCGTGAAGCCGATCCGGCGATAGATGTCGGCGGCGCGGTCCATGTCGTCGCGCGCGTTGATGACCACGTGATCCAGCGTCGCCACGGGCAATGTCATGCGATGCGTCCTTCCCTTCGAGCCGGCCAAACGATAGCAGCTACGACGTTGTGCGCCAGCCCGCCGTCGGTCAGGCTCGGCGCGGGGAGAGCGCCATGATCGTCGATTGCCATGCCCATATCTTCACGCACTGGATCGGCGCCTGCGGTCACGAATCGCGCGAGGTGCACAGGCGCTACCTGCAGCGCGTGGTGACGCGCACGGTGGCGCCGACCTTCCGGCTGAGCGACGGCGCGCGGGCGGATACGAAGGCGCTCTTCAGGGCCGGCGACGAAAGCTGGAACGGGCTGGCCGATGTCGATTTCCGCGTCGGCCGCTTCGGCCAGCTCGAGTTCACGCACGCGGGCGAGGACTATGCCGTGCAGTACATGCCGGCGGGCATGCAGGAGCTGACGGCACCGCCCGAGCTGATGCTGGCGCAGATGATGAACGCCGGCGTCGATCACTGCCTGCTGCAGGCCGGCGGCGGCTACGGCGCGATGAGCGCGATGAACGCCTTCGCCGAGCGGCAGTATCCCGAACGCATGACCGGTCTGATGCATGTCGACGACGCGATGGCCGGCAAGCCGGCCCAGCTCGCCGAGATCGACCATGCCTTCGACGTGCTGAAGCTGCGCGGCCTGTACTTCAACGTCGATTCGATGAGCCGTCACGGCTTCCCCTGGCCGCTCGACGCGCCCGACATGGAGCCGCTCTGGGACAAGCTGGCACGCCGCGGCATCGTGCTCTGCCTCGAGCTCAGCTCGGGGCCGGGTTACGACATGGCCGGCTACATGGCGCATGTCGCGGCGTTCAACCGCGTGCTGGCGCGGCATCCCGGCCTGCGCGTGCATCTGGCGATGAGCCCGCCGGTCGCGTATTTCGCCAGGAACGGTCGCTACGCGTTTCCCGAGGAGCTGCTGCATCTCTACCGGCACGAGGCGCTGGTGCTGGAGATGGTGTTTCCCATCACCTATGGCGGCGTCTGGGACTATCCCTATCCCGAGGCGCAGGTGCTGATCGAGTGCCTGCGCGACCAGCTCGGCGCCGACCGGCTTGTCTGGGGCTCCGACATGCCCAATGTCGAACGCTTCTGCACCTACCGGCAGTCGCTCGACTACATCAGGCGCTATTGTCCGTTCCTGACCGCGCGGGAGAAGGACCTGATCCTGGGCGAGAATTGCGCGGCGTTCTACGGAATCGGACAGTGACTCATCGAGCACCCCCTGTCATTCCGGGCGCAGCGAGGAATCCAGGAAAGTCGCCTGGATTCCTCGCTGCGCTCGGAATGACAGGATGGTTTCATTGACGGAATGGAGTGAGGGAGGGAACGCGATGTCCACCACATCGTCGAGCGCGATCAGTGCGCATCTGGCTGTGCGGCCGGACTGGCTCGCCCGGCGCCGCGAGCCGGCGCTCGAGCCTGATCTGCCGATCGTCGATCCGCATCATCACCTGATCGACCGGCCGCAGAGCGGCACCTACCTGCTGAAGGACATCCTGCGCGACATCGACAGCGGCCACAACGTCGTTGCCACCGTTTACCTCGAATGGCTCTCGATGTACCGCGCCCACGGCCCGGTCGAGCTGCGCCCGGTGGGCGAGATCGAGTTCGCCAACGGAATCGCCGCGATGTGCGCCAGCGGCGGCTACGGCGTGCCGCGCGTCTGCGCCGGCATCGTCGGCCATGGCGAGCTGACCCTGGGCGCGCGCGTCAGGCCGGTGCTCGAGGCGATGATCGCGGCGGGCAATGGCCGCTTCCGCGGCATCCGCTTCATCACCGCCAGCGATGCGGACCAGCGCGGCTGGGGCGCCATCGCCACGCGCCCGCAGGGCTGGCTGCTCGACAGGACGGTGCGCGAGGGCTTCGCGCAGCTGGCGCCGTTGGGCCTGAGCTTCGACGCCTTCATGTATCACCCGCAGCTCGGCGACCTTCTCGACCTGGCGCGCGCCTTTCCCGATACGCCGATCTGCCTCAACCATGTCGGCGGCGCGATCGGGCTGGGCCGCTTCCAGGGAAAGCGCGAGGAGGTCTTCGCCGACTGGCGCGCGAGGATCCGCGACCTGGCGTCATGCGCCAACGTGCACGTCAAGCTGGGCGGCATGGGCATGCAGGTGTTCGGCTTCGACTTCCACGAGGGCGAGCTGCCGCCGGACTCCGAGCGGCTGGCGGCGGCGTGGCGGCCCTATGTCGAGACCTGCATCGAGGCCTTCGGCGCGAAGCGCGCGATGTTCGAGAGCAACTTCCCGGTCGACAAGGGATCGTACGGCTACGGCGTGTTCTGGAACGCCTGCAAGCGCCTGGCCGCGGGCGCCAGCGCGGACGAGAAGGCCGACCTGTTCCACGGCACCGCCTCGCGCTTCTACCGGCTCGGTCTTTGAGCATGTTCCCTCTCCCCGCTTGCGGGGAGAGGGTCAGGGTGAGGGGTTGCGGCAAGTGGCGCACTATGGCCGTGCGCAACCTGAATCAGCCTCTCACCCCAACCCTCTCCCCGCATGCGGGGAGAGGGGGAGACTCAGCGCACTTTCAGCACCAGCTTGCCCTTGAGGTGGCGCGCGGCGCTGACCGTCAGGGCTGCCGAGGCCTGCGCCAGATCGTACAGCGTCACCTCGGGCGCGCGGATGGCGCCGGCCTGGCGCAGCGCGACGATGCGCTCCAGGTGCGGCCGGTCGCGGCCGACCGCCGGGCGCAGCGACGTGACGTCGGTGCGCTCGGATGTCGGCGCCTTGGCGCCCGAGGCGATGAAGGCGGCGCGGCCGCCGGGCCTGAGCACGGCGAAAGAGCGGGTGGCGACGTCGCCGCCGACGGTGTCGAACACCGCGTCGCAATCCTTCACCACCTGGGTGAAGTCCGCGGCGTTGTAGTCGATGACCTCGTCGGCGCCAAGTTCGCGCAGGTAGTCGCGGTTCTTCGCGCTCGCCGTGGTGATGACGCGCGCGCCGATATGCTTGGCGAGCTGGATGGCGAAGCCCGCCACGCCGCCGGCGCCGCCCTGGATCAGGATGGTCTCGCCGGCCTTCAGCTTCAGCGTGTCCTCGACCGTGCACAGCGCGGTCAGCCCGGTGAGCGCCAGCGCCGCGGCCTCGACATGGCTCATGCCCGCCGGCTTCTTCGCCACGATGGCGCCGCCGATGGCGATCTTCTCGGCGTAGGTGCCGTCGCGGCCGGCCTCCAGCACGCCGAATACCTCGTCGCCGACCTTCAGGTCGCGCACGCCCTCGCCAAGCGCGGCGACGACGCCGGAGAAGTCGCGACCCAGCACCAGCGGGAATATCGGACTGCCGGGATACTCGCCGGCGCAGACCTTCCAGTCGGCGGCGTTGATGCTGGTGGCGTGCGCATCGACGACGATCTGGCCCGGTCCGGCGGCCGGATCGGGCAGGTCGCCGTAGGTGAGCACCTCCGGCCCGCCGAACTTCTCGATGAAAGCGGCCTTCATGATGGATGGGTCCTTGCGATGGATGACGGCGCGGCGCGGATGATAGCCGCCGAGGCGGAGCGACGACAGATGCGTCGTCTGGGCTTCCCTTCCCCCGGAAGGGGGAAGGTGGCGCGCAGCGCCGGATGGGGGATGCCTCAACACACGCGGTGTCCGTCTTCGACATCCCCCTTCCGCCGTTCGGGCACCTTCCCCCTCCGGGGGATGGCAATCGCAGTGTCGCTACAATCCGTACGGCGCGAGCAGCTTGTCGACGTCGACGCGGATGCGCATGGCGGCGCCGATGTCAGCGGCGGCGGCCTCGGCGTGGCCCTTGGCCTTGCGCGCCAGGCCGCGGCCGTAGAGCGAGAACGGGCGATTGGCATCGATGCGCAGCGCGGCGCTGTAGTCGGCGATGGCGGCGTCGTAGCGGCCGGCCATGTGATGTGCCAGGCCGCGATTCTCGAAACCGAACACGTTCTTCGGCCGCAGCCGCAGCGCCCGGTCGAGATCGGGCATGGCGCGATCGACATCCTTCTTCTTCAGGTGGGCGATGGCACGGGAGATCCGGAAGTCTGCGCTGCCGGGTCGCAGGCGGATCGCCTCGCTGTAATCCTCGATCGCGCGGTCCTCCTTGCCCTGGTCGCTGTAGGCGTGCCCGCGGTTGATCAGGACGTCCGCCTGGCGCGGTTTCAGCCGCAGCGACTCGTCGTAGTCGCGCATCGCGCCGGCGTGGTCGCCCTTGCGGCCATGGGCGCTGCCCCTGATGTAGTGGGCCTTGGCCCTGTTGTCCGCGCTCTCGCGCTTCGATCCGATCACCGCGGTGCAGCCGGCAATGGCGATGTCGGGATTGCGATCGGCGCAACGCTTCCAGCTGTCGGGCTGCGCGGGCCGGGCCGGCCTGGCGGCCTTGGTCGGCGTCGTCTGCGCCGGCGCGTCGACCGCGCCCAGCGCCACGACGAGCGCCAGCGCCCACGCGGCGCCTGCTCTCCGCTGCTGCATTCCTGCTCCCCCTGGAGGCCCGTTGTCGCGGACCCGGGCGGCAGCGTAGCGCGAGGGCGCTGTGGGCAACCAGTCGTGAGTCATGTCATCCCGAGCGCAGCGAGGGATCCAGGAAGGTTGACTGGATCCCTCGCTGTCGCTCGGGACGACAGCGAGGACGCTACCGCATCTTCAGCGCCCATTCCGTGTACTTGGTCGCCTGCTTGTGCAGGTCGGCGTAGTACTTGGCGTATTCGGCGCCGACCATCGGCCGCAGCGCCAGGCCGGCGGCATCCATCTTGGTCTTCATGTCGGCGCTGTTGATCGCCTTGAGGAAGGCGGCCTCGAGCACCTTGATCGCGGCGGCCGGCGTGCCCTTGGGCGCCGCCACGCCGCGCGTCGAGCTGGAGATGATGGTCGGGTAGCCAAGCTCCTTGGTGGTCGGAACGTCGGGCAGGAAGGGCGAGCGCACGTGGTCGGTCACCGCCAGGCCGCGCACCTCGCCCGACAGCACGCGCTTGACCACGCTGCCGACGTTGTCGAAGGCCACGTCGACATGGCCGCCGATGACGCCGGCGAGCTGCTGCACGCCGCTGTCAAAATGCACGATGCGGAACTCCACGCCGGCCGCCTCGTGGGTCATCAGGATGGCGAGGTGGTCGTCGCTCAGGATGCCGGTGGTGCAGGCACGCACCGTGTTGGGCGCCTTCTTCGCCGCGTCGACCAGGTCCTTCATGTTCTTGAACGGGCTGTCGCCCTTGACCCAGATCAGGCCGGGGTCGAGCACCTGGTTGGCGACCGGGATGAAGCTCTCCATGTTGAAGACGGCCTTGCGCTCGGGATCGAGCACGATGGTGTTGACCGCCGGCAGGTTGATGAAGCCCAGCGTGTAGCCGTCGGGCCGCGCGCGGGCGATCTCGGTGAAGCCGAGCTGGCCGCCGGCGCCCGCCTTGTTGACCACGGTGACGGTCTGGCCGAGCTCCTTCTCGGCCGCGGCGGCGAGGATGCGCGCGCCCACGTCGGTGCTGCCGCCGGCGGCGAAGGCGACGATGAGCTGCAGCCCGCGGCGCGGGAAGGCGGCCTGGGCGATCGTCGGGCTGGCGAGCGCGCTGGCCGCCGTGGCGGCGAGCAATGTGCGACGACGGATGATCATCTGGTGTTTCCTCCTTTGGTGTTCCCTCTCCCCGCGAGCGGGGAGAGGGTTAGGGTGAGGGGTAGCGGCTGGTTGCGCACGACGGTGGTGCGTCACCTGATTCAGCCCCTCACCCCGACCCTCTCCCCGCGAGCGGGGAGAGGGAGATTGACCTCACTCGGCATCGCTTTCCCTCAGCTTGGAGAAGGTGCGGGGGCGCAGCAACATCGCGGCCAGCACGATCAGCGGGATCGCCAGCAGCGCCAGCGCCACCGGGCGGTCGAGAAAGATGGCGAAGCTGCCACCGGAGATCTCCAGCGTGGTGCGCAGCGACTTCTCCATCATCGGTCCCAGGATCAGCGCCAGGATCGCCGGCGCCAGCGGGAAGTCGAGCTTGCGCAGCAGGTAGCCGATGATTCCGAAGCCCAGCATGACCCAGACGTCGAACATGCTCTGCTTCAGGCTGTAGGAGCCGATGATGCAGAAGATCAGCACGCCGACGCAGAGATAGCCGAACGGGATCCTCAGCAGCCTGGCCCACATCCCGACCAGCGGCAGGTTGAGGATCAGCAGGATCAGGTTGCCGACGAAGAAGCTGGCGATCACCGTCCACACCAGGTCGGGCCGCTCCTGGAACAGGAAGGGCCCGGGCTGCAGGCCGTGAATGATGAAGGCGCCCATCAGCACGGCGATGGTCGGCGAGCTCGGGATGCCGAGCGACAGCAGCGGCACCATGGCGCCGTTGGCGTAGGAGTTGTTCGCCGTCTCGGCCGCCGCCACGCCCTCGACGGCGCCCTTGCCGAAGCGCTTCGGCGTCTTCGACACGCGCTTCTCCAGCACATAGGCTATGAAGGTCGGCACGATGGCGCCGACGCCGGGAATCAGGCCGAGCACGAAGCCCACGCCGGTTCCGCGGGCGATCGCGCCGCGCGAGAGCCGCCACTCCTCCTTGCTGAGGTTCCAGTTCTTCAGGTCGGCCTGGATCAGGCGCGCCTGGCGCCTCTCGGCGGCGATCAAGAGCTCGCCGATGCCGAACAGGCCCATCACCACGGGCACGAAGCCGACACCGTCGATCAGCTCGTTGACGCCATAGGTGAAGCGCGGCGCGCCGCGCACCGGATCGAGCCCGACCATGGCGAGCAGCAGCCCGACGATGGTCATCAGCAGCGCCGCCCACATGTTGTTGCCGGCCAGCCCGACCACCAGGCACAGACCGGCCACCATCAGGGCGAAGAACTCGGCCGGCCCGAACTTCAGCGCCAGCGACGCCAGCGGCGCGGCGACCAGCACAAGTGCCACGGTCGCGAAGATGCCGCCGACGAAGGAGCCGATGGCGGCGATCGCCAGTGCCGAGCCGGCGCGGCCCTGGCGTGCCATCTGGTGGCCGTCGATGCAGGTGATCACCGAGGCCGCCTCGCCCGGCACGTTGATCAGCACCGAGGTCACGGTGCCGCCATACATCGCGCCGTAGTAGATCGCCGCCAGCATGATGATGGCGCCGGTCGGATCGAGGTTGAAGGTGATCGGGATCAGGATCGCCGTGCCGGCCGCCGGCCCCAGCCCCGGCAGCACGCCGATCAGCGTGCCCAGCGTGCAGCCGGCGAAGGCGTAGAGCAGGTAGTTCCAGCTGAGTGCCGCGGCGAAGCCGGACATCAGATGACCAAGCGCTTCCATCGGCTAACTCATGTTTCCTTTGCCCGCCGGTGCGGGAAGGCAGGAGTGGCGCCGTCATTCCGGGCGCAGCGAGGGATAGGGCGATCGCCTATGGATTTCTGACTTCCCTTCCCCCGGAGGGGGAAGGTGGCGCGCGCAGCGCGACGGAAGGGGGATGCCGCAACGAAATCGGTGTCCGTCTTCGACATCCCCCTTCCGCCCTTCGGGCACCTTCCCCCTCCGGGGGAAGGTAAGACCCGGGCAAATCGGCCATAGGCGATAGCCCCGGCGTGACAGGGGAGGTCGCTCGACGGACTCATGCCCTAGATCCCGAACCGGCCGACGGGCAGCAGCACGTCGAGCCAGGTGGTGAACACGTAGAACACCCCGACGCTGCCCAGCACGGCGAAGAGCGCGATCACCCACCAGCGGCGCTCGCCGAGCGCGACGGCGAGCGCGGCGTTGAACGCCAGCATGGTGATGCGGAAGCCCAGCACCTCCATGGCGGCGGCGGCGGCGGCGAGCATCAGCACGATGGCGAACCAGCGGCCGGCCCCCGGGCCGCTGGGCAGGATGCGCTCGGCCTCGCCGTCTACCGGCGCGGCGGCCGGCTCGCCGACGGTGGCGACCAGCAGACCGATCGCCAGCACCACGCCGATCAGCGCCATCCAGAAGGGAAAGAAGCCCGGCCCCGGCCCGAGCCGGTCGGTGAGCGGCAGCAGCCAGGACTGCCAGGCGGCGAACAGGCAGAACGCCAGCATCACGCCCGTCGCGACAAGCCTGCCCTGGCGCATCCTGCGCGCCCTCCCGCTGTTCTTTCGTTGTTCGCGCCGGCAGCATAGCGGCAAAAGGGACGGGCGCAACGCGGCGCCGGCGGAAGAAGTGAAGCGACGCGACGGCCGCTATTCAGCCTCCCGCGTCGCCCAGCATGCGGTCCGCCAGGCTGTAGCAGTGGCTCGCCTGGTAGGCGTTGCGGCCCCGGTTCATGTGCGTGAGGTTGAACGCCCGGATCGCCCGCAACGTCCGGCGACCGGCGAGGAACTTGCCGATCGAGGCGGCGCCGCGGACCCTGATGCCGAAGATGTCCCGGCCACGCGGGAAGAACCAGCTGACGTCTTGCGGCTCCCTGACGCTGCGCTCGAGCAAGGCCTCGTCCACCCGGTCCTGATCGATTGAACGGTCTGACGTGAAATCGGACAGATGCACCACGAACAGCGCGCGGATGCCCGCGCCGTCGGCGTAGAGCGAGAACAGCTCCATCCAGCTCGCATTGACGCGAACCAGCGCCTTGCCCGGCGTCGACGGCAGGCAGGACACCGACCAGTAATCCCGCTCGGTCCGGCGCGGGATGGGGATGCAGTCGCGGCCGTAGCGCCGGAGCATCGCCAGCACCTCCGGCGCCTGCGGCCGGCGCAGCAGCTTCTCGAACCGTGTGACGTATCTGAGACGCAGCTCCAGCGACTCCGAGCGCTCCTCGGCGTCGCGCGGGACCGTCTTGCCCTGCATCCAGTCGCGCTGCTGCTGGAGATCCAGGAAGCGGCGCAGGCCGGTGGTGCTGGGTGGGCGAGTCGCGCTCTCGTCGGGTATCATGGAAGCAATCCCGTGCTCTTCCTCAGGCTGTAGACTGATGGTATCGGGCTTGCGTTGTTGTCTGGAGAGGTACGATCACTCCTATGAGGCCAACATACTCGACCGAAGCGATCAAACAGCTTCATGAGGGCCTAGAGTCCGTCCATCCGAAATATACCAAGCTCCTGATGGCCTATCATGCCTGGGCATACGGTAATCCTTTGGCCGAAGTCATGGCGCGGCAAGGTTACTGTCGCCGGCTCCGCATCCTCGTCCACTGCGTCCAGACGGCATTCGCTACTATTCCACCTGCGTCCAATGTGATCCCGTCCGACGAACCCCGGAGTGTGTGCACAATCTGCCTTCAGGCGTTCGTTTTGAATGTCTTTGGCTGCATGGACAATCTCGCCCAGATTTGGGTCAAAGAGCGTGGCATCAAGAGGTCTAATGGCAAGGAAATACCCCCACTCCTTATGGGCTTAGGAGCGAAGTGTGAGGACGTTCGAGAGTCGCTTTCTAGAGACTTCCAAGACTATCTCGATTCCAGCCTCATGAAGGGATGGTTCGCTTATCTGGAAGACTACCGGCATGCGCTCGCACACCGCATACCGCTGTACATCCCACCACATGCGGTAGGGCAATCTAACGCCGCTGCGTACAACGAGCTGGAGAATAGGATGCGCGAGGCGCGACATCGCCTCGATATGGACGAGCACGATCGCCTTGAAGCAGAACAGTTGCAGCTGTGCAGCTTTCTCCCGGTGGCGACACATGCTTGGGACGAGACGACGCGTCCGATCCTCTTCCATAGCCAGATGCTTGCCGACTACGAAACTGTCGTTGACCTTGGTTGGCGTATGCTCAGAGAACTCGATCCAAGCACAAGCGCTGCGCGGTAACGAAGGGGGAGCTGTCCAACGCCAGCGAGAGGAAAGGCGCTTGTGTTTCAGCCAGTCTCTTGAACGAACTTCACGATGCTTTCGACCTCATCAAGCGTGGTATCAAACCACTCCGTGCCAGGGGCATCGCGCTTGCGCCCGCGTGCACGCAAAATTGAGTGGATCGCTTGCTCAACGGCAGCCACCTGCTGAACCTTCCATGTGCGCAGGACTGTGGGATTCTCGAAGCAGCACGTCTGCCTGCATTGCTGCTGAACTCGTGCATCCGCGTCATCTGCTCGAGTCAAGCCGATCTTGATTGGGAATCTCACTCCTTCCCGAACAATCGTCGGAAATGAATACATGTAAATGAAGCCCGCGGTGTCCACAAAACCGACAGGTCCAGCCTCCTCATCAGCGATTGCATCGGGATCGGCATCCGCCTCGGCTATCTCTTCATCCTCTTCTAAGTTGGAGACATTCCTGAACATGCCGTCTCCGACTCGCTCAAAAATACGAAGATTCTTCGCAAGGAACGGTATGTAGAAACCAAAGATTCTACTCATCCTCTGGAGCACATCGGACTGCGCTTTGCGAATCTGAATATCGAGCTGTTCCCTCGTGTAGGTGTCGTTCAGCACCTTCTTGGATAGGTCCCGCAACAGAAAGGGGACGTCGCCGTACGGACGCGCAAGTTCGACGATGCGTGGGAGTATCTCATACCGGGTTGCCTTGTAGACGTAGGAGCGTGTCGGTTCGAACGGAATGGCCATCGTGATCACCCCCAGTACGGGCGCAGGCGCGCCTTCAATCATTAGATCGACGCGCGGAAAGTATGGCAATCACCTTACGTGCGCGCGCTTTTGTACTCGGAAGCGCGATGTGGGCGTTAGTCGTTGAGCAGCCGGGGATTGTCCTGCACTTGCAGTCCGTTGCGCCAAAGCGGCTCGAGAAGACTAAGCTCGATGCGGCCGTAGACTCGCTCGCGAGCTCGGTGGATGAGGGATGCGTTGACCTTGGCTGCGAGGTCAGAGTGATCTGCCCGCGCGATGTTCTCAGCGAAAGCCTCCGTATGGGCAGCGACGAACATGCTCCGGGGCGATAGCGGCATCACGATCGAGAACTGAGGGTGGCTCGGGTTCTGCCAGAACCAGAGCGGTCGGTCAGTAGTGATGAGGGGCGCATTGGAATCGGGGATAGTGTGGGCGGACCACTTGAGGTCTACATACTCCCGGATACGGTCCGAATTTGTGATGTGGCGGGCCATCGTATCGAGGCCGAAGTTGTCGATCAGGCCAGGGTAGTGCTTGTCGATCCACTCGACGAATGTCGCTTCCGACGCGCTGCCCTTGGCGCGCTCGTACTCATCGGGGTTCTTGAGAAATGCTTCGCGGGCGCTAGCTGCATACTTGGCCCGCGCCTCGTTGACGATGCCGGGTACGCGGGCGTTGGCGGCGATCAGGAAAACCGCCCAAGCAGCACGCTCGTCCGGGGTCAGATCACAGTCCTCGAGCTGTAGCATCTTGCGGTGGATCGGCGCGGCCGCGTTGTCGATCGGACTAAACAGGCTCTCTTCGATGATGTGACGCTCTGTATCGGGGACCTTGTCCTTGGCGTAGAGGTCATCCTCGTAGCCCGTGTTCTCCGGCGTCCGCCGGCCGGGCACGATGCGGTCGTTGATCCACTGATAAAAGGGGACTTTGCCGTCTGGCTGCTCGGCCCACTGCTTGAGATAGAAGACGGGCACGTAGTGATGCCGCACGTTCGGCTCCGCTCCTTTGCGGCTTCCCAAACTGTGGCCTCAATGCGCCCGCTCGATCGCGAAATCGACCGCCTCGACCATCGCCCGCTTCACCGCGCTGTCCCCAAACAACCCCAGCGCATCGCGCGCCATCGCACCGTAATGCCGTGCGCGATCCAGCGTATCGGCCAGCGCCCCATGCTTCTGCATCAGCTCCAGCGCGCGCTGCAGGTCCGCGTCGTTCTGCTCGAGCTTCTCCATCACCCGCTTCCAGAACGCCCGCTCCTCGGCGTCGCCGCGCAGGAAGGCGAGGATCACCGGCAGGGTGACCTTGCCCTCGCGGAAATCGTCGCCCACCGCCTTGCCGAGCTTGGCGGCGCTGCCGCCGTAGTCGAGCGCGTCGTCGACCAGCTGGAAGGCGATGCCGAGGTTCAGGCCGTAGGCGGCCAGCGCGTCGCGCTCGGCGCGCGGGCGGCCGGCGATCACCGGCGAGACCTCGGCGGCGGCGGCGAACAGCTTGGCAGTCTTGGCCTTGATGACGTCCATGTAGACGCCTTCGCCGATCGAGATGTTGTTGGCGACGGTGAGCTGCAGCACCTCGCCCTCGGCGATCACGCTCGAGGCGTTGCTGAGGATGCCCAGCACCTCGATCGAGCCGACCTCGACCATCAGCTCGAAGGCGCGGGTGAAGAGGAAGTCGCCGACCAGGACGGAGGCCTTGTTGCCCCACACCGCGTTGGCCGCCGGCTTGCCGCGGCGCAGGTCCGAGCCGTCGACCACGTCGTCGTGCAGCAGGGTGGCGGAGTGGATGAACTCGACGCAGGCGGCGAGCTGCACGTGGTGCTCGCCGTTGTAGCCGCAGAGCTTGGCGGCGGCGATGGTCAGCAGCGGTCGCATGCGCTTGCCGCCGGCGCCCACCAGGTAGTCGGCGAGCTTGGGGATCAGCTGCACCGAGGACTGCATGCCCGAGGCGATCACGCGGTTGACGCGCTCGAGATCCTGGGCGCACAGCGCCAGCAGCGGCTCCAGACTCGGGCCCCTGCGGCGCTTGTCGTCCAGCGTTACCACCACGGCCATGTCGCATCCCCATTTCCCTGGGCGACGTGTCGCACGCTCAAGATGTTGGCGCAATGCGAACCGGCGACAAGCCGCACCGTTGTCGCGGATGGCGATTTACCTTTTTCTCCCTCTCCCCGCTCGCGGGGAGAGGGTCGGGGTGGGGTCGTAGCAGATTGGGCACGACGGCGGTGCGCCACCTGAATCAGCCCCTCACCCCAACCCTCTCCCCGCAGGCGGGGAGAGGGAGTTATTGGCGACGCTTCCTCTACCTTCCCCCGGAGGGGGAAGGTGGCGCGCAGCGCCGGATGGGGGATGCCTCAACAAAACCGGTGTCCGCCTTCGACATCCCCCTTCCGCCCTCCCGCCTTCGCGAAGCCCGCTTCGGCGGGCGAAGCAAGGTCGGGCACCTTCCCCCTCCGGGGGAAGGTAAGATGGGGCGATGACCGATCGAACCGACGACTCCCTCCTGGGCGGCCGGGTGGCGCTGTGGCAGCGGCGCGCCGGCTATCGCGTGTCGATCGACGCGGTGTTGCTGGCGGCGGCGGTGAGCCCCCGGGCCGGCGAGCGCATCCTCGATGCCGGCTGCGGCACGGGCGCCGTCGGGCTCTGCCTGCTGGCGCGCGAAGGCGCGACGGCCTTCGACATCGTCGGCCTCGAGGCGCAGCCCGACATCGCTCTGATGGCGCGCGAGAATGCGCAGCGCAATGGGCAGGGCGAGCGCTACGCCATCGTCGAGGGCGACCTCGCGCATCCGCCGGCGGCGCTGCTGGAGCGCGCCTTCGACCAGGTCGTCAGCAATCCGCCTTTTCTCGACGCGAGCGCGGGCACGCCCTCGCCGGACGCGTCGGCCGACAGGGCCAACCGCGAATCGGCCCTCGACCTCGCGGGCTGGATCGCGCGCTGCCTGGCGCGGCTGCGCTCGCGCGGCACGCTCAGCCTGATCCAGCGCGCCGACCGTCTGCCGGCGATCCTCGCGGCGCTCGACGGCAAGGCGGGCGAGATCACCGTGCTGCCGCTGTGGCCCGCCGCCGGCGAGCCGGCACGGCGCGTGATCGTGCGGGCGCGCAAGGGCGTCGGCGGCCCGGCGGTGCTGCTGCCCGGGCTGACGCTGCACGGCGGGCAGGGCAAGTACACCGCCGAGGCCGAAGCCATCCTGCGCGATGCAGCGCCACTGGTCCTGTAGCTCTCTCCCTCTCCCCGCGTGCGGGGAGAGGGTCGGGGTGAGGGGGCGATTGAGGTTGCGCACGATGGTGGTGCGCCACTCGATGCAGCCCCTCACCCCAACCCTCTCCCCGCAGGCGGGGAGAGGGAGTGATGAGCGCCGCTGGAGCGGCGCGGCCCCAACGGCCAAGGCCCTTGCACTCGCGCCGCCGCACCCGACATATGACGGCGCATGTTCGAGAGATTGCGCGCGGCGTTGGCCCGCATTCCGTTGCTGGGCGTCCGCGCGCCGGTTGTCGTGCCCGTGGTGCGCCTGTCGGGCGTGATCGCCGCGCGCGGCGGCTTCGGGCCGGTGCTGTCGCTGGCTTCCGTCGCGCCGCGCCTGCAGCGGGCGTTCGCGCTGCGCGGCGCCAAGGCGGTGGCGCTGATCATCAACTCGCCCGGCGGCTCGCCGGTGCAGTCGGCGCTGATCGCAAAACGCATTCGTTCGCTGGCTGAGGAGAAGAAGCTGCCGGTGCACATCTTCGTCGAGGATGTCGCGGCTTCGGGCGGCTATTGGCTGGCCTGCGCCGGTGACGACATCTTCGCCGATCCCTCGTCGATCGTGGGGTCGATCGGTGTGATCTCCGCCGGCTTCGGCTTCCAGAAGGCGCTGGAGCGGCTGGGCATCGAGCGGCGCGTGCATACCGCCGGCGAGAGCAAGGCCATGCTCGATCCCTTCCAGCCGGAGGATCCTGAGGACGTCGCGAAATTGCGCCGGCTGCAGGACGAGATGCACGCCACCTTCAAGCGCTGGGTACGCGAGCGCCGCGGCGAGCGGCTGACGGCCGACGACAAGACCCTGTTCGAGGGCGAGTTCTGGACCGGCCAGCGCGGGCTGGAACTCGGGCTGGTCGACGGGCTGGGCCATCTGCGCGAGGTGCTGCAGGAGCGCTACGGCCGGAAGGTGCGCCTGCCGCTGGTCGGCGAGCGCCAGCCCGGCTTCCTGCGCCGCATGCTGGGGCTGACCGCGGTGTCGGTGACCGGCCGGGAGTTGGGCCGCGACTGGGCGGAGGGGGCGCTGGAGGCCGCCGAGCAGCGCGCGCTGTGGTCGCGCTATGGGCTGTAGATCGCACTTGCGGTGTGAGCAATCACTCATTAGACTGGCCCGCGACCCATAGAAATCCATAGAACGCGCGGGAAAAGTCCAATGGCCGCAACAGTTTACGGCTTCCCCACCGGACCCCGGGGATACGACATCGTCGACAGCATGATCATGCCCTACTGGAAGCCGGCGCTGCGCGACCTCGGCAAGCGGGTCGAGCATCCCTGGCAAGCGGGCTACAAGCTGCACGTCAGCGCCCAGCCGCGCGACGCCGAGAAGGTCGCCAGGGCGGTGCTGCCGGTGCTGCAACGGGCCAATCTCGACCACAAGGTGGTCTCGCCGCGGACAGCCTACGAGGAGATGTGCCAGGGCGTGCAGGCCGGCAAGTTCATCACCATCTATCCGGGCCCGCTGATTAACAACTATATACGGCTGGTCGGCGAGCTCGAGCCGGTGCTGAACGGGCTCAGGACCGGCGGCGTCTCGCCGGGCCCGACGCCCCGGGACCGCCAGCAGGGCCACTCCATCGCCGAGAACAAGGCCGGCACCAGCGGCTTCCTCTGGTACATCACCACCAACAGCTACTTCAAATAACGGCGGCAGCGGCTTACAAGGACCGCATGAGCGGGTTCCTCGGCAAGCTGCTGACGATCGCGGCGGTGATCGTCATCGCCTGGTTCGGCTGGCGCTGGTGGCAGCGGCAGATCGAGAAGGTGACCGCCCGGCCGCGCCCGCCGCAGCCGGCGCCGCCGCCGCCCGCCGCCGAGCCGGCGCCGCGAGCCGGCAAGCCGGCGGTCGACCTCGTCGCCTGCCGCGTCTGCGGCGCCTGGGTGCCGGCCGGAACGGTCCACTGCGACAGGCGGGCGGCGTAGGGCGCTGGCTTGACCGCCCGGGGAAGCGGCACCTATATGGTGCACCGCCGAAATCCCGCCTAACCGGGCGGAAATCCATCGGGAATTCAAGATCGTGGCCCTCGCCGCCGAGGCTGGAAAGCCGACCTGTTTCCAGGAGCTGATCCTGACCCTGCAGCGCTATTGGGCGCGGCAGGGCTGCGCCATCCTGCAGCCTTACGACATGGAGATGGGCGCCGGCACCTTCCACACCGCCACCACGCTGCGCGCGCTCGGCTCCGAGCCGTGGTACGCCGCCTATGTGCAGCCCTCGCGCCGGCCCAAGGACGGCCGCTACGGCGAGAACCCCAACCGGCTGCAGCACTACTACCAGTTCCAGGTGATCCTGAAGCCGTCGCCCAACGACATCCTCGACCGCTATTTCGGCTCGCTGCGCGCCATCGGCATCGACCCCGACCTGCACGATCTGCGCCTGGTCGAGGACGACTGGGAGAGCCCGACCTTGGGCGCCTGGGGCCTGGGCTGGGAGGTCTGGTGCGACGGCATGGAGGTGACGCAGTTCACCTACTTCCAGCAGGTCGGCGGCATCGAATGCGAGGTGACCTCGGGCGAGATCACCTACGGGCTCGAGCGGCTGGCGATGTACCTGTTCGACAAGAAGAGCGTCTACGAGCTGCCCTATAACCAGCCGGGCTCCGAGGTGCCGCTGACCTACGGCGAGGTCTTCCTGCGCAACGAGCGCGAGCAGTCGGCCTACAATTTCGAGCGCGCCGACACCGCGATGCTGTTCCGCCACTTCGCCGACGCCGAGAAGGAATGCGGCGCCCTGCTGAACCATAGCAATGCAAAGCTGGCGCTGCCGGCCTACGAGCAATGCATCAAGGCGAGCCACGCCTTCAACCTGCTCGACGCGCGCGGCGTGATCAGCGTCACCGAGCGGCAGGCCTATATCGGCCGCGTGCGCGCGCTGGCCAAGGCGTGCTGCGAAGCCTGGCTGACCAAGGCCTGAACCCATGCGCAGACGGACTCGCTTGCCCAGCTATTACCTTCCCCCGGAGGGGGAAGATGGCGCGAAGCGACGGATGGGGGATGTCTCAACGCGCGCGGTGTTCGTCTTCGACATCCCCCTTCCGCCCTGCGGCCACCTTCCCCCTCCGGGGGAAGGCAGGTAGACCATGGCCAAGCTAGTCCTCGAACTGCTGTCCGAGGAGATCCCCGCGCGCATGCAGGCGCGCGCGGCCGAGGATCTCAAGCGGCTGTTCGGCGAGGGGCTGACGCAGGCCGGGCTCGACTTCGCCTTCGCCGCCGCCTTCGCCACGCCGCGCCGGCTGGTGCTGGCGATGGACGGCATCCCGCTGCGCTCCGCCGACGTGCGCGAGGAGAAGCGCGGCCCGCGCACCGACGCGCCGGCGCGCGCCATCGAGGGCTTCCTCAGGGGCGCCGGGCTGACCTCGCTGGACCAATGTGAAAAGAGAGACACCGGCAAGGGCGAGTTCTACTTCGCGGTGAGCGAGAAGAAGGGCCGCAACGCCACCGAGGTGCTGCGCGAGGTCGTCGGCCGGGTGCTGAGCGGCTTCCCGTGGCCCAAATCGATGCGCTGGGGCGCGCGGCCGCTCAGCTGGGTGCGCCCGCTGCAGCAGATCCTCTGCGTCTTCAACGGCGTGCCGCTGAAGGGCGGCATCGTCGAGAACCGCGCCGATTCGCCGGATTTCTACTTCGACGCCGCGGCCCAGGGCGGCACCGGCTCACGCTTCGTATTCGTGGAAAGCCCCCGTGAAAGCGACATCATCGTGCCGGCGCGCGAGACCACGCGCGGCCATCGCTTCATGGCGCCCGGCGAGATCCGCGTCGAGGGCTATACCGACTATGTGCGCAAGCTGAAGCAGGCCTACGTCATGGTCGATGCCGAGGAACGCAAGGCGGTGATCCGCACCAAGGCCGAGACCGCCTGCCGCGAGGCCGGCGTCACCCTGGTGAAGGACGACGGCCTGCTCGCCGAGGTCGCCGGCCTGGTCGAATGGCCGGTGCCGATGATGGGCACCATCGACCGCGAATTCATGGACGTGCCGGCCGAGGTGCTGATCACCTCGATGAAGACGCACCAGCGCTACTTCGCCTGCCATACCCGCGGCGGCGAGCTGGCCAACCGCTTCGTCGTCGTCGCCAACACCGTGGCGCCCGATGGCGGCCGGGAGATCGTCGCCGGCAACGAGCGCGTCCTGCGCGCGCGGCTTTCCGATGCGCGCTTCTTCTGGGACCAGGACCGCAAGGCCAGGCTCGCCGACCGGCTGCCGGCGCTGAAGGATATCGTCTTTCATGCCAAGCTCGGCACCCAGGCCGAGCGCGTCGAGCGCATCGTCAAGCTGGCGCAGGCGATCGTGCAGGCCGAGACCTGCGGCTTCTTCCACATGACCGATCCGGCGCATGTCGAGACCGCAGCGCGGCTCGCCAAGGCCGATCTCACGTCGGGCATGGTGGGCGAGTTCCCCGAACTGCAGGGCGTGATGGGCGGCTACTACGCGCAGATCGAGGGCCTGCCGCTCGAGGTCTCGATCGCGATCGCCGATCACTACGGACCGACGGGCCCCGACTCGCGCTGCCCCAAATCGCCGGTATCGGTGGCGGTGGCGCTGGCCGACAAGCTCGACACGCTGGTCGGCTTCTGGGCGATCGACGAGAAGCCGACGGGCTCGAAGGATCCCTACGCGCTGCGCCGCGCGGCGCTGGGCTCGATCCGCCTGATCACCGAGAACGGCCTGCGCCTGAAGCTGACCGAATTGTTCAAGGCCGCGGCCGCGGGCCGTGCGATCAACAGCGCCGAGCTGCTGGACTTCTTCGCCGATCGCCTGAAGGTGCAGGTGCGCGAGCAGGGCGTGCGCCACGATCTGGTCAACGCCGTCTTCGCGCTGGGCAACGAGGACGATCTCGTGCGCCTGCTGGCGCGCGTGAAGGCGCTGCAGGATTTCGTAGGCTCCGACGACGGCAGGAATCTGCTGGTCGCCTACAACCGCGCCGCCAACATCGTGAAGGCCGAGGAGCGCAAGGACAAGGCGCTGGCGGCCCAGGTCAGGAACCCGCCCGATGCCGCGCTGTTCGAGCAGGACGAGGAGAAGGCGGTCGCCGCCGCGCTGCGCAGCGCCGATGCGACGGCGGGGCCGGCCTTGTTGCGCGAGGATTACACCGCGGCGATGTCGGCGCTGGCGGCGCTTCGTGCGCCACTCGATTCTTTCTTCGAAAAGGTCACAGTCAATGTCGCCGACCGTCCCGATTTGCGCCTGAATCGCCTCCGATTGCTGCGGCAGATCAGTGGGACCATCGACCATGTCGCAGACTTCTCTGAAATTGAGGGCTAGTGAGCTCGCGATGACCAAGTGGGTGTATGGCTTTGGCAACGGCACCGCCGAGGGACGCGCCGACATGCGCAATCTCCTGGGCGGCAAGGGTGCCAACCTGGCGGAGATGTCGAGCATCGGCCTGCCGGTGCCGCCGGGCTTCACCATCACGACCGAGCTGTGCACGCACTACTACGACAACGAGAAGTCCTACCCCGGGGAGCTGAAGGGCGAGGTCGAGACGGCGCTCGCCGCCGTCGAGAAGATCGTCGGCCGCAAGTTCGGCGACGCCGCCAACCCGCTGCTCGTGTCGGTGCGCTCGGGCGCGCGTGCCTCGATGCCGGGCATGATGGACACGGTGCTGAACCTCGGGCTCAACGACGACACCGTGCTCGGCCTGGCGAAGTCGTCGGGCGACGAGCGCTTCGCCTACGACTCCTATCGCCGCTTCATCCAGATGTATTCCGACGTCGTGCTCGAGGTCGACCACCATCACTTCGAGGAGATCCTCGAGCTGAAGAAGGAAGATCTCGGTGTGCAGCTCGACACCGACCTGAAGGCGCAGGACTGGAAGGACGTCATCGCCAGATACAAGCGCGCGGTCGAGCGCGAGCTGGGCAGGCCCTTCCCGCAGGACCCGCACGAGCAGCTCTGGGGCGCCATCGGCGCCGTGTTCGGCTCGTGGATGAACCAGCGGGCGATCACCTATCGTCGCCTGCATTCGATCCCGGCTGACTGGGGCACCGCGGTCAACGTGCAGGCCATGGTGTTCGGCAACATGGGCGAGGACTGCGCCACCGGCGTCGCCTTCACGCGCGATCCCTCGACCGGCGACAACGTCTTCTATGGCGAGTACCTGGTGAACGCGCAGGGCGAGGATGTCGTCGCCGGCATCCGCACGCCGCAGCACCTGACCATCGCCGGCAAGCTGGCGCAGAAATCCGACAAGCCGGCGATGGAAGAGGCGATGCCCGACGTCTTCCGCCAGCTCGCCGAGATCCGCGCGACCCTGGAGCGGCACTACCGCGACATGCAGGACATCGAGTTCACCGTGCAGGGCGGCAAGCTCTACATGCTGCAGACCCGCAACGGCAAGCGCACGGCCAAGGCGGCGCTGAAGATCGCCGTCGACATGGTGCGCGAGGGGCTGATCGATTCGAAGGAGGCGGTGGCGCGCGTCGCGCCGGCCTCGCTCGACCAGCTGCTTCATCCCACGCTCGATCCCAAGGCCGAGCGCAAGGTGCTCGATCGCGGCCTGCCGGCCTCGCCGGGCGCCGCGTCGGGCACCATCGTCTTCACCGCCGACGAGGCGGAAAAGCGCGCGCGCGATGGCCAGAAGGTGATCCTCGTGCGGCGCGAGACCAGCCCCGAGGACATCCACGGCATGCACGCCGCCGAGGGGATTCTCACCTCGACCGGCGGCATGACCAGCCACGCCGCCGTGGTGGCGCGCGGCATGGGCAAGCCCTGCGTCGCCGGCGCCGGCGGCGTGCGCATCGACGCGGCCAAGGGCACGATGAGCGCGGGTGGCATGATCTTGAAGGCCGGCGATGCGATCACGCTCGACGGCGGCACCGGCCAGATCATGCTGGGCGTGGTGCCGACCATCCAACCTGAATTGTCCGGCGAGTTCGCCGAGCTGATGCAGTGGGCCGACGCGGTGCGCGTGCTGAAGGTGCGTACCAATGCCGAGACCCCGGCCGACGCCGCCCAGGCGCGCAAGTTCGGCGCCGAGGGCATCGGGCTCTGCCGCACCGAGCACATGTTCTTCGAGGGCGACCGCATCGTCGCCGTGCGCCAGATGATCCTGGCCGACGACGAGAAGGGCAGGCGTGCCGCGCTGGCCAAGATCGAGCCGATGCAGCGCCAGGACTTCGTCGAGCTGTTCGACATCATGGCCGGCCTGCCGGTGACCATCCGCCTGCTCGACCCGCCGCTGCACGAGTTCCTGCCGCACAAGCCGGCCGAGATCGAGGAGGTGGCGAAGGAGCTCAAGCTCGACGTGTCGGAGATCGAGCAGCGGGCCGCCAAGCTGCACGAGTTCAACCCCATGCTGGGCCATCGCGGCGTGCGGCTGGGCATCTCCTTCCCCGAGATCTACGAGATGCAGGCGCGCGCCATCTTCGAGGCCGTCGCCGAGGTGCAGAAGAGCCGCGGCAAGACGGTCGAGCCGGAGATCATGATCCCGCTGGTCGCGACGCGGAAGGAGCTCGACCTGATGAAGGAGGTCGTCGACCGCGTCGCCCGCGAGGTCGCGCAGCTCTCCGGCCAGAAGCTCGACTACAAGGTCGGCACCATGATCGAGCTGCCGCGTGCCGCGCTGCGCGCCGGCGAGATCGCCGAGACGGCGGAGTTCTTCAGCTTCGGCACCAACGACCTGACGCAAACCACCTTCGGCCTGTCGCGCGACGACTCCTCGTCCTTCCTCGAGCGCTACCAGAAGCGCGGCATCTTCGAGCAGGACCCGTTCGCCACGCTCGACATCGACGGCGTCGGCGAGCTGATTCGAATCGCCTTCGAGCGCGGCCGCAAGGCGCGCAACGATCTGAAGCTGGGCATCTGCGGCGAGCATGGCGGCGACCCGGCCTCGGTGTTCTTCTGCCACGAGGTCGGCCTCGACTACGTCAGCTGCTCGCCCTACCGCGTTCCCATCGCCCGCCTCGCCGCCGCCCAGGCCGCGCTCGGCGCGGCGCTGAAGACGGACTGACTCTCATCGCCGCGCCACCGCCGCCCACTACCCTTACCTTCCCCCGGAGGGGGAAGGTGGCAGCGCGAAGCGCTGACGGATGGGGGATGTCGAAGACGGACTCCGATATTCGTCTTCGATATCCCCCTTCCGCCCTTCGGGCACCTTCCCCCTCCGGGGGAAGGTCGTGGTGAGAATGGACAAGCCCGCGCTCGCGGCGGCGTTGGCGCGGCTGGAACGCCAGCCGGACGCCGACGACGTGCGTGCGCTGCTCGACGAGTCCCATCGCGCGCCACGCGCGCATGTCGTGGGCGTCACCGGTCCGCCGGGAGTCGGCAAGTCGACGCTGCTGTCGGCGTTGATCGCCGCATGGCGCGCCGAGGGCAGGACGGTCGGCGTGATCGCGGTCGACCCCTCGTCGCGGCGCACCGGCGGCGCGTTGCTCGGCGATCGCGCACGGCTGGCGACCGATCCGTCGGACGACGGCGTCTTCGTCCGCTCGATGGCTGCGCGTGATCGGCTCGGCGGGCTTGCCGAGCTGACATTGGGCGCCATGGTGATCATGCGGGCGATCTTCGACATCGTGCTGATCGAGACCGTGGGCGTCGGCCAGTCGGAAACCGACGTCGCGGGCGTCGCCGACACCGTCGTGTTCTGCGTGCAGCCCGGCTCCGGCGACTCGCTGCAGTTCATGAAGGCGGGCATCGTCGAGATCCCGCATCTCGTGGCGGTGACCAAGGCCGATCTCGGCGTCCTGGCCGAGCGGGCGGCGAGCGACGTCGCCGGCGCGCTGAGCCTCGCGGAGCCCGACACCTCGTCGTGGCAAGCGCGCACCCTGCTGGTATCGTCGCGCGAGCGCACCGGCGTGGCCGAGCTGCTTGCGGCGATCGACGCGCATCGCGCGCATCTCGCCGAAGGCGGTCGTCTCGCGCTGGCGCGCCATGCGCAGGCCGAGCTATGGCTGGTCGAGGCGATCCGCGAGCGCTTCGGCCGCCATGGCCTGGCGCGCGCCGGCGATCTGTCGTTGCGGCCCGGCGTGTCGCCCTTCGCGCGCATCGCCGAGCTGTCGCGCCGCCTGGGTTAGGGGAGAGGATCATGGATTTTCCGACCAATGGCTGCGCCCTGGTGGCCGGCGGCAGCGGCGGCATCGGCCGCGCCGTCATCCGGCGCCTGGCCGAGTCGGGCTGCGACGTCGCCTTCACCTATCGCGGCAACAAGGATTCGGCCGACGAGGCGCTGCGCGAGGTCTCGGCGCGCGGCCAGGCGGGCTATGCCGTCCAGGCGACGCTGGAGGACGACAAGGCGGTGGCCGAGGCGATCGGCCATGCGGTGGGCGCGCTCGGCCCGCTGCACACGCTGGTCTATGCCGCCGGCCCCTATATCGACATGCGCTACATCAGCCAGGTGACGCCCGAGAAGTTCCGCGCCGTGATGAACCAGGACGCGGTCGGCTGCTACGGCCTGGTCCACGCCGCCTTGCCCAGGCTGCGCGAGACCAGGGGCGCGATCGTCGTCGTCGGCACGCCGGCGATCCGCCGCTACGCCGCGCGCGACATCCTCTCGGTGGCGCCCAAGGCCGCCGTCGAGGGCGTGATCAGGGGCGTCGCGGCGGAGGAGGGACGCTTCGGCATCCGCGCCAACATGGTGGGCGTCGGCCTGCTGACCGACGGCATGTTCCATCGGCTGATGGAGAGCGGCGACTTCGACGAGAAATACCTCGAGGCGGCGCGACGCAACCTCGCGCTCAGGCGACTGGGCACGGCCGAGGATATCGCCGAGGCGGTGCTGTTCCTCGCCTCGTCGCGCGCCAGGTGGATCACCGGCCAGACGCTGATGGTCGACGGCGGCTACGCCCTGTAGGGTGCCTCCCGTTGGCTGGCGCCGGACAGGTGCTGGCCGGCTCGAGTCCCGGGGGCGGCCATGAGAACGATCACGACGGGCGTCACGATGTTGCTGGCGCTCGCGCTCGCCGTGGCGCCGGCGCTGGCGCAGGACATCGATCAGCAGGTGAAGGCCTGCAGGGGCGGCGGTGGTGTCGCCCCGGACGTGAAGATCAGCAGCTGCACGGCGATCATTCAGTCCGGTCGCGCGACCGGGCAGGAGCTCGCGCGGGCATATTTCTGGCGCGGCTCCGCGCAGCACGACAACCGGCAATACGACCAGGCGATCCAGGACTACGACCAGGCGATCCGCCTCGACCCGTCGAACGCTGTCGCCCTGATCTACCGCGGCAACTCCTACCGCAGCAAAGGCCAGCACGACCGGGCGATCCAGGACTACGATCAGGCCATCCGCCTGAAGCCGGACGATGCCTACGCCTTCACGTCCCGCGGCAGCGCCTACGAGCGCAAGGGCCAGCTCGATCGGGCAATCGAGGACTACGATCAGGCGCTGCGCCTCGAGCCGGCGAACGCCTTCGCCTTCAGCTATCGCGGCGACGTCCACATGAAGAAGGGGCAGTACGACCGGGCGATCCGGGACTACGACGAGGTGATCCGCCTGAAGCCGGACACGGCGTTCGCCTTCCGCGACCGCGCGGCCGCCCGCGAGCGGACGGCTCAGTACGAACGGGCGATGGAGGACTATGACCAGGCAATCCGGCTGGAGCCGTCGCACGCGGCGACGTGGCACGGCCGTTGCTGGGTCGGCGCCATTCTCGGCCGATTGGACCAAGCGCTGAAGGATTGCGAGGAGTCGCTGCGCCTGCGGCCAGGCGCGGCGATCGCCCTCGACAGGCGCGGCTTCGTGCATCTGAAGGCCGGCCGGCTCGACCCGGCGATCGCCGACTACGACGCCGCGCTGCGCCTCAGCCCGAGGAGCGCCTACGCACTCTACGGCCGCGGCGTCGCGCGCCGGCTGAAGGGCGACGCGGCCGGCGCGGCGCCCGACATCGCCGCGGCGGTCGCGATCAGGGCCGACATCGCCGAGGCGATGGCGAAGCTGGGCGTGCGCTGACGAGGGAACGGCGGAAACACCCTGTCATCCCGAGCGCAGCGAGGGATCCAGGTACCTCACTGGATTCCTCGCTTCGCTCGGAATGACAGACATTTTCTAACGCCACGCCCTGACGACGCAGGTCGCGGTGGCGTGCAGGATCGGGTCGATCGGTACGTGGCTGAACAGCCAGGCCTCGGCGTTGAGCAGCCGCCTGCCGCGGCGGATGACGCGCGAGATGCTCACCACGTCGGCTGCCTGCGCCGGGCGCACGAAGGTCGTGCTCATGGTCGAAACCAGCGGCACCGAGTGGGCGCCCAGCGCGGCCTGGCCGGCGGCATAGATCGCGGTGTCGGCGAAGCCCAGCAGGCTCGGGCCCGAGAAGATGTCGTTGGGCCCCAGCAGCGCGTCGCGGAAGGGAAAGCGCAGGCGGATGTCCTGGTCCTCGGCCTCCTCGACGATCACGCCGTGAAGGTCGAGCGCGGGCAGGCGGTCGGCGAGCAGGCGGGCGAGTTCGGCGGTGGTCAAGACTGGCGGGCTCCGGCCGGCGCGGCTATCAACCGCTTAGCATCTCATGGGTCCCATGTCCTTCCTCGATCACATCCGCGCCTGCAACGCCCACGATCTCTCGCAGTTCGAGCCCTGGAACATCGGTCCGCAGCGCGTCGGCTGGATCCACCACGACTTCGCGCCGCGCCTGGCCGCGCGGCCTGACCTGTTCGCGCGCATCGCCGGCGGCTGGCGACTGACGGATCGGCTGGGCGACGCGGCGGAGCGCACGATCGCCGTCGAAGCCTGGCTGCGCGAGCTGCGCGCCGAGGGCCTGTTCGGCGACTGGCGCGACGAGCGCTATCCGGTGACGCTCGACCTCAAGCGGCCGCCGCTGATGGACATGGAGCGCGCTGCGGTGGCCAACTTCGGCGTGCGCGCCTACGGCGTGCACCTGACCGGCTATGTGCGCCGCGCCGACGGGCTGCACATCTGGGTGCCGCGCCGCGCCTACGACAAGCCGACCTATCCCGGCATGCTCGACAACACCGTCGCCGGCGGTCAGCCCACCGGGCTCGGGCTGATGGAGAACGTGATCAAGGAATGCGCCGAGGAGGCCGGCATCCCCGAAGCGATCGCGCGTCATGCCCGGAGCGTCGGCTGCATCACCTACTGCTATCAGTCAGGCGTGCAGCTGGAGCCCGACGTGCAGTACGTCTTCGATCTCGAGCTGCCCGACGACTTCACGCCGGCGCTGGTGGACGGCGAGGTCGACTCGTTCGAGCTGTGGCCGGTGTCGCGCGTGATGGAGCGCGTGCGCGACACCTTCGACTTCAAGTACGATTGCAACCTCGTGCTGATCGACTTCTTCGTGCGCCACGGGCTGATCGAGCCCGACGATCCGGACTATCTCGCGATCGTCACTGGCCTGCGTGCGACGCTCGCCCAGTAGCTGCGTTAGCGCGACGAGCGATAAGTCAAACGCACCTGTCATCCCGAGCGCAGCGAGGGATCTAGGGTTGAGCCTGGATCCCTCGCTGCGCTCGGGACGACAGGTGACTTCAAGATTGCGCTCGCTGCGTTAGCGCGGGCGGTGCTCGGTGCCTGCACCCGCGGTGATGAACAGCGCCTTGGCGTGGCGGGCAACATCCGCCGTGTGCCAGACGCCTCGTGGATTGACCGCGTAGTCGCCGGCTCGCAAGGCGACGGTGC
Source organism: Alphaproteobacteria bacterium (assembly GCA_019635875.1). Taxonomy (NCBI): domain Bacteria; kingdom Pseudomonadati; phylum Pseudomonadota; class Alphaproteobacteria; species Alphaproteobacteria bacterium. Next base: position 235,451 of record JAHBYP010000006.1, read on the forward strand.
GCGGTCCGTCGGGCAGCTCCTGGATCAGCGTGATCTCGCCCTCGAGGCAGATCACCGCCTCGTCGCCCGCGGGATGTCGCTCCCAGCTCGTCCAGCTTTCGCTGAAGCTGTACTGCGAAACCAGCCGGCCTTCGCTGCCGTCGGCGGCGTTGCGTTCGCCGTAAGCGGTATACCATTCCATGCCGGTGAACTCGGGCTGCGGCACCGCCTTGGCGCCAAGCCCGAGATGGAGCGGAAACCGCTCCAGCGACCGCTGCATTGTCATGTCATCTCCTCCTAGCCACCCATCGCCTTGGTGTAGCGCTTCTGCATCTCCTGCGGCGAGACTTCCTCGATGCGGGTCTGCAGGTACCAGCTGTGGCCGAACGGGTCCGACACCATCGCCGTGCGATCACCGTAGAACTGGTCGGCCGGCTGGCGCAGCACCGTGGCGCCGGCATCGACCGCGCGCTTCACCGCGGCGTCGCAGTCGGGCACGTAAAGCATCATCTTGATCGGCGAGCCGCCCAGCGACGCCGGGCTGAGCGCGCCGAAATCGGGATACTCGTCGGAGATCATGATCGGCGAATCGCCGATCCTGAACTCGGCGTGGCCGATGCGGCCGCCCGGCTCGGTGAGGCGGAACTGCTCCTCGGCGCCGAACGCCTTCTTGTAGAAGGCGAGCGCGGCGGCGGCGTCGCGCACGGTCATGTACGGCGTGGCGCTGTGATAGCCCTCGGGCACGGACTTGACGGCGGCCATGGCGTGGTCTCCTATGCTGGTTGATTAATTACGTTACGTTGCGTAACATATATCATGCCTCGCACCCCTCCTGTCAAGCCGGCTCCCGCTGGAAAACCACGCCCGCGCGGCCGGCCGCGCGACGAAGGCGCGCGCCTGGCCATCCTGCGCGCGGCGCGCGAGATGCTGGAGGGCGGCGGCGTCGCGGCGGTGACCATGGAGGGCGTCGCCCAGCGCGCCGGCGTCGGCAAGCCCACGGTCTATCGCCACTGGCCCAATGCGCAGGCCGTCGCCATGGCCGCGCTACTCGAGGATGCGCCGGCGGAAGCCGGGACGCGGCCCTCGCGCGGTGCGCTGCCGGCCCTGCGTCGCCAGCTCCGGCAGATCGCCACGATGTTCGCCACGCCGATGGGCCGCAGCGTCACCATGATGCTCGCGGCCGCCGACCAGGACACCGAGCTCAGCAAGGCCTTCCGCAACCACTTCATCCTGGCGCGGCGCACCGACGGCAAGGCGCTGCTGGCGGCGGCGATCGCCGATGGAACGCTGCGGACCGATTTCGACATCGAAGTCGCGCTCGACATGATCTATGGCCCGCTGTTCTACCGGCTGCTCGCCGGCCACGCCCGGCTCGATGCGGCCTTCACGGAAGCGCTGCTCGATCACGTGCTGGCCGGGCTGGCGGTGCGGCGTCCCAGAGTCACGAAACCGTAACAGAACCGTGGCCGGCGCTTGGCTCGACTTCGACCGGTCCGCGTGACAAGGTCGCGGTGTCAACCACCTCGACGGGTTCGCTCGAACATCGCGCCCATGCTCAAGGACGCCCAGGGACTCGACATCGCCAACGCCGACGATGCCGCGATCCGCGCGATCGATCACGCGCTGGAGCAATGGCTTGGCTACGGCGATGAGCTCGACCGCTACGTCGCCTTCGCGCGGCAGGCGCGCGACGTGCCGCTGGTGCAGTTGCAGACCGCCGTTCTGAACCTGTCGCTGGAGTCGCCGGAGGGCTTCGCCGGCGCGCGCGCCTTCATCGACGCGGCACGGCTGCGCGAACGCGACATGAGCGAGCGCGAGACGCTCTGGCTGCAGGCGGTCCGTACCTGGGCCGACGGCGCGCAGGACCAGGCGAGCGACATCTTCGCGAGCATCGTCCGACGCTGGCCGCGCGACCTCTTCGCCGGCAAGACGGCGCAGCTGCTGTGCCTCGCGCGCGGCGACTTCGAAGGCATGCTGCGGATCGCCGAGGACTTCGTGCCGGCCAACGCGGAGATCGGCTACGTCTACGGCATGCGCGCCTTCGCGCTGGAGCAGCTCAACCGGCTGGACGAGGCCGAGGCCGACGCGCGCCGCGCCGTCGAGATGCGGCGCAACGATCCCTGGGCGCATCACGCCGTCGCCCACGTCATGGAGACGCGCGGCCGGCTGGAGGAGGGCATCGCCTGGATGGAGGGCCTCGCCGACACCTGGGAGAGCTGCAACGCCTTCATCTACGGCCACAACTGGTGGCACACGGCCTTGTTCTACATCGACAGCGAACGGCCGGGCCACGCGCTGAAGCTCTACGACACCCGCATCTGGGATCGTTGGAAGGAGTTCGGCCACGATCAGGCCAACGCGATCTCGCTGCTGGCGCGGCTGGAGCTGCGCTGGCTCGATGTCGGCGATCGCTGGAAGGACATCGCGCCGTACCTGGTGCCGCGCATCCACGAGCATTGCGCGCCGTTCCTCGACCTGCACTACGTCCACGGCCTGGCGCGCGCCGGCGAACGCGAGGCGGTCACCGAGATGCTGGCGAGCCTGGAGGAACGCGCCGAGCGCGCGCGAGCCTTCGAGCGCAAGGCCTGGCGCGACGCGGCGGTGCCGGCGGCACACGGCCTGGTGGCCTACGCCGAGGGCCACCACGCCGAGGCGGCGCGCCGGCTGGGCGAGGCGCTGCCGCACCTGCAATCGGTCGGCGGCAGCCACGCGCAGCGCGCGCTGTTCGAGGCGATCCATGTCGACGCGCTGATCCGCGCCGGCTGGAACGACCGCGCGCTCTCGCACCTGCAGGCGGCCGACCGCGCGCGCGGCGGCATCGCCCATCTCAAGCGCGATCTGGCGGCGATCTACGGACGCCTGGGCCGGGCCGAAGACGCCGAGGGCGCGCGGCTGCAGGCCGAACGCCTGGCGCGGCGATACCAGACGCACTGACCGGCCGACGGCCGCGACCGGGGGGACAGGCAATGAAGAGCGATCTCACGCAGGCCACGGCGAGCGAGCTGCTGGCGCTCTATCGCAAGGACAAGGCCTCGCCGGTCGACGTGGTGAAGGCGGTGCTGTCGCGCGCCCAGGACGTCAACCCGCGCATCAACGCGCTCTGCCTGGTCGACGCCGACAATGCGATAAAGCAGGCGCGCGCCTCGGAGAAGCGCTGGCGCAAGGACGAGCCGCTGGGCCCGCTCGACGGCGTGCCGGTCACGGTGAAGGAGCTGATCCGCGTCGCCGGCTGGCCCACCCTGATGGGCTCGAAGCTGGTCGATCCCGACCAGCGCTGGGACGAGGACGCGCCGGCAGTGGCGCGCCTGCGCGAGTGCGGCGCCATCCTGCTCGGCCAGACGACATCGTCGGAGTATGGCCACAAGGGTGTCACCGACAGCCCGCTGCATGGCGTGACGCGCAATCCCTGGAACACGTCGATGACCCCGGGCGGCTCCTCGGGCGGCGCGGCGGCGGCGGTGGCGGCCGGTCTCGGGCCACTTGCGCTGGGCACCGATGGCGGCGGCTCGGTGCGCCTGCCGGCCTCGTTCTGCGGCATCTTCGGGCTGAAGGCGACCTACGGCCGCGTCGCCGCCTGGCCGCCCAGCCTCAACGGCGATCTCTCCAACACCGGGCCGATGGCGCGCACCGCCGAGGACGCGGCGCTGATGATGAACGTCATCGCGCGGCCCGATCGGCGCGATCCCTGGTCGCTGCCCGAGCACGACATCGATTACCCGAAGAAGCTGAAGAACCGGCTGCGCAAGCTGCGGGTCGGGCTGATGCTGAGGTTCGGCGATCATCCGCTGGACCCCGAGGTCGCCGACATCGTGCCGGCGGCGGCGCGGCATTTCGAGGAGCTGGGCTGCCACGTCGAGGAGGCGGCGCCCGATCTCGGCGGCGTCGACGGCCGCCGGACCTTCGGCATCCACTGGCTGTGCTACGCGCAGCACCTCCTGAAGATGTATCCCGCCGACCGCCACAACGATTTCGATCCCAGCCTGCTGGTGATGGCGCGCGAGGGCCAGAAATACACCTCGGCCGATCTGGTGGCGGCGATGGCCGACCGCCGCGCGCTGTCGATCGGCTGGACGCGGTTCTTCGACAGGTACGACCTGCTGCTTTGCCCGACCTTGGCCGTGCCGGCCTTCGAGACCGGCCGCGGCGCGCCGATGGACGGCGACGGCAAGCCCAACATGCAGTGGTCGCCCTATACGGCGCACTTCAACCTGTCACGCCATCCGGCGGCCTCGGTGCCCTGCGGCCTGACGCGCGCCGGCCTGCCGGTCGGGCTGATGATCGTGTCCGGCCACTACCGCGACGCGCTGGTGCTGCGCGCCGCGCACCACTTCCAGACGGCGTTCCCGCTGAAGCTGCCGGTGCTGCCGGCGCATTGATTTCTTTGGGAGCGCCGGCGACCCGCCGGCTCTTCTCATGATGTCGGCGAGACGCTGGCGATCCCGATCAGGCCCGCCATCCTGAGCGGAGCGAAGGATCCAGCGGTAGCGAGCGCAGACGCATTGCTGGCGTGTGGCCGCGATATCGCAAGGTCCTTCGCTGCGCTCAGGACGACGATCAAGCCGCTTCCTTCCAGCTCGCGTCCACCACGGCGACGATGTCGCGCATGATGGCGGTGATGTCGAAGTCCTTGGGCGTGTAGACGCGCGCGACGCCGGCCCTGGTCAGCGCCTCGGCGTCCTCGGCCGGGATGATGCCGCCGACCACGACCGGCACGTCGGCGATGCCGGCGGCGCGCAGGCCGTCCATCACCTCGGCGACCAGGGTGACGTGGCTGCCGGAGAGGATCGACAGGCCGACGACGTGCACGCCTTCCTCGAGCGCGGCGTTGACGATCTGCGCCGGGGTCAGCCTTATGCCCTCGTAGACGACCTCCATGCCGCAATCGCGCGCGCGCACGGCGATCTGCTCGGCGCCGTTGCTGTGGCCGTCGAGGCCGGGCTTGCCGACGAGGATCTTCAGGCGGCGGCCGAGACGACGCGACACCGCCTCGACCTCGCGGCGCACGCCGTCGAGGCGCTCGGCCGAGACGCCGGCGGCGCGCGCCACGCCGGTCGGCGCGCGGTACTCGCCGTAGATCTCGCGCAGCGCCTGGCCCCATTCGCCCGTCGTCACGCCGGCATGGGCGCAGGCGATCGACGGCTCCATGATATTGCGGCCTTCCTTTGCTGCGCTCTTCAGCGCGTCGAGCGCCGACGCGGCGGCGGCATTGTTGCGGCTGGCGCGCCAGGCCTGCAACGCCTCGATCTGCTCGCGCTCGACCGAGGCGTCGACGGTGAGGATCGCGCCGGCGCCGGTCGAGAGCGGCGAGGGCTCGGCGTCGGTGAAGGCGTTGACGCCGACCACCATCTGCTCGCCGGCCTCGATGGCGGCGATGCGGCGAAGGTTCGATTCGACCAGGCGCTGCTTCATGTAGCTGGCCTCGACGGCGGCGACGGCGCCGCCCATCGCCTCGATCCTCGCCAGCTCGGCGCGCGCTTCGTCCTTCAGCTCGGCGACCTTGCGGGCTACCTCGGTGCTGCCGTCGAACAGGTCGCCGAACTCCAGGAGATCGGTCTCGTGCGCCACGATCTGCTGCAGGCGCAGCGACCATTGCTGATCCCAGGGGCGCGGCAGGCCCAGCGCCTCATTCCACGCCGGCAGCTGGACGGAGCGCGCGCGGGCGTTCTTCGACAGCACCACCGCCAGCATCTCCAGCAGGATGCGATAGACGTTGTTCTCGGGCTGCTGCTCGGTCAGGCCGAGCGAGTTGACCTGCACGCCGTAGCGGAACAGGCGCTGCTTGGGATCCGTCACGCCGTAGCGGTCGGCCAGCTCGTCCCACAGCTCGACGAAGGCGCGCATCTTGCACATCTCGGTGACGAAGCGGACGCCGGCGTTGACGAAGAAGCTGATGCGGCCGAAGACCTGCGGGAAATCCGCATCAGGCACCTGGCCCTGCGCCCTCACGGTGTCGAGCACCGCCACGGCGTTGGCAAGCGAGAAGGCGAGCTCCTGCACCGGCGTGGCACCGGCTTCCTGCAGGTGATAGCTGCAGACATTCATCGGGTTCCACTTCGGCACCTCGCGATAGGTGAAGGCGATGGTGTCGGCGGTGAGCTTCAGCGAGGGCTGCGGCGGGAAGATGTAGGTGCCGCGCGAGAGGTACTCCTTGACGATGTCGTTCTGCGTCGTGCCCTGCAATTGGCCGCGCGCCACGCCTTGCTTCTCGGCCGCCGCGATGTAGAGCGACAGCAGCCAGGCGGCCGGCGCGTTGATCGTCATCGAAGTGTTCATGCGATCGAGCGGGATGCCGTCGAGCAGGGTCAGCATGTCGCCCAGATGCGACACCGGCACGCCGACCTTGCCGACCTCGCCCTTGGCCAGCACATGGTCGCTGTCGTAACCGGTCTGGGTCGGCAGATCGAAGGCGATGGAGAGCCCGGTCTGCCCGCGCGAGAGGTTCGTGCGATAGAGTTCGTTGGACTTCTTCGCCGTCGAATGGCCAGAGTAGGTGCGGATCAGCCAGGGCCGCTCCTTCGCAGGTGCGGCAGGGCGCGACGGTGTCGGGGTGGCAGTGCTCATCCTGTCGATCTAGGGGATTTCATGCTGCATCGCAACATGAATGTTCTTTTGTTATCCGTTGGCCTCGCTCTTTGCAACATAGCGACCGGCTGGGCGCAGGCTGATGCGCCGGCAGTGAAGCGCATGGACGGCATCTGGGGCCTGCCGCCGAATTGCGGCGGCTCGGCGCCGATCAACGTGCTGGGCGACAAGGTGCAGTTCCAGTGGCCGGGACGCGAGCGGGTGCTGGAGCAGGTGATCTCGGTCGCCGGCGATCGTGTCGCGACCGTCATCGTCGAACCGCCCCACCGCGTCGGCGAGCGCTACGAGTACGAGGTCGAGGCCGAGCGCATGCTGATCCGGGTGATGAAGGACGGGCGCGAACAGGTCGTCGTGCGCTGCGGCGGTTCGTTCCCGACGAGCTGATGGTCTTCGCGGCATGGTTCGGGCATCATTGCGCCGGCCATGAGTGACGTGTCGACCGCATCCGCCGCCCTGCCGCCCGCCTGGTCGGCCACACCCGAACCGCCCGCCGCGCCGGCGCCGATGCCACCGCCCAAGCCGCCAGTGCAGCTGATCTATGACGGCAAGCTGGGCGAGCTCTACGTCATCTATCTGCGAGCGCTGCTGCTGACCCTGCTGACCCTGGGCTGGTACCGATTCTGGGGGCGCACCAGCGTTCGGCGCTATCTGTGGTCCCACTTCTCCGCCTTCGGCGACCGCTTCGAGTATCGCGGCCTGGGTGTCGAGCTCTTCCTCGGCTTCCTGATCGCCATCGGCTCGCTCCTGGTGCTCGAGGGTGCGGTGCTCGGCCTGGTGTGGTGGGCCTGGGGCGACGAGCTGCCGGCCGAGATCGGCATGACCGACATCATGACCTGGACGCTGATCATCGTCGGCCTGCCACTCCTGCCGGTGGCGCAGTACGCCGGCTGGCGATATCGCTTCACCCGTAGCGCCTGGCGCGGCATCCGCGCCGGCCTGAAGGGCTCGTCGTGGACCTATGGCTTCATGGCGATCGGCTGGGGCCTGGTGAACGCGATGTGCATGCAGCTGGTCACGCCGGTGCGCGACGTGTCGCTCAACGGCTATCGCACGCGCCACATGACCTTCGGCAACCTCAACTTCGGCTTCGCCGGGCGAGCCGCCGACATCTATGGCCGGTTCATCGGCTTCTATTTCCTCAACATCGCCGCCTGGATCGTGCTGGCGATCGTCGTCTTCATGATCATCCGCGGCGTGTCGTCGAGCATCGGCTCGCTCTCGTTCGAGCAGATGATGGAGAAGCTGGCGCATCCCACGCCGATGGTGCTGCTCGTCCTCTTCCTCATCGTGCTCGGCTTCTACACCCTGGTCGGCCTGATGATCCTGCCGGTGCGCTGCTGGTGGATGGCCTACTCGGTCCGCTACATGGTTTCGCGCGCCTGGTTCGACCGGCTGCAGTTCGTCACCGGCGTCACGACCCGGCAGATCTGGGGCTTCCTGGTGGTGAACTACATGATCCTGCTGTTCACGCTGGGGCTGGGCGGACCGTGGGTGATGCACCGCACGGCGCGGCTGATCTCGCGGCAGCTCTGGATCTATGGCGAGATCGATCCGGCCGCGGTGGCGCAGGCGCTGGGCGGCGACGCGGGAGTCGGCGAAGGGCTGCTCGACGTGTTCGACGTCGGCAGCGTGTGAGGCTGGCATGGCAGGGGCACGCTTCTACGACGGTCTGCATCCCACCGCGCACGAGGTGGCGCTGCGGGCGTCGGCTTCGGAAGTGGTGGCGGTGCTGGCCGACGGCCGCATCGCGGCGCGCTGGCCGGTGCCGGAGATCGAGGTCGTGTCGGATCCCTGGCACGAGCCGCATGCGCTGATGGTCTGCCCGCGCCAGCCCGGCGCGCGGCTGGCGGTCGAGGATCCCGGCTACCGCGAGGCGCTGGCCGCGCTGGGCGACAACATGCGCCGCGCCGCGCCGCGCCGCTCGCGCGTCACCCCGGTGCTCGGCGCGCTGGTGGCGGCGCTGGTCGTGACGATCGGCGTCATGGCTGTGCTGATCGAGAAGGCGCCGGACGTGGTGGCACCCTATGTGCCGCACGCCATGGAGAGGCGCATCGGCGCCGCCGTCGTCACCGCCATGCAGGGCGACTCGGAAACCTGCACGAAAGCCGACGGCGTCGCCGCGCTGCAGCGCCTGGTCGACCGCTTCCAGGTGGCGTCGGGTTACCAGCAGAAGGTCACCGTGCGCATCATCGACATGTACGACACGACGCTGGTCGGCGGCCGCGAGCGCAAGCGGCGCGTGGTCAACGCCTTCGCGGCGCCGGGCGGGCACATGGTGGTGATGTCCGGCCTGATCGAGCGCGCCGACGGACCGGAGGAGCTCGCCGGCGTCATGGCGCACGAGATGGGCCACATTGTGCACCGCCACTCGGTCAAGGCGCTTTTGCGTGCCTATGGCTTCGGCCTGGTCACCAAGCTGGTGATCGGCGGCTTCTCGTCCGACGTCGGCACGGTCGCCGATGCCGGCGGCCTGCTGCTGGCGCTGCGCCACAGCCGCGAGGCCGAGCGCGAGGCCGACCGCACGGCGCTGCAGCTGCTCGACGCCACCGGCATGCGCGCCGACGGACTGGCGCGCTTCTTCGGCAAGATCCTCGACGAGCAGGGCGGCAAGGACGGCGCGCAGCAGATGGGCGTGTTCTCGACCCATCCGCCGACCAATGAGCGCATCGAGATGACGACGCGGCCGGCGACCGGCGCGCCGGCGATGAGCGCGCGCGAGTGGCAGGCGCTGCGCGCGGTGTGCGACTGAAGCCGTCTCCTGCAGTCGTGCTGCCAGGCTATCGCCACGCAAGGCGTCGCCGGCGCCAGCGAATGGAGGATAGAATCTTTGATTTTTCAGTTCAGTATATCTGTATCTTGAATTAATCTCTTCATTTGTGTAGGATGTTGTGGCTGAGGGTTGTACGATCCCTGCCTAGTCGCGTTATATTTCTCGCTTAAGTCATTTATACAGAACACTATTTCCACAACGAGGATATCCCACGGGGCGGCCTGTCCGCCCATCCCCATCGACAGCGGATCGCCAAAGGTCGCCAGCAGTGCGTCACAGGCGAGTCACGAGCGATGGTCGATCTGGCCCGAAGGGCCGGCGTCAGGGACATGAATTTGGGGGCAAGCATGCTCATCCGCTCTGTCGGAGTGAAGAACCGCGTCCTGCGGGCAGCCGTCTTCTGGCGCACGCTGCTGCGCAACACGACGGCTGGCACGACGACCTTCGTGGCTTTCGCCGCGCCGGTATTCGTCGGCGCCCTTGGCGTCGGGGTCGACACCAGCGCCTGGTACATCGAGAAGCGCAGGATCCAGCAGCAGGCGGATGCGGCCGCGCTCGGCGGCGCGCGCGTCAAGGGCGCGGGCCAGAACAACACGACGGCCCTGGCCGTCGCCACGCGAGACGCCGGACGCAACGGCTTCGTCGCCAGCGGCACGTCGACCATGACGTTCAACTCGCCGCCGACCTCCGGCGGCTGGACCGACAAGGCGACGGCGGTCGAGGTGAGGATCACCAAGCAGCTGCCGTCGCTGTTCAGCTCGTTCCTCCTGGGTGCCTCGTCGCGCACGCTCTCGGCCCGTGCCGTCGGCTATACGCCCTACGTGCAGACACGCAACCTCGAGGTCTCGCTGGTGCTCGACCTCTCCGGCTCGATGGCGGGCAACACCGAGGTCTGGGGCACGACCAAGATGAAGGCGCAGCAGAACGCCGCCAAGGCCCTGCTCGACATCATCATCCAGAGCAACCAGACGCCCTACAGCTCGCGCGTCGCCCTCGTGGGCTTCTCCGATTCGGTGAACGTCGGCAGCGCCTACTTCACGGCGGCGACCAACAAGTCGCTGTCGGGGAGCTGGAGCGGCGTGGTCGAGCGCACCGGCAGCTACCGGTTCAAGGACGAGCGGCCGAGCTCGACCTATGGCTGGTTCGGCGAATTCAGGACGAAGAAGAACTCGTCGCCCTATGAGCCGTACCAGACCTACCTCAAGAACCTGTCGTCGCAGACGCCGAACGCGAACAACATCATCCGGCCCCTGTCGTCGGACAAATCGACGCTCCAGTCGCAGGTCGATGCGATGTCGCCCGTCGGCAGCACCGCCGGCCATCTCGGCATCGCCTGGGCCTGGTACATGCTGTCGCCGAAATGGAGCACGATCTTCACCGGCACCAATACGCCCAACGACTACGACTCGACCAAGACCTACAAGGCGATCGTGTTCATGTCGGATTTCGACTTCAACTCGTACTACGAATCCGCCAACGGCACCTCGAACTACCAGTTCGAGCAGCTGTGCACGCAGATCAAGAACTCGGGCGTGAAGGTCTATACCGTGGGCTACAACGTCGCGAGCTCGTCGGACAACACCAGGCGCATCAACTGCGCCAGCACCAGCGACTCGACGACGACCTACACCTTCACGACGACGACGGTGGCCGGGATGCTGGAGGCGTTCGAGCAGATCGCCGCCTCGAGCGTGATCGGCTCGAGCGATCCCAAGTTGCGCATCGTCGAATAGCCGGCCCTGATCCTTGCGACAGAAAGGGCGAGCCCTCGGGCCCGCCCTTTTTGCTGCGCAATATTATTGCGCGGCCGCGGCGCGGTTTTAGTCGAATTGACATTGTGCGTCGCACCATTATGCTGCAACCGCTAATGTCGCCAAACCGTTATGGTGCGGCGCATCAAGAGGGAAGCAGAGAATGACCGCAGCACTGGCGATCGTCCCGCCGGCCCATCCCACCGCCTCGCAGCCGGTGAAGGATCTCTACGAGGTCGGCGAGATCCCGCCGCTGGGCCACGTGCCGTCAAAGATGTACGCCTGGGCGATCCGCCGCGAGCGCCACGGGCCACCCGAAGAGAGCATGCGGCTCGAGGTCGTCGAGACGCCCTCGATCGGCGAGGACGAGGTGCTGGTGCTCGTGATGGCCGCGGGCGTCAACTACAACGGCGTCTGGGCCGGGCTGGGCATCCCGATCTCGCCCTTCGACGTGCACAAGGCACCGTTCCACATTGCCGGCTCCGACGCCTCGGGCGTGGTCTGGGCGATCGGCGCCAAGGTCAAGCGCTGGAAGGTCGGCGACGAGGTCGTCGTCCACTGCAACCAGGACGACGGCGACGACGAGGAGTGCAACGGCGGCGACCCGATGTTCTCGCCCAGCCAGCGCATCTGGGGCTACGAGACGCCCGACGGCTCCTTCGCCCAGTTCTGCCGCGTGCAGGCGCGCCAGCTGATGAAGCGCCCGCAGCACCTGACCTGGGAGGAGAGCGCCTCCTACACGCTGACGCTCGCCACCGCCTACCGCATGCTGTTCGGCCACCGCCCGCATATCCTGCGGCCCGGCCACAACGTGCTGGTCTGGGGCGCCGCCGGCGGCATCGGCTCGATGGCCGTGCAGCTGATCGCCGCCGCCGGCGCCAACGCCATCGGCGTGATCTCCGATGCCTCGAAGACCGACTTCGTGATGCAGCTCGGCGCCAAGGGCGTGATCAACCGCAACGATTTCGATTGCTGGGGCCAGCTGCCCGACGTCGACGACCAGAAGGGCTACGCCGAGTATATGAAGAAGTGCCGCAAGTTCGGCGCGGCGATCTGGCAGCACACCGGCAAGGGCAACGACGTCGACTTCGTCTTCGAGCATCCCGGCGAGCAGACCTTCCCGGTGTCCTGCTTCGTCGTGAAGCGCGGCGGCATGGTGGTGTTCTGCGCCGGCACCACCGGCTACAACCTCACCATGGACGCGCGCTTCGTGTGGATGCGCCAGAAGCGCATCCAGGGCAGCCACTTCGCCAACCTGCTGCAGGCCAGCCAGGCCAACCAGCTGGTGATCGAGCGCCGCGTCGATCCGTGCATGAGCGAGGTCTTCGCCTGGGAGGACATCCCGCGCGCCCACACCAAGATGTGGAAGAACCAGCACAAGCCCGGCAACATGGCGGTGCTGGTCTCGGCCCGGCGCCCGGGCCTGCGCACGCTGGAAGACGCGTTGGAAGAATAGCCGCGGCCGTCGTCCTGAGCGAAGCGAAGGACCCGGCGGTGTTGCCATCAGTTGCGTGTGATCGTCCGTTCGCGAGGTCCTTCGCTTCGCTCAGGACGACGGAGGGAATCGTTTGATGTCTGTCGCGGAAGAACTTGCGACGCCGTCGCTGGTGCTCGACCGTTTGCTGCCGCTGTGCGCCGAGGCCGAAGCGATCGCCGAGTCCTTCGACATCGCCGCCAAGAACGCGGTGCGCAAGCTGATCGCGCCGTCGGGCCGCGTCGACGCCAGGCTGTTGGAACGCGAGCAGTTCGCCGCGCACGGCTATGCCTGGATCGCCACCTACGTCGCCGGCCTGCGCCAGATGCGGCGCTGGGCCGAGGCGCTGAAGGCGCACGGCACGTTCGGCGAGCTCGAGCAATTGATCCTGCAGTCCGCGTTCGGCGAGTACCTCAACCAGCTCTCAGGCGGCATCGCCATCAGCCAGGTCGAGGTGGTGCGCCCCGGCGATCTCGGCATCGACGACGCGGCGCTCGGCGCGCTCGACTCCGGCGCCGCGCGCACCCTGCGCGCCGCGGGCAACACCGCTTCGGTGCGCGCGCGCATCGCCGAGTTGCTGGCCGATGCGCTCGACACCGGCGATTTCGGCGCGCTGGGCCTCGACGACGAGGCGCTCACCATGGTGCGCGACCAGTTCCGCCGCTTCGTCAACGACGAGGTGCTGCCCTTCGCGCACGACTGGCACCTGAAGGACGAGCTGATCCCGCTGCCCGTGGTGCAGAAGATGGCCGAGCTCGGCGTCTTCGGCCTCACCATCCCGGAGGAGTGGGGCGGGCTGGGCATGGGCAAGCTGGCAATGTGCGTCGTCACCGAGGAGCTGTCGCGCGGCTACATCGGCGTCGGCTCGCTGGGCACGCGCTCGGAGATCGCCGGCGAGCTGATCCGCGCCGGCGGCACCGAGGCGCAGAAGCAGAAGTACCTGGCGGCGATCGCCACTGGGCAGATCCTGCCCACCGCCGTCTTCACCGAGCCCAACACCGGCTCCGACCTCGCGTCCTTGCGCACCCGCGCCGTGCGCGAAGGCGACACCTACAAGGTCTACGGCAACAAGACCTGGATCACGCATGCCGCGCGCGCCGACATCATGACCATGCTGGTGCGCACCAACCCCGACAAGCCAGGCTACCAGGGCCTGTCGATGCTGCTGGCCGAGAAGCCGCGCGGCAGCGAGAGCGATCCGTTCCCGGCCAGGGGCATGACCGGTGGCGAGATCAGGGTGCTGGGCTATCGCGGCATGAAGGAATACGAGCTGGGCTTCGACGGCTTCGAGGTGCCGGCGGCGAACCTGCTGGGCGAGGCCGAGGGCAACGGCTTCAAGCAGTTGATGGCGACCTTCGAGGGCGCGCGCATCCAGACCGCGGCGCGCGCCATCGGCGTGGCGCAATGCGCGATGGAGCTCGGACTGCGCTACGCCAGGGACCGCGTGCAGTTCGCCAAGCCGATCGTCAATTTCCCGCGCGTCGCCGGCAAGATCGCCTGGATGGCGGTCGAGACCATGATCGCGCGCCAGCTCACCTACTTTGCGGCGCGCGAGAAGGACGGCGACCGACGCTGCGACATCGAGGCCGGCATGGCCAAGCTGCTGGCCGCGCGCGTTGCCTGGAGCAACGCCGACAACGCCCTGCAGATCCACGGCGGCAACGGCTACGCCATGGAGTACCCGATCAGCCGCGTGCTGTGCGACGCGCGCATCCTCAACATCTTCGAGGGCGCGGCGGAGATCCAGGCGCAGGTGGTGTGCCGCGGGCTGGTCGAGGGCCGCAACTAGGCGGCCCCCCGGGGTCGATCAGACCCTTGTGTCATCCCGAGCGCAGCGAGGGATCCAGGCCGCTTCCCTGGATCCCTCGCTGCGCTCGGGATGACAGGGGCTTCACGTCGGCAGATCGTACTTCTGCACGCCGCCGACCGGCGCGAGCTGAAAGCTGATCGTGATCTCGCCCGTCGCGGAATGGGCGACAATGCGGCCCGTGGTGCGTGACATCGGGTCGACCCGCGCCAGCTTCAGCGTGCCATGGCGCTGCACCAATGAAGCGGCGGCACGCCGGCGCTGCGCCAAGGCATCGTCGGGCGCGACATTGTCGGCGAAGATCGCGGCGGCGCGCTTGTCGTCCCAGTTCGTCAGCAGGTCGAACAGCGCCGTGCCGGCCTCGAGGAGCGTCGGCGTCGCCGAAAGTCCGGGGCGGCGAACCACGCCGGCGGCGGCCAGCGCCGCGAGCGCGCGTCGCGTCGCGTAGCGCATCGGTGCGTAGGTCGCATTGCCCAGCGCGATCAGGCCGACGCGCGTGTTCTTCACCCAGCGCATGTTGGAGCCGTAGCCCGGCAGGCCGCCGGAATGCTCGACCACCTCGCCGAGATCGCGGTCGTGGCCGATCTGCAGGCCCAGCCCATAGCCGCCGCTGAAGGGCCACACCGTGCCGTCGGCCGAGCGCGAGTCGAAGGGCTCGATCGCCGTCTCGACGCGCTGCATCTCGCGGCGCGAGGCGCGGCTGAGCGGCGCGCCGTCGGCGCCGTCGCGCGGCGGCCAGGCATCGGCGAGGAAATCGACCCATTTGGCCAGATCGGCGACGGTCGACCACAGCCCGCCCATCGGCGCCAGGCCGCCGTCGGGCGGTGTCGGCTCGGGCGCCCCGTTGTCGGCGCGCAGGCCGACGACGATGTCGGCGCCGGGCGGCGCGTCCTTCGACTCCCAGACCGTGCGGCTCATGCCCAGCGGCTTCAGTAGCCGCTCGCTGATGAAGGCCTGCGGCCGTATCCCCGAGGCGCGGTGCATGACGCGGCCGATCAGCGCGTAGCCAAGATTGGAATATTCGAAGGCCGTGCCGGGCACGCAGGCGAAAAGCGGACCGGCGCGCACGGCGGCGTCGAGCTCGCCATCGCCGATGTCGAGATGGCGGTCGCCCCAGGGATCGTCGGTCGCCAGGCCGCTCTGCATCGACAGCAGGTGCCGCGTGGTGATCGCGGGCGAGTCCGTAGTCGGTCCCTTCAGCGTGGCGAACTCGGGTGCATAGCGCGTGATCGGCGCGTCGATATCGAGCTTTCCCTCGTCGCGCAGGATCAGCGCCGCGGCAGCGGTGAAGCTCTTGGTCATCGAGGCGATGCGGAAGATCGAGTCCGGGCCGGCGCCGAAGCCGCTGAACGCCACGAGTGCGCCGTCGATCACGACGCCCGCGGCCATCGCCGGCACGCGGTCGAGCTCCCTGTGCTGCGCGAACGCCGCCTGGGCGATGCGCTGGATCCGGGCCTTGCTGTCTTCGCTCACGATTCCCGCCTGTGGTTGCCCCGCCACCCTAGCCGCCACGCCGAAGCAACGCGCGGCAAATCGCGCGCCATGTCGTCCGAGGCTATCGCATATCGCATTTCCACTCCTACCTTCCCCCGCTGGCGGGGGAAGGTGGCAGCGCGTAGCGCTGACGGATGGGGGTGGCTTTTGCGGCTAGACGCGATCTGACTTGCGACAGCACGTTCGTCTTTGACAACCACCCCCATCCGCCCTTCGGGCACCTTCCCCCGCCAGCGGGGGAAGGTATGAGATTCGCTATAAGCGATCGCCCTACTGGTTGCCGGGAGCGCCATGCCGGGTCGCCAACTGCGTGCTAGACTGAGTTCATGGCTGAAGACGAACTGATCCTCACGCCCATTGCAAACGCCGCTTCGTCCCTGCGGCGGGCGATACTTGTCAATCCGCGCGACGAGTTTGTGCGAGATGCCATTGTGCAGCGTTTCGAGTACACCTACGAGCTGGCGTGGAAGTTCATGCGACGTCGGCTGCTCGCCCAGGGCGTCGAGACGAACACGCTGACTCGACGGGATCTTTTTCGCGAGGCGGCAAAGGCAGGCTTGATCGACGATCCGGTGGCATGGTTCGACTTCACGCGCGCGCGAAACCTCGTTAGCCATACATACAACGAGGTCACCGCACTGGAGGTAGTCGCGGTGGCGGAGGCTTTTCTTCCCGCCGTCGAAACGCTGATTGCCAGGCTGGAGAAGCTCAATGACGATTCAGCTTGAAGCGGATCACCTCGAAGAAGTGCGTCGACTGCTCGATGCGCATCTGCCCGGGGCTCGTGCGTGGTGCTTCGGATCGCGCGCGACCGGCGATGCCCGCCGTTTCAGCGATCTCGACATCGCCGTGGAGATGGAGGGTGGTGTCCCATGGCGACGACTGAGCGAGCTGAAGGAGGCGTTTTCCGACAGCGATCTGCCGATCACCGTCGATGTCGTCGATTGGGATACACTCGACCCGGAGTTCCGGGCTGCGGTTGAGAAGCGACGCGTTCCATTGTGAGTGAAAAGTTGCCTGAGTTCGCAAGGGCCGAGGAAGCCCTCCATCGCGTCTTCGGCTTCGCCGATTTCCGGCCCGGCCAGCGCGAGATCGTCGAGGCCATCGTCGGCGGCCAGGACGTGCTGGCGGTGATGCCGACCGGCGCCGGCAAGTCGCTGTGCTACCAGCTGCCCGCCCTGCTGCGCGATGGCGTCACCGTGGTGGTCTCGCCGCTGATCGCCCTGATGCGCGACCAGGTCGAGGCGCTGCGCGCGCTGGGAATCGGGGCGGCGGCGCTGAACTCGGCCAACGGCGCCGCGGGCAATGCGCGCACCTTCGAGATGCTGCGCGAGCAGCGCCTGTCGCTGGTCTATTGCGCGCCCGAGCGCCTGGCGCTGGCCGACACACGCAATGCGCTGGCCGCCGCCGGCGTCGGCCTGCTGGCGGTCGACGAGGCGCATTGCGTTTCGAAATGGGGTCACGACTTTCGCGCCGACTATCTCACGCTGGGCGAGGCGCGCGCGGCGCTGGGCGAGCCGCAGACCGTGGCCTTCACCGCCACCGCCGACGCCGCGACGCGCCAGGAGATCGCCGAGCGCCTGTTCAAGCGTGAGCCGAAGGTCTTCGTGCACGGCTTCGACCGCCCCAACCTGCGCCTGGCGATGGCGGCGAAGGAGAGCACGGGCCGCCAGCTGCTGTCGTTCCTGCGCGGCCATCGCGGCGAGAGCGGCATCGTCTACCGCGCCTCGCGCAAGAAGACCGAGGACACCGCGGCGATGCTGAACCAGGAGGGCTTCCGCGCCGTGCCCTATCACGCCGGCATGGAGGCCGCCGAGCGCACGCGCAACCAGGACCTGTTCCAGCGCGAGGACGGCGTCATCGTCGTCGCCACCATCGCCTTCGGCATGGGCATCGACAAGCCCGACGTGCGCTTCGTCTGCCACGGCGACCTGCCCAAGGACATCGAGAGCTACTACCAGGAGATCGGCCGCGCCGGGCGCGACGGGCTGCCGGCCAACACGCTGACACTCTACGGTCTCGACGACATGCGCGTGCGTCGGATGCAGATCGACGAGAGCGAGGCGGCCGAGGAGCAGAAGCGCGCCCAGCGCCAGCGGCTCAACGCGCTGGTCTCGCTGTGCGAGGCGCCGCGCTGCCGGCGGCAGACCCTGCTGGCCTATTTCGGCGAGACGGTCGAGCCCTGCGGCAATTGCGATCTCTGCCTCGAGGGCATCGCCGTGATCGACGGCACGGTCGAGGCGCAGAAGGCGCTGTCGGCCATGGTGCGCACCGGCGAGCGCTTCGGCACCGAGCACCTGGTGTCGCTGCTGGTGGGCGAGGGTACCGAGTCGATCCAGCGATTCCGTCACGACCGGCTGCCGACCTTCGGCGTCGGCAAGGATCGCGACAAGCGCGAATGGCGCGCCGTGCTGCGCCAGATCAATGCGCTCGGGCTGGCGACCATGGACATCTCGGAGTACGGCCGCTGGGTGGTGGGCGAGCGCGGCTGGGCGGTGCTGCGCGGCAAGGAGCGCGTGGAGATGCGCGACGTGCGCATGACGCCGCGCCAGGCGCGCAAGGAGGCGGCCGCCCGCAAGGTGCGCGCCGCGATCGGCGAGCAAGCCATGGCCGATGTCGACGGGGACCTGCTGAGCGAGCTCAAGGCCCTGCGCAACCGCATCGCGCGCGGCATGGGCATGGCGGCCTACATGGTGTTTCCCGATCGCACCCTGCTGGACTTCGCGCGCCTGAGGCCCGCGACGCCGGAAGCGATGCTCGCCTGTCACGGTGTCGGCGAGGCCAAGATGGCACGCCACGGCGCGACCTTCCTCGAGGCGATCCGCGCGCATCAGGGAGGCAGCGGCGCATGAGCCGGCCGAAATTCCCAATGCTCGAGACCGAGCGCCTGCGCCTGCGCCGCTTCCGGCTGGGCGACATCGACGCCATGCACGCCGCCTTCGGCAGCGCTCGTGCGATGCGATACTGGACCACGCTGCCTCTGAAGACGCGTGCCGAGACGGCGAAGCGGGTGCGCGGCATGATGAAGATCGACGTCCAGGATCAGTGGCTGCGCTGGGCGATCGCGCGGCGGCGCGACGATGCCTGCCTCGGCATGATCAACTACTACGCACGCAACGAGGGCTCGCGCCGGCTCGAGCTGGGCTGGATCCTCGCGCCGAGGCACGAGGGCAAGGGCTACGCGCGCGAGGCGACGCAGGCGGTGATCCGCTACTGCATCGACGTGCTCGGCACGCATCGCATCGAGGCGATGATCATGCCCGAGAACACCGCGTCGATCCGACTCGCCGAGGCGGTGGGTTTCAAGCTCGAGGGCGGGCCGCTGCGCGATCGCTGGCGGCGCGGCGAGGAGTACCGCAGCGTAATGGTCTACGGCCTGCTGGCGGGCGAGGAGAGATGAGCTCGTGCTGGTGATCTTCGACTGCGACGGCGTGCTGGTCGATACCGAGCCGCTGTCGAATCGCTGCTTCGCCGAGGCGCTCAACCGCGAAGGCCTGGACTGGGATGTCGCCGAGACCATGCGCCGGCTGATGGGCCGCTCGATGAGGAGCTGCATCGAGATCGTCGAGGCCGAGCTGGGACGCACCGTGCCCGGCGATTTCGTCGAGCGCCTGCAGGACCGCACCTTCGCGTGCTTCCGCGACGAAGGCGTGCACGCGGTGCCGGGGGTGATCGCCGCGCTCGACGCGCTGGAGCGCGCCGGCGCGGCGACCTGCGTCGCCTCGTCGGGCGATCACGGCAAGATGCGCATCACGCTGGGCGGCGCCGGGCTGTGGGATCGCTTCGACGGGCGCATCTTCAGCGCGACCCAGGTGGCGCGCGGCAAGCCGGCGCCCGACCTGTTCCTGTTCGCCGCCCGGCGCATGGGCATGCCGGCGGGCGACAGCATCGTGATCGAGGACTCCGCGGCCGGTGCCCAGGCGGCGCGCGCCGCCGGCATGCGCGCCTATGGCTATGTCGGCGCGCCGCACACCGATCGCGCCGGGCTGGTCGAGGCGGGCGCGACGCTCTTCGACGACATGCGCCGGCTGCCGAGCTTGCTGGGCATGGTCGCGGCATGAGCCCGGCGCTGCTGATCTTCGACTGCGACGGCACGCTGATCGACAGCGAGCGTCTCTACAATCGCGCCTGGGCCGCTCGCCTGGCGCTGCTCGGGCTGCACTGGACGCCGATGGATGTCGCGCGCCGCCTGATGGGCCGGCCGATCCCGGATTGCCTCGATCTGGTCGGCAAGGCGCTGGGCCGCACCGTGCCTGATGATTTCCTGCCCGGCGTGTTCGCCGAGACCGACCGCATCTTCGCCAGCGAGGGCCTGCAGAAGACCGACGGGATCGACGCGGCGCTGGCGGCGCTGCCGCAGCCCAAATGCGTGGCCTCGTCGGGCCTGTTCGAGGACGTGCGCGACAATCTGGCGAATACCGGCCTGCTGGCGCATTTCGGCGTCGAGCGGCTGTTCGTCGCCGCCATGGTGGTGCATGGCAAGCCGGCGCCCGATCTCTTCCTGCTCGCCGCCGAGCGCATGGGCGCGAAGCCGCCCGGCTGCGTGGTGATCGAGGATTCGGTGCCCGGCATCCTGGGCGGACGCGCCGCCGGCATGCGCGTGCTGGCCTATTGCGCGCAACACAATGACGGCGACGCCCTCATCGCCGCCGGCGGCGAACCCTTCCACCACATGCGCGAGCTGCCCGGCTTGATCGGCTGACACGCCTGTTTACCTTCCCCCGGAGGGGGAAGGTGCCCGAAGGGCGGATGGGGGATGTCGAAGCCGGACTCCTCCGTTCGTCTTCGACATCCCCCATCCGTCGCGCTGCGCGCCCCACCTTCCCCCTCCGGGGGAAGGTAAGCCCTACAGTTCAAGCAGCCTTGGTCTCGCGCGTGCGGCGGCCGACGAGATAGGTCGCGCCGTCGGGGCCGTAGGTCTCGGTGTGCTCGCGGCCGGCGTCGAGCCTGAAGGTGTCGCCCGGCCTGCAGGTCACGCTGCCGCCGTCCCAGGTCACCGTCATCTCGCCGGCGAGGATGATGGCGTAGGCGTCGAAGGGATGGGTGTGCAGCGGCGTCAGGCCGGGCTTGCCGGTGCGCGTCAGGATCTCCTGTTATCCCTCACGGCGCAGTTCGGCTTCGAAGGCGCTGGTGTCCATGGCTGGCTCCGCAAACAGGGCTGGCGCGGCTACCTTACGCCGGCTAAATCGTCGGCGCCATGAGGACCCAGCCTTGAGCGCCAACGACAATTCCCATCGCGGCCTGCTGCCGCCCGGTCTCGGCGACATGCTGCCGCCGGAAGCCGAGCTCGAGGCGCATGTCATGGGCCGCCTGATGGCGCGCTTCGCCGGCCAGGGCTATCAGCGCGTCAAGCCGCCGCTGGTGGAGTTCGAGGAGTCGCTGTTCGGCGGCGCCGGCGTCGCCATGGCGGCGCACAGCTTCCGCCTGATGGATCCGGTGTCGCAGCGCATGATGGGCGTGCGCGCCGACATGACCCTGCAGGTCGCGCGCATTGCCACCACGCGCCTGAAGGACGCGCCGCGGCCGCTGCGCCTGTCCTACGCCGGCAACGTGCTGCGCATGAAGGGCTCGCAGCTGCGCCCGCAGCGCCAGTTCGCCCAGGTCGGCGTCGAGCTGATCGGCTCGGACGCCGCCAGCGCCGATGCCGAGGCCGTGCTGCTGGCGGCCGACGCGCTGCTCGAGGTCGGCGTGCCGGCGCTGTCGGTCGATCTCAACCTGCCGACGCTCGTCACCGCGCTGTGCGCCGCGCTCGGCCTGCCCGACGGCATGGTGCGCCGCCTGCGCCGCGCGCTGGAGCGCAAGGAGGAATCGGCGATGGCGCGCATCGTCGCCGACGAACGCGCCAAGGGCGTGGCCGCCGCCGGCGACGCGGTGCGCGACATCTTCGTCGGCCTGCTGCGCGCCGTCGGCCCGGCGGAAGCGGGCGTGGCCCGCCTGAAGAGCTTGGCCCTGCCCGACGCGGCGCGCGCCGAGGCCGATCGGCTGGCCGCGGTCGTGGCGCTGCTGCACCAGGCGGCGCCGACGCTGCACCTCACCATCGATCCGGTCGAGTACCGCGGCCTGGAATACCAGGACGGCGTGAGCTTCACGCTCTACGCGCGCGGCGCGCTGGGCGAGGTCGGGCGCGGCGAGCTGGGCCGCGGCGGCCGCTACCGCGCCGGCTTCAGCGAGGACGAGGGCACCGCGAGCGAGCCGGCGACCGGCTTCACGCTCTACATGGACACGGTGCTGGGCGCCGCGACGGTCGAGCCGCCGGGCAGGCGGCTCTACGTGCCGGCCGACATCGCCTGGGCCGAGCTGGCACACTGGCGTGGCGAGGGCTTCCACACGGTGCACGGTCTGGCCGAGGTCGGCGATACCAGGGCCGAGGCCGTCCGCCTGGGCTGCGCCTATGCATTGATCGACGGCGAGGCCGTCGCCATCTAGACTCTGTGGGAGCGCCGGCGTCCCGCCGGCATCATGAAAAGAGCCGGCGGGACGCCGGCGCTCCCAAAATGGAGATCGCGATGACTCTACGCCGCCGATCGCTCCTCGTCCTGTCGGGCGCCGCGCTGGCCAGCCCGGCCGCCGCGCATCACGGCTGGAGCAGCTACGACGCCGGCAAGACGCTGACGCTCAAGGGCGCCATCCTCGAATCGAAGTATCAGAACCCGCACGGCGAGATCGTCGTCGAGGTCGAGCGCAAGAAGTGGACCGCGATCCTGGCGCCGGTGTCGCGCATGCAGTCGCGCGGCCTGCCGCGCGAGGAGCTCGCGGTCGGCAAGGTCGTGACCCTGGTCGGCTACGCCAGCCGGGTGCACGATGGCGAGATGCGCGCGGAGCGCATCACCACCGAGGGCGGCAAGACGGTCGAGCTGCGCTGAGGCGCGCCGGCCATGGACATCGGCATGGACGCGGGCTGGCTCGCGGCACTGGCCGCCGCGCTCGAGGCGTCCGGATTCTCCTTCATGCTGCGTGATTCGACGTGGATCTATCCGTTGGCCAATCTCGGCCACATCGTCGGGCTGGCGCTGCTGGTCGGGCCGATCGTCGCGCTCGACCTGCGCCTGCTGGGCATCGGCCGCGCGGTGTCGGTCGCGGGGCTGTCGCGCACGCTGACCCCGATCGCCATCACGGGCCTGCTGCTGCAGATCGTCAGCGGCCTGCTGCTGTTCATTGCCGACGCCGCGGCGCTGGTCGCCAACAACGTGTTCCTGATCAAGGCGGCCCTTTTCGCGCTGGGCATCGCCAACGCCATCGCCTTCCGCGGCCTGTGGCGCCATGCCCTGGAGGGCTGGGACAGCGCGCCGCCGGCGCTGGGGCGGGCGCAGGCGGCGCTGTCGATCGCCTTCTGGTTCGGCGTGGCGATCAGCGGCCGGCTGATCGCGTATTTCTGATCTGCGGCGTTATCCCACTCCCCACGCCCGCCCTCGCGTGCTAGGTACGGCCACGCCCCTTCAGGTCAACGGCCCGGAGGGGCGTTTTTCGTGTGCGGGGATCGACATGGCGAACGTGGCGGTCGTCGGCGCCCAGTGGGGCGACGAGGGCAAGGGCAAGATCGTGGACTGGCTCAGCGAGCGCGCCGAAGTGGTGGTGCGCTTCCAGGGCGGCCATAACGCCGGCCATACGCTCGTCATCGGCAACCAGACCTACAAGCTGGCGCTGCTGCCGTCGGGCGTGGTGCGCCCGGGCAAGCTGTCGGTGATCGGCAATGGCGTGGTCGTCGACCCCTGGCACTTCCTCGAGGAGGTGAAGCGGGTGAACGGCCAGGGCGTCGAGGTCAGCCCCAAGACGCTGAAGATCGCCAACCACGCCGTGCTGATCCTGCCGCTGCATCGCGACCTCGATGGCTGGCGCGAGGACGTGCCGGGCACGATCCGGATCGGCACCACGCGCCGCGGCATCGGCCCGGCCTACGAGGACAAGGTCGGCCGCCGCGCGATTCGCGTCGGCGACCTCGCCGAAGACGACATCCTGGAGCGCAAGGTCAACACCCTGCTGACCCACCACAACGCGCTGCGCACCGGGCTCGGCAAGCCGCTGGTCGAGCCGGCCGCGCTGCTCGCCGAGTTGCGTGCGCTGGCACCGCAGATCCTGCCCTACGCCGAGGATGTCTGGGAGCGCCTCGACGCCTTGCGCGGCGCCGGCAAGCGCATCCTGTTCGAGGGCGCGCAGGCGACCATGCTCGATATCGACCACGGCACCTATCCGTTCGTCACCTCGTCGAACACCGTGGCGGCGCAGGCGATGATCGGCAGCGGCCTGGGCAACGGCGCGGTCGGCTACGTGCTGGGCATCGCCAAGGCCTACACCACGCGCGTCGGCGACGGGCCGTTCCCGACCGAGCTGTTCGATGCGATTGGCGACGGCCTGCAGCAGCGCGGCATGGAGTTCGGCGTCAATACCGGGCGCAAGCGGCGTTGCGGCTGGTTCGACGCGGTGATGGTGCGCCAGGCGGTGAAGCTCAACGGCATTGACGGCATCGCGCTGACCAAGCTCGACGTGCTCGACGGCATGAGCGAGCTCAAGGTCTGCGTCGGCTACGAGCTCGACGGCAAGCGCATCGAGCGCTTCCCCTTCACCATGGGCGCGCAGGCACGCATCAAGCCGGTCTACGAGATCTTCGAGGGCTGGAACGAGAGCACCAAGGGCGCGCGCTCCTGGGTGCAGCTGCCGGCCAATGCCGTGAAGTACGTGCGCCGCGTCGAGGAGCTGATCGGCTGCCCGGTGGCGCTGCTGTCGACATCGCCGGAGCGCGAGGACACGATCCTGATGACCGATCCGTTCAAGGACTGAACGGAGCATTGTGGAGTAGGGGAGAGAAACGGATGCCCAACATGCTCAAGCGCCGGCTCGCTGCCGGCAAGGCCTGCGTCAACGGCTGGCTGGCGATTCCCGACGGCTTCGCGGCCGAGACCATGGCGCAGTGCGGCTGGGACAGCGTCACCGTCGACATGCAGCACGGCGTGCAGGATTACCACAGCATGGTGCGCTGCTTCCAGGCGATGGACCGGCATCCGATCACGCCGCTGGTGCGCGTGCCGTGGAACGAGCCGGGCATCTGCGGCAAGGTGCTCGACGGCGGCGCCTGGGGCGTGATCTGCCCGATGGTCAACAACGCCGCCGAAGCCAGGGCGCTGGTCTCCTATTGCCTCTATCCGCCCAAGGGCAAGCGCAGCAACGGCCCGATCCGCGCCGGCGCCTACGGCGAGGCGACGCCCTACCAGGCGACCGCCAACGACGAGGTGCTGGTCATCCCGATGATCGAGACGCAGGAGGCGATCGACAACATCGACGCCATCCTCGACGTGCCCGGCATCAGCGGCATCTATATCGGGCCCAGCGATCTCGGCCTGTCGCTCGGCCTCGCGCCGCGGCTGGACCGCGAGGAGCCGCAGATCCTCGGCATCTACGAGAAGATGCTGGCGGCGACGTCCAAGCGCGGCCAGTTCGCCGGCCTGCACAACGGCAGCCCGGCCTATGCCGCGCGCATGATCGGCATGGGCTTCCGCCTGGTCACCATCGCCAACGACGCCGGCCTGCTGTCGCAGGCGGCCAAGGCGGCGGTGAAGGCCACGCGCGAGGGCGCCGGCGCCGTCGCCGCGGCCTAAAGGTCGCGCACGGCGAAGGTGATGTCGCCAAGCAGTTCGTCATCGACGATCAGTCGGGTTGAACCGATTGCCCCGTTGGCGTGACTGACCGGCTCGATGCAGAAGAAGGGACGCGCGGGCGGCGTGAAGATCACGAGGTGGCGGAAGATGTCCGTCGCCGACAGATCGACCGCCAGCCCGCGCGATGGCCAGCGCAGGCGCGCGCGGCCATCCCAGCCATCGAAGCAATTGTCGAGCGCCACATCGTCGATACGGCAGGGCTGGCTGAAATCCCATGACGCCGGCACCGGTATGCGCTCGGTGGGAATCACTTCGGCATCGGTGAGCCACACGTCAGTCGTGCGACAGGTGAGGTCGCTATCGGCGTCGCGCGTGAAGAACGGGTGCAGGCCGATACCGGCGGGGACGGCGTGACGCTCGAGGTTCGCCAGATTCATCGCGACGCAAAGAGTGTCGTCGTGAAGGGTGAATTTCTGATG
This sequence comes from Alphaproteobacteria bacterium, assembly GCA_019635875.1. Taxonomy (NCBI): domain Bacteria; kingdom Pseudomonadati; phylum Pseudomonadota; class Alphaproteobacteria; species Alphaproteobacteria bacterium. The sequence continues at coordinate 261,377 of JAHBYP010000006.1, forward strand.
TGCGACATAGCGGTACGGCCATCCGTGGGTGCCGTCGTGTTCGTAGACCAACCGGGCGGAGCATTCATCACTGGCCGCGACCTCCCAGGGATGTGACCAGCCATCGCCATGCATGGGGTGGCGCTGCCCGGGCCAGTTGGGCGCCAGTGTGATGGTCTGGCCGGCGACCGTCAGCCGGCCCCCGGCGATGCGGTTGGAGTAGGGGACCAGTGGATAGCAGGCGGTGTCGTTGCCCTTGCCCGAGGCGAGCGCCTGGGCGGTCGCGGGCCGCAGGATGTCCCCCTTGCCCGCGACGGCGAAGCGCGCGATCGAGCCGCCGCAATCGGGGGCGAGGTCGAGCCGAAGGCGGCCGGCGCGCAGCGACAGAAGGCTCATGATCGGCCCCGAAACGACGAAGGCCCCGCCGCAGCGGGGCCTTCGATACTAGCCGATATGCGCGATCAGGCGTGCACGGGGTTGCGCGCCGGCGCGTTGGCCGCGGCGGCCACCGCGCTCTTCATCGCCCGCTGCAGCTTCTCGAAGGCACGCACCTCGATCTGGCGCACGCGCTCGCGGCTGATGCCGTACTTGTCGCTGAGCTCCTCGAGCGTCTTGGGCTCGTCGACCAGGCGACGCTCGGTGAGGATGTGGCGCTCGCGCTCCGACAGGCTCTTCATGGCGCCCGACAGGAGCGCGCGGCGCTGCTCGAGCTCCTGCGACTCGGCGAAGCGGACCTCCTGGTTGTCGCTGTCGTCGACCAGCCAGTCCTGCCACTCCGACTCGCCGTCGGCGCGCATCGGCGCGTTGAGCGACTGGTCGGGCACCAGGCGGCGGTTCATGTTCACCACCTCGTCCTCGGCGACGCCGAGCTTGGTGGCGATCTGCTTGACCTGGTCCGGCCTGAGGTCGCCGTCCTCGATCGCCTGCATCTGGCCCTTCAGCCGGCGCAGGTTGAAGAACAGCTTCTTCTGCGCCGCGGTGGTGCCCATCTTCACCAGCGACCAGCTGTGCAGGATGTATTCCTGGATCGAGGCGCGGATCCACCACATGGCGTAGGTCGCCAGGCGGAAGCCCTTGTCCGGGTCGAAACGCTTGACCGCCTGCATCATGCCGAGGTTGCCCTCGGAGATCAGCTCGCCCAGCGGCAGGCCGTAGCCGCGATAGCCCATGGCGATCTTGGCGACGAGGCGCAGGTGCGAGGTGACCAGGCGATGGGCCGCGTCGGAATCCTCATGCTCGCGCCAACGCTTGGCGAGCATGAACTCCTCGTCATGCTCCAGCATCGGGAACTTGCGGATTTCCTGGAGGTACCGGGTGAGGTTGCCTTCAGGCGACAGGGTGCCGGCGAGGGCCGGCAAAGCAGCGGCGGTAGCCATAATCTCCCTCCTTCTGGCCGGCGACCCGCGAAGCGGCATCGACAGCCCGATAGAGTTCCTAAGCATCCGGTTTGAGCCCAGTTCCTTGGCACTCCACCGGTTAGAGTGCCAATTATCCTTGGATATACCCTCCCCGTCAAGAATACCCGACCATAGCGCTCAGGAATTGTGACGATAGCAAGGCGGTCGGGGACGCCTCTGGGGACAACTGGAAGCCTAACCTAACGTCGTTAAGTTAGCACACGAGAATTGCTAAAGCTCAAGTGCGAAGAATTTTGAGCAGCCTATCCATGTCTGCCGGCAGCGGGCTCTCAAATCTTTGTGCGGTGCCGCTTCGCGGGTGCACAAAGCCCAGCCGGAAGGCGTGCAGGGCCTGCCGCCCGAAGGCCGGCGCACCGGCCCCGCGCGCGGCGCGGCCGCGGCCATAGACCGGGTCGCCGATCAGCGGGTGGCCGCGATGGGCGAGGTGGACGCGCACCTGGTGGGTGCGGCCGGTGAGCAGCTCGGCTTCGACCAGGCTGGCGACTGGCCGCGCCGGCTCGCCAAAGCGCTCGAGCACGCGATAGCGGGTGGTAGCCGGCTTGCCGCCGCTGACGACCACGGCCATGCGCTTCCGGTCGGTCCTGTGGCGGCCGATATTGCCTTCGATCGTGCCGGCCGGGGGGGTCGGCGCGCCATGGACCACCGCGCGGTAGGCGCGCTCGATGCTGTGGGCCTGGAACTGTTCGCTGAGCGCATGGTGGGCGCGGTCATTCTTGGCCACGACCATCACGCCCGAGGTGTCCTTGTCGAGGCGGTGCACGATGCCCGGCCGGCGCACCCCGCCGATGCCGCTGAGGCTGTTGCCGCAATGGGCGAGCAGCGCGTTGACCAGGGTCCGGTCGGGATTGCCGGGAGCGGGGTGGACGACCAGCCCGGCCGGCTTGTCGAGCACGATCAGGTCGGCATCCTCGTGCAGGATGCAAAGCGCGATCTCCTGCGCTTGTGGCACGGCGGGTGCGCTTTCCGGCACGTCGATCTCGAACGACTCGCCTGCCTTGACCTTGCGGGAGGCGTCGGCCAAGGTCGCGCGCCCTTCGCCGGCGGCGAGCAGCGACACCCGGCCGGCCTCGATCAGCGCCTTGGCGCGGCTGCGCGACAGGCCCGGCAGCCAGGACGCGATTGCGCGGTCGAGGCGGTCGCCGGCGTCGGCCTCGCTGGCTGCATGGCGATGGATGCCGGGCGCTGGCCCGTCGGGCTGGGTCACGTCGGGAGCGGTCGCGGGGAAAGCATGGCGCAGCAGAGCGGACGCAACATCGGCTGGCTGAAGGCGCTCGTGATCTTCATGGGCGTCGTGATCGCCGTCGGGTTCATCGTCGTGTTCGTCGAGCTTGGCCGGCGCATTGTTAGACCGCCCGCGAGCGATCCGCCACAGGCCGGCGCGCCGACGGCGCCTGGTTTGGCGGTCGCCAGGTCACGCAGCTTCGGCGAGGCGACGGTGGCGATCCCCGAGGGGGCCAAGGTCGAAAGCGTCACCTCGGCCGACGGCCGCACCGTGGCCCTGGTGCGGCTGCGCGACGGCGCCGCCGCGCTCTACGTCATCGACCCGGCCTCTGGCGCGTTGCTGGGCGTGGTGCGCTTCCCCGAGAGCAAGCGCTGATGCTCGATCACCTGTCGATCACGGTGAGCGACCTCGACCGCGCGCAGCCCTTCTACGACGCCGTGCTCGGCACCCTCGGCTATCCGCGGGTCAATCGGCGCGAGCATGCCATAGGTTATGGAGAGCGCGGCGGCCCACTCTGCTACATCTCGATCTATCTCAGCAGCGGCTCGCTGGTGACCGACAACCGGCACTGGTGCTTCCGCGCGCCCGGCCGCGCCGCTGTGCGCGCGTTCCACGCCGCGGCGTTGGCCAACGGCGGCCGCGACGACGGCCCGCCGGGCATCCGCGAGATCTACAGCCGCGACTACTACGCCGCTTTCGTGCTCCTTCCCGATGGCAATCGCATCGAGGCACTGACGCGGCGCTCCGAGGAATAAGCATGGATTTCCGCAGCGACAATGCCGTCGGGGCCCACCCCGCGATCATCGAGGCGCTCGCCGCGGCGTACAGGGCCGGACCGATGTCGTCCTACGGCGCCGACGAGATCACCGGGCGAGTCACCCGGCGGCTGCGCCAGGCTTTCGAGCACGACACGCTGGTCGCCTTTCCGGTCGCCACCGGCACGGCGGCCAACGCGCTGTCGCTGGCCTGCCTCACGCCGCCCTGGGGCGTGGTGTTCTGCCACCCCGCCGCGCACGTCAACGTCGACGAGGCCAACGCGCCGGAGTTCTTCAGCAGCGGCGCCAAGCTTCAGTGCGTCGACGGGCCCGCCGGCAAGCTCGACATGCCGACCCTCGAGCGCGCCCTGGCCGTCGACGTCAAGGGCGTGGTGCACCATGCCCAGCCGGCGGTGATCTCGATCACCCAGGCGACCGAGTGCGGCGCCAGCTACACGCCGGACGAAGTGCGCGCGATCTCGGCGCAGGCCAGGAATCACCAGCTGTCGCTGCACATGGACGGCGCGCGGCTGGGCAATGCGCTGATCCATCTCGGCTGCAAGCCCGCCGACGTGACGTGGAGGGCCGGCGTCGACGTGCTGAGCTTCGGCGCCACCAAGAACGGCGCGCTGGCCGCCGAAGCGGTGGTGTTCTTCAAGCCCGAGCTGGCCAGCGAGTTCGAGTTCCGCCGCAAGCGCGCCGGACATCTGTTCTCGAAGATGCGCATGCTCTCGGCCCAGCTCGACGCCTATCTCGCGGACGATCTCTGGCTCGCCAATGCGCGCCACGCCAATGTCATGGCGAAGCGGCTGGCCGAAGGGCTGGGCCGACTCAACAGCACGCGGCTGCTCTACCCGGTCGAGGCCAACGAGATCTTCATCGCGCTGCCCGCCTCGGCCAACAAGGCGCTCGAGGCCGCGGGCTTCAAGTATTATCCATGGCCCAGCGACCGCCCGGGCGAGCAGGCCTACCGCCTGGTGACGGCCTTCGACACCGATCCCGCGCACGTCGACAAGTTCATCACGGTGGCGGCCGCGCCATGACGCGATGGGCCGCCGGTGCCGGCCTCCTGGGGGTGCTGCTCGTCGCGCCGCCGGGGATCGCTCTCGCCGGATGCCAGGATCCGCCGGGGCCGAAGGTGAACTGGCAGGGCTGCAACAAGCGGGACGCCGATCTGCGCGACAAGGATCTGCAGGGCGCGAACCTGCAAGGCGCGCTGCTGGCCGGCGCCAGGATGGGGCGGGCGAACCTGCGCGGCGCCAACCTGAACAAGGCAAGCCTGCTCGGTGCCGATCTGTCGCCCACCGTCGATTTTCGCGAGGCCACGCTGTCCGGGGCGAATCTCAAGGAGGTCGATCTGACCTACGCCAGGCTCGACGCCGCCGACCTGCGAGGCGCCAATCTGGAGGGGGCCCTGCTCGACGAAGTCAGCCTGCCGCGCGCCGATCTGGAAGGCGCAAGGCTCGCGGATGCCTCGCTGATCGGCGCCAACCTGCAGGGCGCCAATCTCAAGGCCGCGTTCGTGAGGGGCGCCAAGCTCGCCAGAGCCAACCTGAAGGACGCCAGGCTGGACGGCGTCAATCTGGCCGGCATCAACCTGTCCGGCGCGACCTGGATCGACGGAAAGGTCTGCGCGCCCCAGTCGATCGGTGCCTGCAACAAGTAGGGCTCCGCGCGAAGAGCTGCAATCCCTGTCATCCCGAGCGTAGCGAGGGATCCAGGCCATCCTTGGATCCCTCGCTGCGCTCGGAATGACAGAAGGCCGCGTCGCCTCAGGCGAGGTGCTTCTTGAAGTGGGCGATGGTGCGCTCCCACGCGAGCTTCGCCTGCGCCTCGTTGTAGCGTGGCGTCGAGTTGTTGTGGAACCCGTGCTGCGTGCCCGGGTACTTGTGCATCTCGTACGATACCTTCGCCGCCTTCAGCGCCGTCTCGTAGGCCGGCCACATCCCGTTGATGCGCTCGTCGTTCTCGGCGTACTGGATCAGCAGCGACGCCTTGATGTTCGGCACCGACGCGGTGTCGGCGGCGGCGCCGTAGAACGGCACGCCGGCCTGCATGTCGGCACCCAGTGTCGCGGCGAGATAGTTCGTCGTGCCGCCGCCCCAGCAGAAGCCGGTAACGCCGAGCTTGCCGGAAGACAGCTCGTGCGCCTTCACGTAGCGCGCGCCGTTGAGCATGTCGGTGCGCAGCTTGGCCTGGTCGAGCTTGCCCTGCAGCGCGCGGCCGTCGTCGTCGTTGCCGGGATAGCCGCCGACCGGGAACAATCCGTCCGGCGCCAGCGCCAGGAAGCCCTCGGCGGCCAGGCGGCGCGCGACGTCCTCGATATAGGGGTTGAGCCCGCGATTCTCGTGGATCACCAGCACGGCCGGGAACTTGCCGGTCCCCGTGGGCTGCACGAGGTAGCCGCGCATCTGGCCCGACGAGCCGCCGGGCGAGGCGTAGTTGACGTAGCGCGCCTTGATGCGCTGGTCGGTGAAGGAGATGGTCTGCGCCTGCACGTAGCGCGGCAGCAACGCCTGCGCCATGGCGAGGCCGCCCACCGTGATGGCGGCGGCGCGCAGCAGGAAGTCGCGGCGGTCCATGCCGCCGTGGCAGTACTCGTCGTAGAGATCGAAGATGCGCTGGTCGATCTCGATCTGCGTCACACCTTGTGCATCGGTGTCGGCATCGAGCGGCGTCATGGCGATGTCCTCCCGGGTGCTTGTTGTCTCGCCGACAGTACAGGATAGCCGGCGTATTCGTCAGCGTGATTGTCGTCGTGGCCGGGAATGCCGGGTCGGGTCAGGTAGCCGCGTGGCGGGATGTAGCTGTAGATCGTGCGCCGCGGCTTCTCGTGCCAGCCGATGTTGAAGGCGGCGAGCTTGGGAAAGAACTGCAGCTCGCTGTAGGGCAGGTGATCGTGGATCCACCAGGCGATCGCCTGCCACGAGCCGCCCTGCGCGTATCGGTCGGCGACCCACGGCACGATGATCGAGGCCGAGGCGCCGATATGGCCCCTGGCATCGCGGCGGTCCCAGATGTGGCGCGCGAAATTGTACTCGTTGCGCGCGCAGCCCAGCTTCAGCCGGTTGCAGGTCGCGTTCATCTCGGGCGAGCGATAGGCCGAGCGGATCGCCAGCCGGCCGAACGTCGCCTGCAGCGGCTCGAGCAACTCCTCGCACAGCCGCGAACCGGCTTCGATCGCGAGCTCGGGATCGTCGGGCACGTTGCGGATGCCGTAGATCTGCGCCGTCTCGCTGTAGAGGAAGTCGCGCATGAAGAAGTTGGCCGACAACCGTACGCGGCTCAGCGTCTCCAGCCTGCGCACCTCACCCGGCGTCGCCATCAGGCCAACGACCGTCGCAGCGCCGCGCGTGCCAGCAGGCGCGTTGAATCCAGCGTCGGCAGCGGCGAGTTCGAATCGTCCATGACGATCGGCAGCTCGGTGCAGCCCAGCACCACGGCGTCGCAGCCTTCAGTCCTGAGGCGACCAACGACGCGCTGCAGGGCGGCGAGTCCCGTCGGCGTGGCGACGCCGCGCACGAGCTCCTCCATGATGATGTGGTTGACCTCGTCGCGCTCCGCGACGGTGGGACGCCGATAGTCAAGCCCGTGCGCCTTGAGCTTCTGCGGATAGACTTCGCTGTCGACCAGCCAGCGCGTGCCGGTGATGGCGATGCGCCTGAATCCGCGCGCCTTGGCCTCCAGCGCCACGCTCTCGGCGATGTGCAGCCAGGGCAGCGGCGAGCGGTCCTCGACGAAGGGCAGCGCCTGGTGGATGGTGTTGTCGGGGCAGATCACGAAGTCGGCGCCCATGCGCTTCAGCTTCCCGGCCGAGGCCAGCATCAGCTCGCCGACGCCCGGCCAGTCGCCCTTGTAGATGCGCTGCATGTAGTCCTCGAGCGAGGGCGTGTGCATCGACACCTCGGGATGGCCGTGGCCGCCCATCAGGGCGGGGCCTTCGGTGCAGATGGTGCGGTAGCACAGCGCCGCGCCCTCGGCGGAGCAGGCGGCAATTCCGATGTGCAGGGGCATGTCGGGGTGGCCTTGTCGAATGTGCGCGTTACGATGCCCCGGCAAGAGGGAGAACGCCATGGCATCCGAGCGGCTTGATACCACGCGCCTGCAGGCGATGGCTCTGGCCTACCAGCAGAGCGCCGCGCTGATGGCGGCGGTCGAGATCGACCTGTTCACCGCCGTCTCGCAGGGCGCCAACACCATCGACGCCGTGGCCGGCCGTCTCGACATCACCCGGCGCAACGCCGAACGCATGCTGACGGCGCTGACGGCGATGGAACTCTTGCGCAAGAGCGGCGAGACCTACGCCAACGCGCCCGACGTCGAGCGCTTCCTGGTCAAGGGATCGCCGCGCTATGCCGGTCCGTGGATCACCTTCACCAAGCCGCGCTGGGAGCGCTGGGGGAAGCTTTCCGAAGCGCTGCGGCAGAAGACCGAGCGGGTACTGGGTGACTACGAGAACTTCACCGTCGAGGATGCGCGGCGCTACCACACCGCCACCAACTCCATCGGCATGGGCGCCGGCCGGCGCTTCGCGCGCCAGGTCGACCTGTCGGGCCGCAGGCTGATCCTCGATCTCGGCGGCGGCTCGGGCGCCTACAGCATCGTCGCCGCGCAGACCTGGCCGCAGCTGCGCGCCATCGTCTTCGACCTGCCGCCGGTCGCAATCGTGGCGCGCGAGTTCATCGCCCAGCACGGCGTGTCGGATCGAGTCACCGCCATGGCCGGCGACTTCACCAGCAACGACTTCCCGACCGGCGCCGACGTCGTGATCATGGCCAGCAACCTGCCGCAGTACAGCCCCGAGCTCATCCAGCTCGTCATCGGCAAGGCCTTCGCCGCGCTCGAGCCGGGCGGCGAGATGCACCTGATCGGCGAGACGATGCGCGACAGTCGCGACGGGCCGCTCAACCCCACGCTCTGGGGCCTGAACGAGGCGGTGTTCAACAGCACAGGGCAGGCGCATTCGGAAGCCGACGTCAAAGGCTTCTTCGCGCGCGCCGGCTTCACCGGCATCACGGTCAACGAATTTGTGCCCGGCGTGCTGAGCCGGATCACAGGCCGCAAGCCGGGCTGACGGCGCCTGCATGGCACGGACGGCGCCGGACGGCGATTTCCATCCCGGCGATGGTCCGATTCTCTGGGTATCGCGTGTGGTCGCCGCAGAGAGGCCGGAGCGGCCACATTCCGCGACGCTGTATCGCAATCCGAGGGGAGGGTGATCGGTGGTCATCGATGCTGGTGGCCGCCGCACATGGCTGTTTCCCGCCGGGAAACGACGATTCACCGTTTCATCAATCGCGGCGGCTGTGATCTACTGCGCCGCCACGGATGGAGCGCGTCGATGGAGCGCGCCGGCATCCGCCCCGGCCGCAAGAGCCGGGTCGCGACAACGATCACGGCGCCGGGTCGGCGCGTGGAGGAAGCGACGATGTCCAGTCCGTTGGGGCGGATAGCGATCGCCGAGAAATTCGGTGGCGCGCGGCGCATTGCGCTTCGCGACACGCCGCCGGGCGCCTCGGTGATCCACCATGGCCGAGGTGCTGCCTCCCGGCATCCCCAGGTCAAGGGAGTGATCACCGCGGCCACCACGATCCACGATCGTTGGCGCTTCGAGCACGTCTGGCTCGACAAGTAGTCGTCGTCGCGTTCCCGGAACCAAAGCGCGTAGGCCAACCACATGGGCTCTTACATCGTTCGGCGTGTGTTGCTGATGGCGTTGACGCTGTTCGGGATGTCGATCGTCATCTTCGTGCTGCTGCGCATCGTGCCCGGCGACATCGCCGACATCCTCTTCGAGTCGGCCGGCATGGTCGACCCGGAGGAGAAGGCCAAGATCACCAGGGAGCTCGGGCTGGACCTGCCCCTTTGGACGCAGTACGCGAAATGGATCATCGGCCTGTTCCAGGGTGACCTCGGCTACTCCTACGTCTCCGAAAAGCCGACCATCGAGGAGATTGGACCGCGCATCCCGATCACCGCCAAGCTCGCCGGGCTGGCGCTGGTGTTCTCGGCGGCGATCGGCGTGCCGCTGGGCGTGATCAGCGCCGTTCGCCAGAACACGTCGCTCGACTACGTCCTGCGCGTCGTCAGCCTGAGCGGCCTGTCGCTGCCGTCGTTCTGGCTCGGCCTGCTGATCCTGATGGCCGCCGTCCGCTGGTTCGGCGACATCCCGATCTACACGACGCCGCCCGAGACGCTGTGGGCCGAGCTGGCGCTCTACTCGGTGCCGGCCGCCGCCGTGGGCTTCCGGGCCTCGGCACTGATCATGCGGTTGACGCGATCGTCGATGCTGGAGGTGCTGAGACAGGACTACATCCGAACGGCGCGCTCCAAGGGGGCCAGCGAGCAGTCGGTGAACTACCGGCACGCGCTGCGCAACGCCGTGCTGCCGGTGGTGACTATCATCGGCATCGAGGCCGCATTCCTGATCGGCGGCCTGATCGTCACCGAGACGGTGTTCAACATCCCCGGCGTGGCGCGCTTCCTCGTCGAGGCGATCCGCTGGCGCGACTATCCGATCGTGCAGAATCTCGTGCTGTTCATGGCGCTGGTCACCGTCGTAGTGAACTTCATGGTCGACATGGCGTACGTGGTCCTCGATCCACGTATCCGGTACTCGGACTGAGGGGAGGCGATCATGGCCGCTATCGACCATCAAGCCGAGCTCGTCCGGGCCGGCGCCAACATCTCCAGCACCTGGGGCAGCATCCGCTTCTTCGCGCGGCGCTATCCGCTGGGGGCCGCCGGCGCGGTGATCTTCGGCATCTTCGTCGTCTGCGCGCTCTTCGCGGCGTGGATCGCGCCGATGGACCCGTTCGCCACCAACGCGCGCGCCTCGCTGTCGGAGCCCAACGCCACCCACTGGCTGGGCGCCGACTTCATGGGCCGCGACATGTTCAGCCGCATCGTGCACGGCGCGCAGATCTCGCTCGCCGTCGGCATCGGCGCGACGGTGCTGGGCTGCGCCATCGGCGGGGCCCTCGGCCTGGCATCCGGCTATGTCGGCGGCTGGTTCGACCTCATCGTGCAGCGCATCTCCGACATCGTGCAGGCGCTGCCGCTGCTGGTGATGGCGCTGGTGATGGCCGCCTCGCTCGGGCCGTCGCTGCGCAACACCATCATCGCCATCGCCATCGCGCTGGCGCCCAACGTGGCGCGTATCGTGCGCTCCAGCGCGCTGTCGCTGCGCGAGATGCCGTTCGTCGAGGCGGCGCGCGCCGTGGGCATGAGCGAATGGCGCATCGCCATCCGCCACGTGCTGCCCAACACGCTGGCGCCGCTGATCGTGCTGGCCACGGCGCAGCTCGGTTCGGCGATCCTCACCGAGGCGTCGCTCTCCTTCCTCGGCTTGGGCGTGCCCGAGCCGCATCCGTCCTGGGGCCGCATGCTCTCGGAATCGGCGGCGGAGTACGTGCGCCGCGCGCCGTGGCTGGTGATCTTCCCCGGCCTGGCGATCAGCCTGATCGTCTTCGGCACCAACCTGCTGGGCGATGCCCTGCGCGATATCCTCGACCCACGGCAGCGGAGCTAGCGAAGGATGCCGGATCACCGCGCCGACGCCATTCTGAGGACCAACAGCGACGTAGCGCTCGAGGTCGACGGTCTCACCACCTGGTTCTATACCCGCCGCGGCATCGTCAAGGCGGTCGACAACGTCTCCTTCCACGTGCGCAAGGGAGAGACGCTGGCGATCGTGGGTGAGTCGGGTTGCGGCAAGAGCATCACCGCGCTTTCGGTGATCCGCCTGATCCCGACGCCGCCGGGCCGCATCGTGTCCGGCAGCGTCAAGCTCAACGGTGTCGATCTGGTCCAGCTCGACGAAGCGCAGATGCGCGATGTGCGCGGCAACCAGATCTCGATGATCTTCCAGGAGCCGATGACCTCGCTGAACCCGGTCATGACCGTGGGCCGGCAGGTGTCGGAGGCACTGCGCCTGCATCAGAAGCTGTCCAAGCAGGACGCGATGGCGCGTGCCATCGATATGCTGAAGAAGGTCAAGATCCCCGAGGCCGAGCAGCGCGCCAAGGAGTATCCGCACCAGCTCTCCGGCGGCATGCGCCAGCGCGTGATGATCGCCATGGCGCTGGCCTGCAATCCCGAGGTGCTGATCGCCGACGAGCCGACCACGGCGCTCGACGTCACCATCCAGGCGCAGATCCTGCAGCTCATCGTCGAGTTGCAGCGCGACCTCGGCGCCGCGGTGATCCTGATCACGCACGATCTCGGCGTCGTCGCCGAGACAGCGCGGCGCGTAGTGGTGATGTATGCCGGCCGCAAGGTCGAGGAGGCCGAGGTCGGCGGGCTCTTCGCGCGGCCGCTGCATCCCTACACGCGCGGCCTGATGGGCTCGATTCCGCGCCTGGGCCTGATGCGCGGCGAGGAGACCGAAACCGGCGAACGCCTGCAGGAGATCGTCGGCACCGTGCCGGCGCTCAACGACCTGCCGCCGGGTTGCCACTTCGCGCCGCGCTGCGAATTGGCCGACGATCGCTGCCGCGCCGAATACCCGAACTATCTCGAGCACGTCCCCGGCCACTGGGCTGCCTGCTGGCATGCCGGCAAGACGAAAGGAGAGTCGCGTGGCTGAGGCGGCGACGAAGCAGCGGATTCCCGCGGTCGAGGTCGTCGACCTCAAGAAGCATTTTCCCATCAGGAAAGGCCTGCTGCAGCGCGCGGCGGGCCATGTGCATGCCGTGGACGGCGTGAGCTTCGCGATCTACGAGGGCGAGACGCTCGGGCTGGTCGGCGAGAGCGGCTGCGGCAAGTCGACGGTGGGCCGCCTGCTGTTGCGCCTGATCGAGCCCAGCGCCGGCAGCATCATGGTCGACGGCGCCGATGTCAGCCGCATGAGCAAGGCGGAGATGCGGCCCTTTCGCCGGCAGATGCAGATCATCTTCCAGGACCCGTTCTCCTCGCTCAATCCGCGCATGTCGGCCGGCGACATCGTCGGCGAGCCACTGATGGTGCACGGCATCTCACGCGGCAAGGAACGCGCCGAGCGCGTCGCCGCGCTGTTCGAGCGCGTCGGGCTGCGCCCGGCGCAGATGAGGAACTTCCCGCACGAGTTCTCCGGCGGCCAGCGCCAGCGCATCTGCATCGCCCGCGCGCTGGCGCTCGGGCCGAAGGTGATCGTCGGCGACGAGCCGGTCTCGGCGCTCGACGTCTCGATTCAGGCGCAGGTCATCAATCTGCTGATGGATCTGCAGCGCGGCTCGAACCTCGCCTACCTGTTCATCTCGCACAATCTCGCGGTGGTCGAGCACATCAGCCACCGCGTGGCGGTGATGTATCTCGGCCGCATCGTCGAGGTCGCCGAGAAGAAGACGATCTTCACCTCGCCGCAGCATCCCTATACCGAGGCGCTGCTCTCGGCGGTGCCGGTGCCCGATCCGGCGATCAAGCGCGAGAAGCGGCTGGTCGAGGGCGACGTGCCCAGCCCGGTGAACCGGCCCAGCGGCTGCCACTTCCACACCCGCTGTCCCTACGCCATCGATCGCTGCAGGGTCGAGGAGCCGAAGCTGGTGCCGGCCAAGGCCTCGCCCGAGACGCTCGTCGCCTGCCATCTGCGCTGACGGCTGTCGTCCTGAGCGCAGCGAAGGACCTCGCGGTGGTGCGAACCACCACTGCCCCAGCGTGTGACCGCAGCGCCGCAAGATCCTTCGCTATGCTCAGGATGACGGAGTGGGGACCGCCAGCGCCGCGCCCAGGGTGCGGTGGAAGTGGACGATGGCGCTTTCGAACCTGCCGAAGGTGAAGTGTTCGTTGGCGCCGCTGCCCAGCGCGCGCTGGATCGCCTGCACCACCTCGCGATCCTCCGCGCCGCCGGTCTGGTCGACGAAGGCGGCGTCGCGCGTCACCGCCTCGGCGACGGACGGATCGCCCAAGGTCCAGGTGATCAGCTTCGTGCGACCCACCGACAGCGGCTCGAGCACCACCAGCTTGATGTGCTGCGACAGCGCCGCGACGATGGCGTTGGGGAACAGCTGATAGACATAGGTCAGCAGCCCCTCGACGCGGCGCTGCTCATCCGGCACCTCGGCCAGCTTGCGGATGCGGCGGAACGGGTAGGTGACGCGGCTGTTGCGCCCGAAGCGCTCGATCACGTTCAGGTTGTCGAAGCCATAGGGGTAGAAGGTGTCCTTGTGCGTGGCGCGGATGTGATAGCCCTCGATGAAGCCTTCCATCACCAGCTTCCAATTGGCCTCCATCTCGCGCTCGACGACGTTGAAGATCGTCCAGTCGCTCGGGATCAGGTCGGGCAGGTCATTCGCCGGCAGATGGCCGGCCGGCCCATCGTCCTGGGTGACGAAGACGATGCCGCCGCGCTCGACCGCGTGTACCGGCACCAGGCCGTGCGTGCCCTTGTCGAGGCCGGGGAAGCCGTCCTCGCCCGGCAGATGGCTCAGCCGGCCGTCGAGCCGGTAGACCCAGCCGTGGTAGCGGCAGACGAAGGCGCGTGAGCAGCCGCTGCCCGAGGCGACCTGCATGCCGCGATGGCGGCAGGCGTTGCGGAAGGCGCGTACCTGGCCCTGCTCGTCGCGCAGCACGATCAGCGGCGTGCCGGCCGCCTCGCGCGCGATGTAGGAGCCGGTCTCGGGCAGGGCCTTCGAGGGGCAGAACGGCACCGGGAAGCGGCGCATCACGCGCTCGATCTCGTCGGCCATGCGTTGCTCCGAGCGGTAGTTCTCGACCGGCTCGCACCACACCTCGTCACCGAGGTCGGTGGTGCCCCTGTCGATGTGCTCCAGCACGCGACGCGCGACGGCACGGTCGTCCATCAATCCGTCCATGGCGTCCTCCTTCAGTTCGCTTTCGTGCCGTGCCGGCCGACACCCGAGGCGAAGCGGCGCGCGCCAGCTTCCGCCTCGCCCGACTCGATCGCCATGATGCCGAGCCGGAACTCGTTGAGCGTCGCGGCCTCCCAGCCGAGATCCCACTGCTCGATCGCCGACAGCCGGTCCATGCGCAGCGCTGTCTGCGGCAGCCGCGCCAATTCCTCGGCCAGCGACATCGCCGCACCAAGCGCCTGCCCCGGCTCGACCACGCGATTGACCAGGCCGATGCGCTCGGCCTCCTCGCCCGATACGCCGCGTCCCGTGAGGATCAGGTCCATCGCCCGGCTATGTCCGATCAGGCGCGGCAGGCGGACGGTGCCGAGATCGAGCAGCGGCACGCCGAAGCGCCGGCAGAACACGCCCAGGATCGCATCGCGTGCCGCCACGCGCATATCGCACCACAGCGCGAGCTCGAGCCCGCCGGCCACAGCGTAACCCTCGATCGCCGCGATCACCGGCTTGGAGAGCTTCATGCGCGTGGGGCCCATCGGTCCGTCGCCGTCGGGCCGGCGATGGGCGCGGCGTCCCGCGGCCGTGTCCTTCAGGTCGAAGCCGGCGCAGAAGATGCCGCCGGCGCCGGTCAGGATGGCAACGCTCGCGGAGTCATCGCCGTCGAAGCGGCGGAAGGCGTCGGCCAGCTCGATTCGGGTCCCGTGGCCGACGGCGTTGCGCGCCGCGAAGCGGTCGATGGTGACGATCGCGACGGGTCCGCGGGCTTCGTAGTTGACGGTCGCCTTGTCGCTCATGGCGCGGATGATCGCGCCGCTGCGTCAGGCCTGCAAACGAAAGCACATGACCGACAGGTGAATGTCATTCACCTGTCGCGCGCGGTCTCCGTCAGCAGCCAGCGCTTGAAGAGACGCAGCGCCGGATTGTTGTTGTCGCTGCGCCGATGCACCAGCCAGTAGCCGCCGGTGGGCTGGCTCTGTTCGAACAGGCGCTTGAGGTTGCTGCCGGCGCGTTCGCGGGCGCTGAACAGCGGCTCCAGGCCAAGCGCCACGCCGGCGTTTTGCTCGGCCAGCTGCATGGCGGCGCCGAAACTGTCGACCCACACGACCTGGCGGGCCTCCAGGCCGCGGATGCCCGCGCCCTCGAGCCAGATCGGCCAGGCGAGCGGGAAGGTCGTGACGTGGATCTGCGGCACGTTGGCGAGGTCCTCGGGCGTGCGCAGCCTCGCCTTGCGCCGCAGCGCCGCCGTCGCCACCGGCACTGCGCGCAGCTCCATCAGCGGTGTCGCGACGAGATCCGGCCAGCCGCCATCCCCGACGCGGATGGCGGCATCGAAAGCCTCGACGTCGAGATCGGCGTGCCGGCTCGAGGTCTCGATCACCAGCTCGATGTCGCGATGCGCCGCCATGAAGCGGCCGATGCGCGGGATCAGCCAGTCGGAGGCGAAGAAGGGCAGCACCGAGAGGCGCAGGCGGCGGCGCGAGTCCTTACCTTCGGCCGGCGTCGCCGAGCGCGACAGCTCGGCGAAAGCGCGGCCGGTGGCGATCGCCAGGGCCTTGCCGGCGGCAGTGACCTCGATGGCGCGGTGCGAGCGGGTGAACAGGCCCTTGCCCAGGCTGCGTTCGAGATTGCCGATGCGATGGCTGATCGCCGAGGGCGTCAGGCGCAGCGCCGCGGCGGCGGCCTTGAAGCTGCCCAGGCGCACGGCGGCGTCGAAGGCCTGCAGCGACAGCAGGGTGGCCGGCTTGAGCTCGGCGGCGGCCGGCAGGCGCGGCACCGCGCGCGGCGCGGTGGCGGCGCGCACGAGGCGGGCGGCGCGGGACCGACGCGATGCCGCCATCGGCGCCCGCCCGCGCCTGCTCAGTTCAGTTCGACAGCCGGTAGAACTTCGCGGCGTTGTCGCAGGTGATCTGCCTGGTGATCGCTGCCGGCAGATGCGCGAACTGCTCGGCGATGTACTTGTCGGATTGCGGCCACACGCCGTCGCCGTGCGGGTAGTCGGATCCCCACATCAGCGTCTCGGCGCCCATGTCCTCGATGATCTTCAGCCCGACACGGTCGAACTGGAACGTCGCCTTGCACTGGCGGCGCCAGTAGTCGCTGGGCTTCATCTTCAGGCCCAGATCCATGAAGCGGTCTTCCCACTCGTAGTCCATGCGGTCGAGCGCATAGGGCACCCAGCCGCAGCCGCTCTCGCCGAAGGCGACGCGCAGGTTGGGAAAGCGCTCGAAGACGTTGGCCGACATCATCGCCGCCAGGATGTTCACCAGGTTCATCTGGAAGCCGGAGACCACGGTGAAGAACACGCGTCGTCCGACCTGGCCGCCATGCTTCTCGATGGTGTCGGGCGGAATCGTCGGGAAGGTGTGGAAGTGCAGCGGCAGGTCGACGTCGTTGACCGCCGTCCACAGCGGATCCCACATCGGATGCCACATCGGCTCCATGTCCCAGGAGCACGACAGCTCCAGCCCGCGCAGGCCGAGCTTCGCGGCGCGGTAGATCTCCTTCACCGCCTCATCGACATTGCCGTAGGGCAGGCAGGCCAGCCCGATGTGGCGGTCGGGATAGTGGCTGCAGAAGCCCTTCAGCCAGTTGTTGTAGATGCGCATCATCTCGTTGGCGGCCTCGGAATCGTTGAGGCGGCTGGCGGCGCCGAGGATGCCGTAGATCACCTCGGCATCGACGTGGTCGCGATCGAGATCCTTGATGCGCAGATGCGGGTCGGAGACGCGGCGGATGTCCTTGGCGCCGTCGGCGTACAGGCCGGTCTCGGCCATGATGTCGACGCGGTGGTGCTTGCCCGGCTGGTACTTCGAGCCGGCCGGGCCGACGCCGTTCTTGAAGCCGAAGCTCGAGCCCGACCTGGTCACCCATTTCGCGCCATCCGGCGTGTCGGTGACGAAGGGCATGCGATCCTTGAGCTCGCGCGGTGCTTCGCTGACGAACAGCTCCGGCGGCATCCAGGGCATGTCGAGATGGCAGTCGGCCGAAATCCGATTGTACTTCATCGCCCGTCTCCTGGTTCCCTGGGGCCGATACTAGCAGCGTTTCGGCATGCCGTCGCCGCAGGGCAGGCCTTCGCCGGCCGCTCCGCACCGCAGCGCGGCTCGGTGTACCATCGGGCCACACGAATAACGGGAGGAACGGCCGATGGCGTACGATCTGGTGATCCGCAACGGCATGGTGATCGATGGATCCGGCCTGCCGCGCTATCGCGCCGATGTCGGCGTCAAGGATGGGCGCATCGTCACCATCGGACGCATATCAGGGAATGGTGCGGGCGAAACCATCGACGCCGAGGGCCATGTTGTCTCGCCGGGCTTCATCGACGGCCACACCCATATGGACGCCCAGATCTTCTGGGATCCGATCGGCACCAGCTCCTGCTACCAGGGCGTCACCTCTGTCGTGATGGGCAATTGCGGCTTCACCCTGGCGCCCTGCCGTGAGAGCGAGGCCGACCTCGTCTTCCGCAACCTGGAGCGCGCCGAGGACATCAGCCGCGCCGCGATGCTCGCCGGCATCAAGTGGCGCTGGGAGACTTTTCCCGAGTTCCTCGACGTGCTGGAGTCGCTGCCCAAGGGCATCAACTACGCCGGCTATATCGGCCACTGCGCGCTGCGCACCTATGTGATGGGCCAGCGCGCCTTCACCGACGAGGCGGGCGAGGACGATCTCAAGGCGATGGTGCACCACGTCAAGGAAGCGGTGCGCGCCGGCGCCTACGGCTTCTCGACCACGCGCAGCGTCAATCACCAGACCTCCGACGACAAGCCGGTGGCGTCCCGTCTCGCCACCTGGGCCGAATTCGAGGCGCTGGTGCATGCCATGGGCGAGCTCGGCACCGGCCTGGTCGAGGTCGCGGGCGAGCCCTCGGGCGCCGACAGCGAGAAGGCGATCAAGTACTACAACGACCTCGCCAGGCTCTCGGCCGCGAGCGGCCGGCCGATCACCTTCGGCCTGTTCAGCCGCCGCAAGAAGCCCGGCGCCTGGCGCGGCACCTTCGACATCATCGAGAAGGCGGCGCAGATGGGCGGCCGCCTGTTCGCGCAGGTGCACAGCCGCGCGCTCAACGTGCTGCTGTCGTTCGAGACGCAGCTGCCGTTCGACAAGTGGGACTACTGGCGCGAGATCCGCGCGCTGCCGCTGTCGGAGCAGAAGAAGGCGCTGCAGGATCCCGAGAAGCGCCGCCGCCTGGTCGAGATCGCCTCGCGTCCCTACGAAGGGCCGCAGGTGTTCGGCACCGAGGCGCGGCCGCCGGAGTGGGACTACATCTACGCCATGGACACCATCGAGGGGCCGCACAAATCGATGGCCGAACTGGCGCGCCAGCGCAACACACATCCGGTCGAGCTGATGATCGACAAGGCGCTCGAAGGCGACATGAAGTTCTTCATGATCCAGCCGATCGCCAACGAGGATCAGTCGGCGGCGCTCGAGTTGATGAAGCATCCCCGCTCGGTGGTGACTTTCTCCGACTCCGGCGCGCATGTCTCGCAGATCATGGACTCCTCGCTGCAGACGCATCTGCTCAGCCACTGGGTGCGCGAGAAGCAGGCCTTCACCCTGGAAGAAGCGGTGAAGATGATCACCTGCGATACGGCCACGCAGTTCGGCTTCCACGATCGCGGCCTGCTGCGCGAGGGCATGGCGGCCGACATGGTCGTGTTCGATCCCAGGACCGTCGGGCCGCAGATGCCGGAAGTCGTGACCGACCTGCCGGCCGGGGCCAAGCGTCTGCGGCAGAAGGCCCACGGCATCCGCGCGACGGTGGTCAACGGCCAGACCCTGCTGCGGGACAACGAGCCGACCGGCAACCTGCCGGGTAGATTGGTGCGTTCGAAGATGCCGGCTTGAGCCGGAATCTCCAAGGATTTCAGGAAATTGGCGCCCCGCCGGTCATCGGCGGGGCGAATTCTTTGGGAGGCCGCAGAAAAATCAACGCCTGTGGATAAATTCTGCTTGACCGTGAGCGATCACTCATCCTATGGATTGCGTCATTGAGAGTGAGTGCTCAGTTTTACAGACCGCACCGCGGGATGGCTGGGCAGAAGGCGAGAGTAGCCATGGTCAAGACGTTCTTCGTGGAAGAGGGCCACATGGCCCGCAGCGGCGGCCTCTGGTACGAGCCGGGCATCCTGCTGATCGTCGAGCCGCACGAGCGTGTGGATGTCTTCGTCGCCGAAGGCGGCATGCCGACGGTCTTCGAGGGCCGCTACACCTTTGAGCGCCTCAACGTCGATCTGCCGCCGGCGGGCCTCCTGAGCGCCGGCCATCTCAACGGTGGATCGCTGCACGAAGTCGAAGGCGACGCCACGGCCCGCCACGGGGCTGCCGGTCATCGCAAGGTCGAGGCCGCTGCCTGGTCGATGCCGAAGCTGCCGCCGATGCGTGGGCCGATCGTCGTCCACTGAGGCCCTCGAAAGTTTCGTCGGCCTGCCCGATACTGCTCCATGACCGATGCCCCGAAGGGGAGGCGTCGGTCGGGAGGGGACGATGGGCAAGCTCGACGGCAAGGTGGCGATCGTCACCGGCGCCAGCCGCGGCATAGGCCAGGCGATCGCCGAACTCTTCGCAGCCGAGGGCGCGAAAGTGGTGGTCGCCGCCCGCACGCTGAAGGAAGGCGACCACATGTTCGAGGGCTCCCTCGGACGCACGGTCGCCGAGATCAAGGCCAAGGGCGGCGAGGCCAGCGCAGTCGCCGCCGATGTCTCCGACGACAACGAGTGTCTCAAGCTCGCCGAGGCGGCGCGCAAGGCTTACGGGCCGATCGACATCCTCGTCAACAACGCCGCGCTGAACTACTACCTGCCGACCGAGACCTATCCGACGAACCGCTGGATCAAGGCGTTCGCCGTCAACGTGCATGGCCCGTTCATGCTCAGCAAGGCGGTGCTGCCCGACATGATCGCGAGGAAGGCGGGTGCCATCGTCAACATCAGCTCGGGTTCGGCGATCGGGCCGGGGCGCGGGCCCTACGAGGACAAGACCGTGCGCGGCGGCGTGATGTACGGCGCCACCAAGGCGGCGCTGGAGCGGTTCACGCAGGGGCTGGCGCAGGAGATGGCGCAGCACGGCGGCATCGCGATCTCGGCGCTCTCGCCCTCGCGCGTCGTGCCGACGCCCGGCACCGTGCACCACAAGCTGGTCACCGGCATCGACGATCCACGCGGCGAGCCGCCCTCGATGATGGCACGAGCCGCGTTGCTGCTGGCCAGCGAGCCGGCCTCGAAGGTCAACGGCCGAGTCACCTACAGCCAGCAGATCCTCAAGGAGTTCGGCTGGATCGAGAAGGGCGCCGGCCGCGGCGTCGACACCGTGGGCTCGGGGTATTCACAGATATGATCGTCGCCGTCAGGCGGATCGAGGTCGAATGGGGACATTGCGATCCGGCCGGTATCGTCTTCAATCCGCGCTTCTTCGAGTGGTTCGACCACTGCACCGCGGGCCTCTTCGCCCATGTCGGCCTGCGCAAGCACGAGATGGTCAAGGCCTTCGACTTCGTCGGCTTCCCCCTGGTCGAATCGCGCGCCAAGTTCCTGCGGCCGGCGAAGTTCGGCGACATCGTGGTGATCGAAAGCTCGATCGCCGAGTTCCGCCGCTCCAGCTTCGATGTGCGGCACCGGCTGCTCAACGGTGGCGAGCTGGCGGTCGAGGGCTTCGAGACCCGCGTCTGGTCGGGGCGCCATCCCGAGGACCCGCACCGGCTGAAATCCCAGCCGATCCCCGAGGCCGTAATCGCCAGGTTCCGTGATGGCTGAGACACGCACCCAGGTCGCCATCATCGGCGCCGGTCCGGCGGGACTGCTGCTGGGCCAGATGCTGCACGTCCAGGGCATCGACAGCGTGATCCTCGAACGCCACGACCGGGCCTATGTCGAGGGCCGCATCCGCGCCGGCGTGCTGGAGCAGGGCACGGTCGACATGCTGCACGAGATCGGCGTCGATGCGCGGCTGAAGCGCGAGGGCTTGGTCCATGACGGGGTGGAGATCGCCTTCCTCGGCAAGCGCCACCGCGTCGACTTCAGGGACCTCGTCGGCAAGACGGTCACCGTCTATGGCCAGACCGAGGTGACGCGCGACCTGATCGAGGCGCGGCTGGCGGCCGGGCGGCCGCTGGTGTTCGAGGCCGCCGACGTGGCGATCCATGGCGCGGATACCGACGCGCCGAAGCTGACCTATAGCAAGGGCGGCACCATCCATACGCTGCGCTGCGACTACGTTGCCGGCTGCGACGGCTATCACGGCGTCAGCCGCCAGACGATCCCGCAGCACCTTCTGCGCACCTACGACCGCGTCTATCCCTTCGGCTGGATCGGCATCCTCGCCGACGTGCCGCCGGCCTCGCATGAGCTGATCTACGCCGCGCACGAGCGCGGCTTCGCGCTGGCCAGCATGCGATCGCCGCGCCGCAGCCGCTACTACATCCAGGCGCGCATCGACGAGAACCTCGCGGAATGGCCTGATGAGCGCATCTGGGACGAGCTGAAGCTGCGGCTGGGCGTATCGATGACCACCGGCCCGTCGATCGAGAAGAGCGTGACGCCGCTGCGCAGCTTCGTGTCCGAGCCGATGCGCTGGGGCCGGCTGTTCCTCGCCGGCGACGCCGCGCACATCGTGCCGCCGACCGGCGCCAAGGGCCTCAACCTCGCCGCCTCCGACGTCTACTACCTGTCGCGCGCCTTCGTGTCGCGCTACCGGGGCGGCAACGAGGATCTGCTCGACGCCTATTCGTCGATGGCGCTGGCGCGCGTCTGGAAGGCCGAGCGCTTCTCCTGGTGGTTGACCTCGATGCTGCACAGGTTCCACGAGCCCGGCTCGTTCGAGGCGCGCATGCAGATCGCCGAGCTGGAGTACCTGATGGGCTCGGGCGCCGCGCGCACGGCGCTGGCCGAGAACTATGTCGGCCTGCCCTACTGAGCACACCCCGCTGTCCCAAGCGCTGCGAGGGATCATTTCGTCACAGGGACTCCATCGCGGAAAGATTCCTCGCTACGCTCGCAACGACAAATACACCGGAGCCTGACATGGACGGCTACAATCTGCGCGACTGGTCGACCCAGCCGCCCTATCTCGCGCCCGAGTACAAGTC
Source organism: Alphaproteobacteria bacterium (assembly GCA_019635875.1). Taxonomy (NCBI): domain Bacteria; kingdom Pseudomonadati; phylum Pseudomonadota; class Alphaproteobacteria; species Alphaproteobacteria bacterium. Next base: position 283,627 of record JAHBYP010000006.1, read on the forward strand.
GACACCGCTGCGCGCGCCGACCAGGCCGTTGATCCCGCTGAAGCAGACGCTTTCGGAGCTCACCGGGCCGGTCTACGGCCACGACAGCGTCGGCGAGCTCGACGCCGATCTCACCCGCAACGGCCGCAAGAGCGGTGAGCCGCAGGGCGAGCGCATCATCGTCACCGGCCGGGTGCTCGACGAGAACGGCAAGCCGGTGCCGGACGCGCTGGTCGAGCTGTGGCAGTGCAACGCCGCCGGCCGCTACATCCACGCGGTCGACCAGCACGACGCGCCGCTCGATCCCAACTTCTTCGGCGGCGGCCGATGCGTCAGCGATGCCGAGGGCCGCTACAGGTTCCAGACCATCAAGCCGGGCGCCTATCCCTGGCCCAATCACCACAATGCCTGGCGGCCGGCGCATATCCATTTCTCGCTGTTCGGCCCGAGCTTCCTGACGCGGCTGGTGACGCAGATGTACTTCCCCGGGGATCCGCTGCTGCCGCTCGATCCGATCTACAACGCCACGCCCGCGGGCTCGCGCGAGCTGCTGGTGTCGAAATTCTCGATCGACGTCACCCAGCCGGGCTACGCGCTGGGCTACGTCTTCGACATCGTGCTGCGTGGCCGCAACGCCACGCCGATGGAGAGCTGATCCATGGCTCTCAAGCAGACGCCGTCGCAGACCGTCGGCCCTTACTTCGCCTACGGGCTGACCCCGGCGCAGTACGGCTATCCCATGACCAGCATCGCCTCAGGGTCGATGTGCCAATCAGACACCGAGGGCGAGCGCATCCGCATCGAGGGCCGCGTCTTCGACGGCGCTGGCGCCACGGTGTTCGACGCCATGATCGAGCTCTGGCAGGCCGACGCGCAGGGCCGCTACGCCCATCCCGCCGACCCGCGCGGCTCGAACGCGCGCTTCAAGGGCTTCGGCCGCGCCGGCACCGGCACGGACGCCGAGCACCGCTTCATCTTCGACACCATCAAGCCGGGCCGCGTCGATGCGCGGCAGGCGCCGCACATCAACGTCATCGTCTTCATGCGCGGCCTGCTGCTGCACGCCTACACGCGCATCTACTTCGCCGACGAGGCGGCGGCCAATGCCGCCGACCCGGTGCTGCAGAGCGTGCCGGCCGACCGGCGCGACACGCTGATCGCCAGGCGGGAGGGCAATACCTACCGCTTCGATATCCACATGCAGGGTGATCGCGAAACGGTGTTCTTCGACGCGTAGAGCGCATGCTGTCATCCCGAGCGCAGCGAGGGATCCAGGGAAGCCGCCTGGATCCCTCGCTGCGCTCGGGATGACAGAGGATATCGATCTGCCAACCGAAGATGGCTACTTGACCGGGTCGAGCACGACCACGGGAATCTCCCGTGAGCCGGCCTTCACCTGGTAGTCGGCGTAGGGCGGCCAGAAGGTGAGCGCGTCGTTCCACATCGCCTGGCGCTCGGCGCCCTCGGCGATGCGCGCCCTGGCCTTCAGCCTCTCGGTGCCGACCTGGAGCTCGACCTCCGGGTTGGCGAGGATGTTGCGGAACCAGCCGGGATGCTCCGGCGCGCCGCCCTTCGACGCGACGATGTAGTAGCTCTGGCCGTGGCGGCCGTAGAACAACGGGAACAGGTACTTCTTGCCGGATTTGCGGCCGACCGTGGTCAGCAGCAGCGACGGCACCTCGCGCTCCGGCAGGTTGGGCAGGCTGATCTTGTACATGTGCCCTTCCTTGCCGCCGCTCCTGAGGTAGAGCTCGGTGTGGTCGATCATCCACTTGGGCATGTTGGGGGCGAGTTGGGTATCGGTCATGGCAGGCCTCGTGTTTGCTGGCATCAGGTAGGGCGACATTAGCAAGAGTCCGCGCTCCTACCACTCTCATTCCAGACGGGTATTCGGAGTGAGAACCATCCGATGGATGGTCAGGGCGGTCTCGAGCAAGGCGCCGGCGTGATTGTTCAGTGGTCGCGTCGCGCCGGTTACCGGCGGCGGAGCCACTCCATGGCGCAGAAAATCACGCGACGCCGCGCGCTTCCGCAGCGGGTCCTGGCGGCGACCGCGGCGAGCGCTACCTGATCATCGTCTGGGGGATCAGGAGGATGATCGCCGGGAAGGCGATCAGGATGGCGACGTTGATGATGTCGACGAGCACGAACCAGCCGCAGCCGCGGAAGATGTCGCCCATGCTGACGCCCTTGGCCACGCCCCTCAGCACATAGACATTGAGCCCGACGGGTGGCGTCATCAGCCCGATCTCGACCATGCGCACCACGAGAATGCCGAACACGATGGGGTCGATGCCGAGTTCCTTGATCGTGGGCAGCAGGATCGGCACCGTCAGCAGCACCATGCCGATGCCGTCGATGAACATGCCGAGCACCAGGTAGAACGCCAGGATGCAGATCAGGATCACCGTCGGCGATACGTCCAGGCTGGTGATGCTCTTGGCGATCGCCGCCGGCGTGCCGGTGAAGCCCAGGAAGTGGACGAAGATCAGCACGCCGGCGACGATGGCGAAGATCAGCGCGGTCGTCCGCATCGTCTCCATCATCGCCCCGCCGAAGTCCTTGAAGTTGATGCGCGGGATCGCCATTGCCAGCGCGCCGATGGCGCCGACGCCGGCCGCCTCGGTGGGTGTGGCCAGCCCGGTGTACATGCTGCCCATCACCAGCAGGATGATGACCATCATGCCCCACACGCCCTTGAGCGAGGAGAAGCGCTCCGACCAGGTGATGCCGCGGATCGGCTGGCCCAGCGAGGGATTGAGCTTGAAGCGGATCAGCAGCATGACGACGTAGCTCGCCGCCTGCAGAAGGCCGGGCAGGATGCCGGCCAGCAGAAGGGCGCCGATCGACTCCTCGGCGATGAAGCCGTAGATGACGATCAGCACAGAAGGCGGGATCATGATCGCCAGGGTGCCGCCCGCGGCGACGCAGCCGGTCGATACCTTGTCGTCGTAGCCGAACTTCTTCAGTTCCGGCAGCGCCACGCGGCCCATGACGGCGGCCGACGCCGTCGAGGCGCCGCAGGCCGCCGCAAAGCCGGCGCAGCCCACCACGGTCGCCACCGCCAGCCCGCCGGGCAGGTGGCCGAGCCACTGCCGCGCCGCCCAGTAGATGTCGCGCGTGATGTTGGCGTAGTAGGCGAAGAAGCCCATCATGATGAACAGCGGCAGCACCAGCAGGTTGTAGTTGGTGATGTGGCCCAGGACGCTCTGGGCCGAGAGCGACGCCGCCGGATCGTAGCCGCGCAGGATCCACAGGCCGAAGAAACCGCACAGCGCCGTGGCGAAGGCGATGCGCACGCCCGACGCCAGGAAAAGCGTGAGCGCGATCAGCGACACGACGCCGATGCTGACAGGGTCCATGATGAGGTCGCCTCGAGGACGGTGAAGGATGTGGGGAGTTGAGCAGCGGGCTATTCGACTGCGTGGATGCCGCCGCCTTCCGGCTCATTGGCTGGGAAGCGGTCGGGATTCCAGAGATGGAGGAATTGCAGGTACATGCGCAGGCTGATGAGCGCGTAGCCCACCACGATCGCCGCGGCCGATGGCCAGGTCTTGAAATAGGGCGGCGACATCGTGACGTCGTCGTACAGCCACAGCTGGTACGCCATCCGCGCGCTGAACCAGCCGATGATTGCGCAGATGAAGATGCTGACCAGCAGCGTGCCCATGACGGCGTAGCGCCTGAGGCGCGGCGACAGCATGTCGAGCGCCAGATCCATGCCGACATGGCCGCGCATCGACTGCGTGTAGGACAACGCCAGAAAGACGATGATCGGCATCAGGAGCTCGGAGCCTTCAAGATGGCCCGGGATGGGCGCATCGAAGGCGTAGCGCATCAGCACCTCGGCGCCGACGAACGCCATCGCGAACAAGGCGATGGCCGCGGCGATGGCCGCCATCGCGACTTCGACCCGCCGCAGGATGCGGCCGGCCAAGCCGGCCACGAACGTCGTCGCCGCGAGGATCGCGACGACGACTATGGCGAGAACCGCCAGCTCATGCATGGCGGCCTATTTCCCGGCCGCCTTGGCCTTGGTCTTGGCGACTTCCGCCTTGACGAAGTTCAGCAGATCGGTGCCGGGCCGGCCGGCAGCGTCCTGCTCCTTGGTCCACGTCGCCCAGATCGGGTCGGAGGCCCCGACGATCTTGTCGCGCTCCGAGTCGGGGAACTGGGTGATCTCGAGCTTCTCGCGGAAGATCGGGATCCACTTGTCGTCCTCTTTCTTGTAGGCCTTGAAGATCGCGTCCAGGGCGATCTCCTGAGCCTGCGGAAGCTTCGCCTTCAGGTTGTCGGGCAGCTTGCTCCAGGCCGACTGGCTCACGCCGTACCAGCACATAAAGCCGCTCATCGCCAGGCCTTCGGTGACGTATTTGGACACCTCGTACAGCTTGTAGGCCCCGAACGTGTAGCTGTAGGGGAAGCCGAAGCTGTCAACGGTGCCGCGCTCCAGCGCTTGGTAGCTCTCCGGCGCGGTCACCATGGTCGGCACGGCGCCGAAGGCCTGCAGCGCCTTGGCGTTCAGCCCGGTTATGCGCATCTTGACGCCCTTCATGTCGGCGACCGAGGCGATGCGCTTGTTGCCCATGAACTCGAATGGCGGCAGGACGATGGGCAGGAAGTATTTGATGTTCCAGCGATCGGCCATTTCCTTGATGATCGCCGGGTGGTTCTGGACAGCCGCGTACACGGATGCGTTGTCGGCCAGGCTGCGCGGTGGCAGGAACGGTAGCTCCATGACCGTCATGAGCGGGAACTTGTTCGGATAGTAGCCGGCGCAGAGCAGGCCGCCTTCATAGCCGCCCGACTTGATGGCTTCGGGCGCCTGACGCTCGGGCCCGAGCGCGGCGCCGTAGGCGACCTTGATCTCGAACTGGCCGTTCGATTCCTTCTTGAAGAACTCGGCGACCGCGTCGATACCGGCCGTGACCGCGCGGGGCGGGCCGAAGACGTTGAAGTTCCAGGTGACGGTCTGGGCCGACGCCGTTGTAGCGCTCAAGGCGACAACCAGTGCGCCGGCCACGACCGAAGTCGCGACACGCTTCATGATATCCTCCCTATACTGCGCCTGCTTGTTGTCCGGCGCTTGAGTGGGGAGCATGCACGAGATCGAGTCCGGGTCAAGCCAGCGTCTCCCGCGGCGTTGCGGGATACACGCGTGTCCCTGGCCGGCGGCCGTGCGCCCGAAGCCGTGTCCAGCCGTCCGGAAACCCATTCCGTCCATCGTTCTGCCGGGTGTTGCGTCCCAGCGGCCCATGGACTACAAGCCTCGCGATCCGGCCTCGCCCCCTTCGTCTAGAGGCCCAGGACGCGGCCCTCTCAAGGCTGAAACACGGGTTCGAATCCCGTAGGGGGCGCCAAGCCGTGCTCTCGGAGCGATCTTGCGCTCCAGGCGGCATCCCGGATCCGATTCGCCGGCCAAGAACCACGACTGCCCGTGAACGACGGAGACCGGTCATGATGCATGACGCCGCCCCGATTCGTCCGCCGATGGAGCCCGCGAGCGGCGTGCGCCGTATCCGGCTCGCCCCGCACCAGATGACCACGACAGTGACGGCGAGCGAGGACCTCTTCATCCTCGCGCATCTCGGCGTTCCCCGGGTCGATCCGGCGCACTGGTCGCTGACGATCGACGGGCTGGTCGGGCGGCAGCGGATCCTCACCCTGGCCGATCTCCGGCAGGTGCCGAAGCAGACCATCGAGGCGGTGCATCAGTGTTGCGGCAGCCCGACCGAGCCCACCGTGCCGACGCGTCGCGTCGCCAACGTGCGCTGGGGCGGTGTCGGCCTCGCCACGCTGCTGGCCCGGCTCGACGTCGATCCGCGCGCGCGTTTCCTGTGGGCATACGGCCTCGATGGCGGGCAGTTCGCCGGATCGCCGGTCGACTGGTTCGTCAAGGACCTGCCGCTGCAGCGCCTCGCGGCCGGCGGCGTGCTCATCGCCTACGAGTTGAACGGCAGGCCGCTGCCGGCCGAGCATGGCTTTCCGGTGCGCCTGGTGGTTCCCGGCTATTACGGCACCAACAGCGTGAAGTGGCTCTGGCGCCTGCGTCTGGCCGAGCATCGCGCCGACGGGATGTTCACCGGTCGCTTCTACAACGACGAGACCAGCGAGGAGGATCGCGCTGCGGGCCTCGGGCCGCGCCGGCCGGTCTGGGCCATTGCGCCCGAATCGGTGATCGTCGAGCCCTCGCCGGACACCATGGTCGCGACCGGCGAGCCGGTCGAGATCTGGGGCTGGGCCTGGTCGTTCCGCGAGGTCGCCGCCGTCGAGGTCAGCGTCGATGGCGGCGCCACTTGTGCGCGCGCGGCGCTGGAGCCGCGACGCGGCTGGGCCTGGCGGCGCTTTTCGCTGATCTGGCGGCCCGACGAGCGCGGCGAGGCCATCCTGCGGGCGCGGGCGCGTGACGTCGACGGCACGGCCCAGCCGGAGGACGGCGCGCGCAATGCCGCCCATTCTGTGCGGGTCTTTGTGCGCTGATCGAGCTGGCGGCCATGATCGCCCGCGCGCGCTGCGGCTTTCCGCCGGTGACTTAGTGGGTCTTTGCGTCTTCCCGCCGCCGCAATGGCGCGCTACCTTTTCGTCATGACCAAGCTCTTAGAGCAAGCCGTCGATGCGTTGCGCCGGTTGTCTCCGGATGCACAAGATGCCTACGCTCGGGCATTGTTGGAGATCTTGCCGAGCGGCGAGGTCTACAAATTGACCAGCGAGGATCGCGTGGCGATCGAGGTCTCCCGCGCTCAAATGCGCCGAGGCGAGTTTGTGTCAGAGCGCGAGATGGAGGAGTTCTGGCGCGGCTACGGGGCGTGATCGTCCGCTTCACACCCGCTGCCCGAGACGAACTTCGGGACATTCTCACCTATATCGAAGAGCGCAATCCTGTAGGCGCCCGGAAGGTGGCTTCGCGTGTTCGTCGAGCGCTCGATCTCGTTGTCGAGTTCCCGCAGCATGGCGCGCCGACCGACGTTCCCGGAATCCGACGGGTGCTGGCGCTGCCATATCCCTACGTGATCTTCTACGAGGTCCTGACGAACGAGATCGTGGTGCATCGCGTGCGGCATGTTCGCCGCGAGAGAATCGCGCCACGGGCGCAAGACTGAAGCGGAGGAAGCGTAATGGCCGAGGTCGAGATGGTGAATGTGCCGGCGCAGACGGTGCGCGCGCAGTGCGAGGCTATCCTGCGCGCGTGGGGGATGTCCGAGGAGCATCTGAAGATGACGTCGGAAGTGCTGCTCGAGACAGATCTGCGCGGCATCGAATCGCACGGCCTGTCGATGCTGCCGATCTACAACGACATGCGCGGCAAGAAGATCAACATGACGCCCGATATCCGCGTCGTGAAGGAGACGCCGGTGTCGGCGCTGATCGACGCCGACAACAGCATCGGCCATGTGCCCTCGACCATCGGCATGGGCATGGCGATCGCCAAGGCCAGGGCGATGGGGCTGGCGGTGGTCTGCGTGCGGCGCTCGGCGCATTTCGGTGCCGCCGGCTGCTATAGCGACATGGCTGCCCGCGCCGGCATGATCGGCATCGTCACCACCTCGGCGCGCGGCATCACCATGGTGCCGACGCACGGCACGGTGCCGGTGTTCGGCACCAATCCGATCTCGGTGGCGGCGCCGGCCGGTAAGCATCAGCCGTTCAACCTCGACATGGCGACGACGCCGGTCGCCGTCAACAAGCTCAAGGTCTACTGGCTGAAGGGCAAGGAGATCCCCGAGGGCTGGGCCTACAACGAGCAGGGCGGATCGGAGCGCAACGCCGAGCGCGCCTTCAAGACGCGCCGCATGGCGCCGCTGGGCGGCACGCGCGAGAGCGGCGGCCACAAGGGCTATGGTCTGGCGATGGTGGTGAACATCCTCTCGCAGACGCTCGCCGGCACGACCTTCCAGCCGCTGCGGGTCAAGCGCGAGGGCACCGACACGCCGGACAATATCGGCCACTTCTTCCTGGTGATCGATCCCAAGCTGTTCCGCGAGGAAGGCGAGTTCGAATCCGATCTCGACGAGATGATGGATTTCCTGCGCGGCCAGGTGCCGGCCGACGCGGCGCAGCCGGTGCTGGTGCCGGGCGATCCGGAATACGCCGAGAAGGCGACGCGGCTGCGCGACGGCATTCCGGTGCCGCGCATGCTGGCCGACCAGATCCGCGACGTCTGCCGCAAGAGCAACGCGGCGTATCTGCTGGAGGGCTGAGGCAGATCACCTGTCATCCCGAGCGGAGCGAGGGTCCAGGAAAGCCGCCTGGATCCCTCGCTCCGCTCGGGATGACAGACTTTGTCAATCCGACGCGCGCATGTCGCGGCGCTGCGAGCGCGACAGGATGTAGGCCGGCAGCAGCGCCAGAAGTGTCACGCCGCCCACGACCATGAACGTGTCCTGGAACGCCAGCGTCTGGCTCTGCGCATGCACGACAGTGCCGAGATAGTCGAGCGCACTGTAGTGGCGGATGCGCTCCGTGAGACCGACGGTCTTCAACAGTGTCTCGACCTGGTGCACCAGGCGGTCGGTGGCGTGGTTGGCGTAGTCCTGCGTCGCCGTCAGCGCCTCGGCGTGGAAGGCGCCGCGCGTCTCGAGCACGGCGACGAAGGACACGGTGCCCAGCGCACCGCCGAGCTGACGCATGAAGTTGGTGGCGCCGGCGCCCTGGCGTACCTTGTCCGGCGGCAGCACCTTGAGCGACGACGCGTTGAGGCTGGGATTGATGAAGCCCAGGCCGAGGCGCGAGATCATGGTGACCAGGACCAGCGTCCAGAACACGGTGTTGACGTCGGCCAGGCTCATGAAGTGGAAGCCGATGGCGAACAGGATCAGCCCGCCCATGATCATCAGCGCCGGCGGCAGCACGTCGGCCATGCGGCCGGCGACCGGGAAGATCACCGCCAGCATCAGGCCGGCGGGCATCATCATCAGGCCCGAAACCAGCGGCGTGAAGCCCTGCGTGGTCTGCACGAAGACCGGCACGAGGTAGGTCGAGCCCATCATGCAGGCGCCGAAGATGAAGGCGACGATGCCGGCCGAGGCGAACTGGCTGTTGGCGAACATGCGCACGTCGAGCAGCGGCCGGTCGGTGTGGAGCTCCCAGAGCACGAAGAGGATCGAGGCCACCGTGCCGCCGACCAGGCGCAGCACGATGGTGTCGGAGTTCCAGCCCTCGCTCTGCCCGTTGGCGAAGCCGGTCATGATGCCGAACAGCGCCGCGCCGGCCAGGATGAAGCCGATCCAGTCGAAGCGCGGCAGCGTCTTCGGCAGCGGCTGGGTGGGCATGAACAGCGAGCCCAGCACCGCCGCCAGCAGGCAGAAGGGCAGCGCGACGTAGAACACGTAGCGCCAGGAGAAGTACTCGATCATCAGCCCGCCCAGGGTCGGGCCGATCGCCGGCGCGAAGACCACGCCCAGGCCGAAGGTGCCCATCGCCATGCCGCGGCGCTCGGGCGGAAAGACGCTGAAGATGATCGCCATCACCAGCGGCTGGCTGATGCCCGACGAGAAGCCCTGCAGCACGCGGGCGAAGACCAGCACGTCCTCGTTGGGCGCGCCGCCGCCCAGCACGGCGCCGCCGGAGAACACCAGCAGCGAGCCGATGAAGGTGCGCCGCTCGCCCAGCACGCCGACCACCCAGGCGCTGAGCAGCATGCCGAAGGTCATGGTCGCGGAGAAGGCAGAGGACATCCACTGCGCCATGTCCTGGCCGATGCCGAAGGCGCCCATGACATCGGGCACCGCGACATTCACCGTGGTCATGCTGAGCACCATGGCGACGACGCCGACCATGCCGGTGATGGTGACCAGCCACCGATAGGACGGGCCGTAGCGCTCGGCCAGCACCTCGGTGCTATCGTACATCGATCGCGATCTCGACCATCATGCCGGGTGCCAGCACCTTGGGTTTCTCGACGAGGTCGATCTTCACCGGCACGCGCTGGGTGATCTTGGTGAAATTGCCGCTCGGGTTGGGCGTCGGCAGCAGGGCGAAGCGCGCCGTGGTCGAGCTGCCGATGCGCGCGACCCGGCCGACAAAGCGCTCGTTGGGATAGGCGTCGACGGTGACGCTGACCGGCTGGCCGACGCGCAGGTAGCGGATGCGTGTCTCCTTGATGTTGGCCTCGATCCACACGTCGTTGGGATCGTGCAGCATGAGGATGCGCTGGCCCGGCCCGACATACTCGCCCGCCAGCATGAACGTGCGGTCGATGACGGCGGCGATCGGGCTGCGGATGGTGCGGTCCTCGACGTCGACCAGCTGCTGGCGCAGTTGCGATTGCAGGTTGGCCTCGGCGTGCACCAGGCCGGCGATCTGCCCATCAATGACGGCCAGCTGGTCGCGTTCGGCCAGCGCTTCGGCCAGCGCGCCCTCGGCCTGGGTGCGCTCGGCATCCATGCGTCGGCGGGTGTTCTCCAGCCGCGTCACCGCCGCCTGCGCCGTCTCGAGCTGCTTGTCGGTGATCACGCGGCGCTCGTAGAGCTGCTTGCTGCGCTCGAGCTCCTGGTTGGCGAGCAGGATGTCGGAATCGAGCGCGTCGCGCGCCGCCTGGGTGACCTTCACGCCCGAGGCACGGGTGCGCGCCTTCGCGTCGGCCTGGTTCTCGATCATCTGGCGTTCGGCCATGAGGCGCGAGCGGTCGGCCTTGACCGCCTCGATCTGCGCCTTCAGCGCCTCGGCGCGCAGTTTCGCTGTGCGGTCATCGATCCGGGCGACCACCTGGTTGGCCTCGACCCGCATGCCCTCGCGCACCGGGACCTCGACCAGCCAGCCCTCGGCGCGGCTCGACATGGTGACGATGTCGGCGGTGATGCGCGCGTCCGTCTCGTAGACATGGGTCGAGCGCATGTAGACCTCGTAGGCGCCCAGCCCCAGGGCGGCCGCGAGGACTGCACCGATGACCAGCAGCCGCACGCGCTGACGGCTCATGCCGCCACGGACAGCTCGGGTGTCCGGCCTATATTTCAGTGACCCGTCTATGCGCGCTTCTTCCCGCTGCTTGTGCGGTGATCATCCGCTCGCCGTCGGCCCGGTACAATGGGCGTCCGGCACAGGGCTGCTACGCGATCAGGGAAGCTCCAGGCTGACGGCCACGGCGGCGCTGGCGATCACGGCCACGTCGCCCACTTCCTCATCCGGCACGTCAAGTCCGCCCTTGACCACCTTCACGGCCACGATGCCGTGCGGCAGCGAGGCCTTCACGGCCTCGGCATCGACCTTGTCGGGCCGCTGCACGCCGATCGTGACCTCGACGAACATCGAGGTCTTGGGGTTGACCTTGAGCGTGCGCAGCACGGTGAGCGAGCTGTGATGGATGGCATCCTGCACCGCGCGCAGGGCGGCCTTGGTGTAGTCGCCGCCGTGCAGGTCGTTGCCGGTTCCCATCTCGAGGATGACGCGCCTTCTCGCCATGGCCGGTCTCCTCAGGGCAGGTCGAGCCGCACGACGGCGGCGGCATTGGCCATGACGGTGACGTCGGTGCCGGCGGCGTTGGCGATCTCAAGCCCGCCCTCCACGACGGTGACCGTCCCGGTGCCGTGCGGCAGCACCGCCAGCACTTCGGCCTTGTCGACCTTGTCGGGCTTGGGCACGCCGATGGTGACGTCGACGCGCATCGAATCGACCGGCTTGCCCAGCGCGTCGGCCACCGTCAGGGAATTGTGCCACAGCGCGTCGCGCAGGGCGCGCACGGCCGCCTTGGTGTAGTCGCCGCCGCGGATGTCGGTGCCCATGCCGATCTCCAGCACCACGCGCCTGTAGGCCATTGTTTGTCATCCCCGTTCAACCGAGCCGGCCGGGACTTTAGGCGGGTTGCGGCTGGCATGCCACGACGCGAAACCGGCAGGCAGCCATGCCTCCGCAGCGGCCGGCCGCGTGCTAGACAAGACACCATGGACGCCGATGCCTCGCCCGACCTTTCCGCCATTCCACTGATGGCCGATGGCCGAACGGCCGCCGACCACATCGCCGACATCGAGGCCAGGTCGCATGCCGAGCGCGTGCCGATGGGCAATGGCGGGCGGATGATGTGGCACGTCTGGGGCGCGGAGCCGGGCAAGCCGGTCCTGGTGCTGCTGCATGGCGGCGGCGGCTCGTGGCTCCATTGGGTTCGCAATGTGCTGCCGCTGTCGCAGCGCTACGCGCTCTACGTCGCCGACCTGCCGGGGCTGGGCGAGAGCGACTCGCCGGATGATCTCAAGGACGTCTGGTCGGTCACCAACGCCACCAGGACCGCGATGGATGCGCTGCTGCCCAAGGACCAGCGCTTCGACATCGCCGGCTTCTCCTTCGGCGGCAATATCGGCTCGCATGTCTGCACGCTCTACGGTGATCGCGTGCGCAGCATGACCCTGGTCGGGCCGGGCGGCTTCCGCATGAAGCGCCAGCCGCGCGCGGCGCTTGGCCGGCTTACGCGCGACATGTCGGGCGAAAAGCTGGCCGCCGAGGCCCGGCGCAACCTCGAGCTGCTGATGGTGCACGATCCCAGGTCGATCGACCCGATCGCGCTGCACATGCAGGTCGTGAACTCGCTGCGCGCACGAACCAAGAGCCGGGGCATCTCGGCGCTGGGCCTGCTGAGCGATGTCGTGCCGACGCTGAAGACGCGGGTCAACGCGATCTGGGGCGAGTTCGATTCGACGGCCTATCCGTACTACGAGGAGCGCGAGGTCTTCCTGCGCACCCACCACCCCGAGATCGACCTGCGCTACATCGAGGGCGGCGGCCACTGGATCGCCTTTGAAGGCGCCGACGCGTTCAACGCCATGCTGCCGGACATGCTGGACAAGCTGCCGGCGTAGGCTCTTTGGGACCGCCGGCGTCTCGCCGGCTCAGTCAACGCACGGTCCCCTGAGGCAAGGCCAGGCAATGCGCGGCGATCGCGCCCGGCGTGGTGATCCACAGTTCATCGCGATGGGCGGCGATGTGCGCGAGTGCGCGTCGCAGGTGCTTCAGGCGATAGGGCTGACCCATCAGGTAGCCGTGCAGGGCGATGCCCATGACCAGCGGCTGGCCCGCCGACTGCCGGCGCATCTCGTCGAGATTGTCGACGATCATGTCGGCGAAGGCCGTGGCGTCGAGCTGACGGCGCGCGATCATCGGGATGTCGTTGAGTTCCTGCGGGTAGGGGACAGCGAGGATCGAGCCGCCGTCTCGCACGCGGAAGCGGATCGGCTGGTCGTCCATGCACCAGTCCAGCAGGTAGCGGTAGCCGGCCTCGGCCAGCAGGTCGGGCGTGACGCGGCTCTGCGAGATCCACGGTCCCAGCCAGCCGGCCGGCGCGGCGCCTTCCTCCTCGGTGATGCGCGCCGTCGACTCGGCGATCAGCCGTCGCTCGCCGGCTTCGTCGAGAACGCCCTGACGCTCGCTGTTGGTGCGGCCGTGGCCGACGATCTCGTCGCCGCGGATCCGATGCGCGGCGATGAGCTGCGGCGCGTAGTCGTACATCGCGCTGTTGACCAGCGCGGACGAGGGCAGGGCAAGTTCGTCGAACAGCTCCAGCAGGCGCCAGGCGCCCACACGGTTGCCGTAGTCGCGCCAGGAGAAATTCAGAACATCGGGTTGCGGCCCGCCCGGCGCCAGCTCGGCGCCCAGGCCTTCGCCGAAGGCGAAATGCTCCTGGTTGAGCGCGAGGTAGACCGCCAGCCGCTGGCCGCCGGGCCAGCGGTAATCGGGCCGGGCGTTGATCGGCAGGTAGTCGTAGCGGCCATGGCTGGGGAGGCTCATCGCCTCATTTCATAGCATGTGGCGTGCCAGCGTCAGCCGGCGAGCCAGCCGCCATCGACCGGCAGCTCGACGCCGGTGACGAAGGCCGATTCGTCGCAGGCCAGGTAAAGCGCGGCAAAGGCGATGTCGCGCACGTCGCCGAAGCGGCCCATCGGATGGCGCGCCAGCGAGCGAGCGCGCGCCGCCTCGGGATCGGGCGCGCGGCCCAGCGAGCGGCGCAGCATCGGCGTATCGGTGGCGCCCGGCAGGATCGTGTTGCAGCGGATGCCTTGATCGACGTAGTCGAGCGCCACCGATTTCGTCAGCGCCAGCACCGCGCCCTTGGACGTCACGTAAGCGGCATTGCCGCGCCCACCGGCACGCGCGAGCTGAGAGGCGATGGTGACGATCGAGCCGCGGCCCCTGGCGCTCATCGGCCGCAGGCATTCACGGATCCAGATGAAGCTGCCGGTGACGTTGACGCCCATCACGGTGTTCCAGTCGGCGACGCCGGTATCGAGTGCCGGCTTGCCCAGCGAGATGCCGGCGGCGGTGACGAGGACATCGACCGTGCCGCATTGCTCGACGCAGGCGCGCGCATGGGCCTCGTCGGTGACCTCCGCGACATAGGGTCGGGCGCGCTCGCCGAGCTCGGCCGCGATCGCCGTGACGCCGGCCGCGTCGCGGTCGACCAGTGTGACCTGCGCGCCTTCGGCCGTAAAAAGCCGGGCCGTGGCGGCGCCGATGCCCGACGCCGCGCCGGTGATGATCGCCGTCCTGTCCTTCAAGCGCATGGGCTCCTCCATCGGCGGACAGGCTAGCACCCTGTTCGTTCCGCCGGGGATCGGCTATCAGCGCAGCATGTCCTACGTCCTCAGTCCCGCCGTCACCGGTATTGAGGCGGCGCCGATCGCCGCCGTGCGCGCCCTGATCGCCGGCCGCCTCTTCCCCGCCGACAAAGCGCTGATCGATTTGACCCAGGCCGCGCCGAGCTACCCGCCGGCGGCCGAGCTCAGCGAGCATCTCGCGCGACGCCTCGCCGATCCCGCGCTCCACCGCTACGGCGATATCCTCGGAACTCCGGAATTGCGCGAGGCCTATGCCGCGCATCTGGGCGCCTTCCATCGCACGCGGATCGCGGCCTCGCAGGTGGCGATCACGGCTGGCTGCAACCAGGCCTTCTGCGCCGCGATGATGGTGCTGGCGCCGCCCGGCTCCTCGGTGGTGCTGCCGCGGCCGCACTACTTCAACCACGCCATGTGGCTGCGCATGCTGGGCGTTCGCCCGGTGCCGCTGGATTTCCGCGACGGCAGCGGCGCGGTGCCCGATCCCGCCGACGCCGAGGCGCTGATCGATGGCACGACCCGCGCCATCGTGCTGGTGAGCCCCAACAATCCCAGCGGCGCCACCTATCCGCCTGAGGTGATCGAGGCCTTCTACGCCCTGGCCAAGCGCCGCCGCATCGCGCTGGTGCTCGACGAGACCTACAAGGATTTCCTCCCTGATGGCACGCGCCCGCATCGCCTCTTCGACGATCCCGCCTGGCCGCAGACGCTGATCCACCTCTACAGCTTCTCCAAGGTCTATGCACTGCCCGGCCATCGCGTCGGTGCGCTCACGGCGGGACCCGCGGCGATCGCCGAGATCGAGAAGGTCATGGACTGCGTCGCGATCTGTGCGCCGCGGCCAGGGCAGGAGGCGGCGCTCTACGGCCTGCGGCACCTTTCCGGCTGGGCACGCGAGCGCATCGCCGCTGTCGTGGCGCGCGGCCGTGCCTTCGGCGATCTCCTCGCGCGCTCCAACCGCTGGCGCCTGGTGAGCCTGGGCGCCTACTTCGCCTATCTCGAGCATCCCTTCGCCGGCGTGCCGGCAATGGAGGTCGTGCGCCAGCTGGCCGATGCGCAGCATCTCCTGCTGCTGCCCGGCACGACCTTCGGCGAGGGACAGGAGCGTTTCGTCAGGCTGGCCTATGCCAATGTCGCCGATGCCGTGATCCCCGAGGTGGTGGCACGGCTTGACGCGGCGGCGCGATAGGCAAGGGGGAGGGAACGATGCCGTACATCACCTGCGACGACGGCGTGAAGCTGTACTACGAGGAGGCCGGCAGCGGCACGCCGCTGGTCTTCGTGCACGAGTACGCCGGCGACTGGCGCGCCTGGGAGCCGCAGATGCGCTTCTTCTCGCGCAGGCATCGCTGCATCACCTACTCGTTCCGCGGTTATGCGCCCTCCGACATCCCGGACGACCCCGCCCGATACGGCCAGGATCGCGTGGTCGAGGACATCCGTTGCGTGCTCGACGGGCTGAAGATCGACAAGGCGCATGTCTGCGGCCTGTCGATGGGCGGCTTCGCGACGGCGCATTTCGCGCGGGTCCATCCGCAGCGCGCCCTGTCGACGGCGATCTGCGGCTGCGGCTTCGGCTCGGAGAAGCATCTGCACGCCGCCTTCGCCGCCGAGTCGCGCGCCAATGGCGAGAAGATCCGCCGGATCGGCCAGGCCGCCTTCGCCGCCGAGTACGGCGAGGGCCCCAGCCGGCGACGCTATCGCCAGAAGGACCCACGCGGGCATGCCGAGTTCATGGAGCAGTTCGCCAGCCACGATCCGATCGGCGCGGCGCATACCGTGAGCGAGTTCCAGGGCAAGCGGCCCTCGCTGTGGGACTTCGAGGCGGAGTGGAAGTCCTGCATGGTGCCCGCGCTGATCGTCGCCGGCGACGAGGACGACCTGGTGCTGCAGCCCAGCATTTACCTGAAGAAGGTGATGGGCAATGCCGGCCTGCTGGTGATGCCCAAGGCAGGCCACGCCGTGAACCTCGAGGACCCCGACGCCTTCAACCGCGCCCTGTGGGACTTCATCGCCCTCGTCGAAGCCGGCCGATGGACGCCGCGCGAGGCGTAGTCCGGCTTATCCGAGCATAAGAAACCTCTGATCGACGCCAATCATGGTTCGCGTCTATATAGGTGCATATGCACTTAAATAGGAGATGACCGGATGTCCGCGTGGAGGGAAGAGGTCGAGGCCAGCAAGCGCCGGCTGGCGCCGCCGGGGCCGTTGCCGCTGGCCGAGATCGCCGACTGGCCGGGCGAGCGCATCTTCGCCGCCATTGGCGCCGGTGAGCTGCCGTCGCCTGAGTTCGCCTATGTCGCGGGCATCCACCCGATCGAGGTCGGCGGCGGGCGCGCGGTGTTCCAGGGCGATCCGGCGGAGGCGTTCCGCAACATCCTGGGCGCCGCGCATGGCGGCTGGATCGCCACCCTGCTCGACACGGCGCTGGCGGTCGCGGTGCACGCGACCCTGCCGCCGCGCACCATCGCCACCACCGTCGAGATGAAGGTGAACTACGTCGCGG
Source organism: Alphaproteobacteria bacterium (assembly GCA_019635875.1). NCBI lineage: Bacteria > Pseudomonadati > Pseudomonadota > Alphaproteobacteria > Alphaproteobacteria bacterium. Next base: position 300,646 of record JAHBYP010000006.1, read on the forward strand.
CGGTCACCGAGAAGACCGGCCCGGTGCGCGCCATCGCCACCGTGCTGTCATCGGGCCGCACGCTCGCGACGTCGGAGGCCAAGCTGGTCGACGAGGCTGGCCGCCTCTATGCCCACGCCACCGAGACCGTGGCGATCGTGCCGGTGCGGCCGCCGCACTGAGTTGTGGCGGCCGGCCGAGCTGAAGAGGTTGGCGGTGTCGCATACGGTGTCGTTCCAGCCTTCACCGAGCACCAGGTGTTCAACGTCAAGGAGAAGGCCTCGACCTTGCCTGCACTGGAACTGGACGAGTCCTGTGCCGGCACAGTGCCGGACCTGTTGGGAAAGGAAGGGAAGGGAAAGGAACTCGGAAAGGAAGGGAAAGGTATTCCGCCTGTGGCGGCCGCGTCTGACGCCGCGTCGCTTGCTTTCGCTGCGCGCCCCAAGACAAAACCTCCGATGCGCTAAGCGGCACCCAGCTTCTGCTCGATCGGCGCGGGCTGCATCAGCGGCGTGACGGTCCAGGCGCTGCCCCTGCGCTCGAAGGCCAGGGGCAGGCCGTTGGCGGTGAGCTCGACCGGCAGCTCGACGTCGAGCGCGCCGGTCAGCACGCGCAGCACGCCGCCGTGGCTCACCAGCAGCGGCATCGGGCCGTCGCCCAGCAGCTCGGCGGCGCCGGTCAGCGTGCGCTCGATGAAGCCGTGCATGGTCTCGCCGTTGGGCGGGCTGACGCGCCAGTCGAGTCCCTCGCTGGGCGTGCCGATGAAGTCGCCGAAATAGCGCTCGCGCAGGCAGCGGCGCAGCCATACCGGGCGGCCGGTGAGGTCGGCGACGCGGCCGGCCGTCAGCCAGGCGCGCGCCATGTCGCTGGCGTAGATCAGGTCGAAAGTGTGCTCGCACAGCACCTTGGCCGCGGTGTCGGCGTCGATGAAGCCCTCGGCGGCCAGCGGCAGGTCGGGGTGCTGGTAGATGCGGCCGATATTGCCCGGCGTGCGGCCATGGCGCAGGAACAGGAAGCGGTCGCGGGCGATGCTGAGGCCGTGGTTGCGCGCGGCGGCGCGCAGCGCCAGCTGGCCGGCGTCGTTCTCGTGGGCGGCGGTCGTGCTCATTGCGGATCGATCCCTGGCGATACGGGCGGACGGGGCGGCCAACCTAGCACGGCATCAGCCGTGCAGGCGCTTGGCGACTTCCTCCAGCATCACTTCCGTCGCACCGCCGCCGATCGCCTGGACGCGGGCGTCGCGCACCATGCGCTCGATGGCGGTTTCGCGCATGTAGCCCATGCCGCCGTGGAATTGCTGGCAGGCGTACATCACCTCGTTGACCAGCTCGCCGCACAGCGCCTTGACCATCGAGACTTCCTTGACGCACTCGCGGCCCTGGGCGTCGAGCCAGCCGGTATGGTGCACCAGCTGCTGCGCGGCGGCGACGCGCGCCGCCAGCATCGACAGGCGCTGGCGGATCGCCTGCTTGTCCCACAGCGGCGCGCCGAAGGCCTGGCGCGTCTGCACGTGCCGCAGGGTGAGCGCCAGCGCCGCCTCGGCCTCGCCCATGGCCTGCGCGCCGAGCACCAGTCGCTCGTTCTGGAGGTTCTTCATCACGGCGTAGAAGCCGCGATTCTCCTCGCCCAGCAGGTTCTCGACCGGCACGCGCGCATCCTCGAACACCAGCTCCGCCGTGTCCGACGACAGCCAGCCGGTCTTCTTCAGGGCCCGGCCGACCGAGAAGCCCGGGGTGCCCCTGGGCACGATGAACATCGAGATGCCGGCCGAGCCGCGCGCCTTCGTGTCGGTCTTGGCGGCGACGAAGTAGACGTCGGCATGCACGCCGTTGGTGATGAACATCTTGGTGCCGTTGAGCACGTAGTGCCCGCCCTCGCGCCGCGCCGAGGTGCGGATGCCCTTCACGTCCGATCCGGCGCCGGGCTCGGTCACCGCCACCGCGGCGATCGTGCGGCCGGCGACGATGTCGGGCATCAGCCGCGCGATCTGCCCGGGCGTGCCGGCATTCATCAGGTGCGGCGAGGCCATGTCGGTATGCACCAGCACCGTGATGGCGAAGCCGCCGAAGGTCGACTTGCCCAGTTCCTCCGCCAGCACCACGCTGCCCAGCGAGTCCATTGCCGCGCCACCATACCGCTCGGGATAGCGGATGCCGAGGAAGCCCAGCTCGCCCATGCGCCGCAGCACGTCGCGCGGCACGAAGCCGTCCTCCTCCCATTTCTCGGCCCTGGGCTTCACCTCCTCGTCGATGAAGCGGCGCAGCTGATCGCGCAGCATCTCGTGCTCTTCGCGGAAGATCGGCGAGGCGGGGGCGTTGGCGGGCATTGAGCTCAGCTATCCTCGGACGTAAACAGTGCGGCGATATCGCGACCACGATGCGCGAAGCGGACCATCACGACCTCGTCGCCATCCACGACAAATGCGATCGTGAGCCTCCGTCGATAGCCAATTGTGCGCAGGCCAGGCCGAAGGTCGCTGCGCAAGGTGCCGCGCTTCGGAAAGACGGCGAATCCCTGGCAGTACTCCCGGATGCGATCGACATAGGACTGAGCGACCGCCACATCTGTCGCGTCGGCAACCCACGAGAATATATCGTCGAGGTCGGCAAGCGCCTCGGGCGCGAAGACGACCCTTCGTGTCACCGCCGCTTGGCGGCGCGCTTGCGCGCGGCATAACGGGCTGCGGCTTCTCCAAAAGCTTTCTCGGCCGGTATTCTCTTGGACGGGTCGGCCATGGTGGCGTCGTATGCCGGGACGACTTCCTCCCTCAGCCAGCGCTCCATGGCGGCGTCGCGCTGCCGAAGGGCGCGCAGGCCGTCACGAATGACCTCGCTTTCGCTGGCATACTCGCCGGACTCGACCTTGCGGCGAATCATGTCGGCCATCTCGTTCGGCAGAGTGACGCTAAGGGAGCGGGTGGTGCGCATGGCGGCGAGTTTAACATTGAACGCGATTTAATCGTATCGGATTCTGCAGGGGTGGCACGCGGCTGCGCGGCTTGACCCGGACACCTTGCAGCAGCCAGCTTCGTCGCCTCAACATCGGGGGAGGGCTCTGTGGCCGGGCTGTGGTTCGAGGAGTTCAAGGAGGGGATGGTCTTCGACCATCCCTGGACGCGCACGGTCACGGAAATGGACAACGTGCTGTTCAGCTCGCTGACCATGAACGTGCAGCCGCTGCATCTCGACGAGGAGTTCGCGTCGAAGACGGAGTTCGGCCAGCGCATCGTCAACAGCCTGTTCACCCTGGGCCTGATGATCGGCATCACGGTCAACGACACGACGCTCGGCACCACGGTGGCCAATCTCGGCATGACCGACACGCGCTTTGCCAAGCCGGTGTTCCACGGCGACACGATCCGCGTGCAGACCAGGATCGTCGGCCTGCGCGAGAGCAAGTCGCGGCCCAATGCCGGCATCGTCGAGTTCGAGCACCGCGCCTTCAACCAGCGGGGCGAGGAGGTCGCCTATTGCAGGCGCCAGGCGCTGATGCGGCGCAAGCCGACATGATCCGCTCCTATCTCTTCGTGCCGGGCGACGACCTCAAGAAGCTCGATCGCTCGCAGGCTTCGCCGGCCGACGCACTGATCTACGATCTCGAGGATTCGGTCGGGCCCGACCGCAAGGAAGCGGCCCGCGCCATCGTGCGCGACCACATCCGCGCACGCGGCGCCGGCGGCCACCACAAGACGGTGCGCGTCAACAGCTTCCCGACCGGGCTGACCGCCGGCGACCTCGCGGTGGTGATGCAGGCCGCGCCCGACTCGATCCTGCTGCCCAAATGCGAGGGCCAGGCCGAGCTCGACCGGCTGGGCCACATGCTCGATGCGCTGGAGGCGCGCGAGGGCATCGCCGCCGGCCGCACCAGGGTGCTGGCCCTCGTCACCGAGACCGCGCCGGCGGTGCTGGTGGCCGCCTCGACGCGTCTGTCGCATCCCAGGCTCACCGCGCTGACCTGGGGCGCGGAGGATCTGTCGGCTGACATCGGCGCGGTGGCGAAGGCCGGCCCCGATGGCGTGCTCGACGACACGTTCCGCTATGCCCGTGTCGTCTGCCTGCTGTCGGCCAGCGCCGCCGGCGTGACGCCGCTCGACACCGTCTATGCCGATTTCCGCGACCTTGCCGGCTTCGAGGCGGAATGCGTCACCGCCAAGCGCATGGGCTTCCTGTCCAAGATGGCGATCCATCCCTCGCAGGTCGAGCCGATCAACCGCATCTTCAGCCCGTCACAGGCCGAGCTCGACTGGGCCCGCAAGGTCGTCGAGGCCTTTGCCAAAGCGGGCAATGGCGGCGTCACGCAGATGGACGGCAAGATGCTCGACAAGCCGCACCTGAAGCTGGCCCAGCGCCTGCTCGGCACGATGTAGGCGCCGGGCGGAGGCGCGACTAGCGCGACGCGCGCAATATCAGACTCACCCTGTCATCCCGAGCGCAGCGAGGGATCCAGGCAGCTTCCCTGGATCCCTCGCTGCGCTCGGGATGACAGGTGGGTCCGATTGACCGCTCGATGCTCTAGGGTCAAAACTCAATCAGATGATTGAATTCGTTAGCCGGTGGTGATTCAAGCTCTGAAACGACGGAGCGTTGGAGATGGCGAACGAGTTCTGGCTCAACGAGCAGCAGTGGTCGGCGATCGAGCCGCTGTTGCCGCGCAATTAACCGGGCGCGCGTCGGGTCGATGATCGACGGGTGATCAGCGGCATCGTTCATGTGCTGAAGGTGGGCTGTCGCTGGGGGGACTGTCCGGCGCTCTACGGACCGCCGACGACGATCTACAATCGCTTCAATCGATGGTCCCGGCGCGGGCTTTGGCAGCGACTGTTCGAGGCCCTGGTGAGATCGGACGCCAGCGATACGCAGATGATCGACAGCACGACGGCCAAGGCCCACCGTTCCGCGGGTGGCGGAAAAGGGGGGCCTTGGCGCAGGCGATCGGCCGCTCGCGCGGCGGGCGGACGACGAAGATCCACGCCGTCATCGACTGCCTCGGCAGGCTCATCGCCTTCGAGATAACACCGGGCCAGCTCGGCGATGTGCGCACCGCCGAGGCCTTGTTGGCACCGTTGCCGGCGGCGCGACTGTGCATTGCCGACACGGCCTACGACAGCGATGCGCTACGTCACTTCTTGCGCGAGCGCGGCACCCAGCCGGTGATCCCCAACAACCCGACCCGGAAACGCTTCCATCCGTTCGATGCCGAGACCTACAAGCAACGCAATCTCATCGAGCGCATGTTCTGTCGGCTCAAGGACTGGCGCCGCATCGCCACCCGCTACGACAAGCTGGCGGCCAACTTCGCCGCAGCCGTCGCCATTGCAACAATCGTCCTGTGGTGGACCTGATTGAGTCTGGAACCTAGAGGCGCGCCCAGTCGATCGTCGCCGAATCGCGATCGCCGGATATCACCGCGACCGGCACGCGGCCGCCCAGCGCCAGCATTCCGAGTTTCGCCTTGGGCACGCGGAACAGGCCGTCGGTGGTGAACGGCGCGCCGCCGGGCGGTTCGACGCGCAAGGTGATGCGCACCATCGGATCGTCAGCCATGTCGGGGGCGTAGGCGCCAGGCGGCGCCATCTGCGCCACCGTCGCCCCGGTATGCGCCAGGGACTGGATCACCGCCTCGGCCGGGCGGCCCTGCGCGACGATGTCGGCCGCCGAGCGCACGGCCGCGACACGGAAGGCGTCCTGCGCGCCCGGTGTCATGTACGCCGCGCCGCCAGCCACCGCGGCCGGCGTCGCCATCGCCGCCAGCAGCGGGTTCGCAGCGCCGCCGCTCCAATCGATGGCGATGCGCGAGTTGTTGGCGGGATCGACGCGCACTGCCAGCTGCATGCCGGGCCGCACGCGGCCCCAGTTCATGCGCGCGATCATTGTCTCTGTCTTCACATTGAAGGGCGTACGGCCGGCAATCGTGACGAGCAGGCCGAGCTCGACGACGGCGTGCACGCGGTTGATGGTCGTACCGGTGTCGCGAACAGAAAGCACGGTGGCCGTGCCGGCGACGCCATTGCGCAGGAGCGCCTGGTCGCCGTGCCGGAAGCGGCGGATCACCCATACGAAGGCGGCGATGCCCAGCGCCGTGATCAGCAGCGGCGGCAGCGCCATCCACACGACGGACGACATCATCGAGGGTACGGCGTCGGCGGGATTCTCGATCGCGCGGTCGATCATCCGCATGCCGCTGAAGGTCGCAACGACCATGCCCAGCATCATCAGCACGACGATCGCCAGGACGACTGTGATCATGGAGGAGGACGTGCGCATGCGGTCTCCGTTCGATGCCGGCCCATGATGAACCGCGGCTCGTCGTCCGGCCAGCGGAGGCGCCACCATGCTCTATCCGCGCAAGAACGCGCCGAATGCCAGGGGACCATACTCCCACCTGGACTGACGCTTCCGGCCGTCAGGCGCCGCCGCCAGGTTCTCGTCGCGTGCGCGCGCGGATCGCGCGCCGCGCCCGACCCTCTCCGTCGGACCCCTGAAGAGCCTTGCGGAACTCGTCGCGCTTCTCGTGGATCGAGGCGATGACCGAGCCCATGGGAACGCCGATATTGACCAGCAGGGTCTCGGACAGTTGCAGGCTCGCCTCGACCGCCTCCGGCACAGCATCGGTGACGTCCAGCTCGTAGAGTCTGGCGGCATGCTCGGCGTCGCGGGCGCGTGCGATGATGACGAGATCGGGTCGTTCGGCACGTGCCGTCGTGACGACCGACTCCACCGCAAGCGGGCTGTCCATAGTCACGACGAGAGCCTGGGCAGAGGCGATCCCCAGGCGGCGCAATAGCTCCGGACCGGCGGCGTCGCCGTAGAAGATCGGCTTGCCTCGCCGCCGCTCGCGCGCGACCAGGGCCGAATCGCTGTCCAGCGCGACATAGGGCACATCATGCTGGGAGAGCATCTCGCCGACGAGGCCGCCGACGCGCCCATGCCCGACGACGATCACCCTGGGCTGGCCTTCTGGAACGGCGGAAGGGACCGCGCCCGGCACCAGCGTTGTCGTGGCCTCCTGCGTGACGCTCTTCTCGTCGAGGTCGGTGATCTGTCTGGCCGCGGATGTTGCCGCATCGTCGAAAGGATAGAGGACCAGATCGACGCCGCCGCCTTCCTGAAGGCGGCGCGCTTCCTCGTCGCTGCGTGCGGCCATGGCGACCCGCCCGGCGAACTGATGACTTCGGATGGCGGCAAGGAGGCCGCTGCGCGGGTCGGTCTCCGTCAGCAGGATCGTGCCGTACGGAACCGAGAGGACGACCCATCGCGCCTGCGTGAGCGGAAGCTCGGCCCAGAACTCCTGCTCGGTCACGTCGCCGAAGCGAACCTGATAGCCCTTGCTCGTGAAGTGCTTGACCGTCTGCGGGTCGAGGTCGACGCCAAGCACGCTGTAGCCGGCGTCCTCCAGACGCCTCAGAAGCTGGCTGCCGAAGCGGCCGAGGCCGAAGATGATGACGTCGACGGCGGGCTTCCCGTCATCGTCCTCCGCCGCCGCCTCCCTCCAGAACCCGAAGTTCAAGGGATTCAGCAGGGGGCGACACCAGAGGTAGAGCTGTTGGGAGTAGGTGATCATGTAGACCGACAGGGCGATCGTGACGAGCCCGACAAGGGTGACGAGCCCGACCGCGGACTGGTTCACGTGTCCGAGGGTCAGTCCCATTGCCATGAAGACCAGCGAGAATTCCGAAATCTGGGCGACGGTGAGACCGGCGAGGAACCCAGTGCGGGCGCGGTAGCCCATCCATGCCATGATGAAGATGACGATGAGCGGATTGCCGATGAGCACGAACAGGGAAAAGACGATGGCGCGCGGGATGTCCTGTCCCAATGTCGACAAGTCCAGCGTCGCGCCGATGGACAGGAAAAAGAAGAGCAGCAGGAAATCCCTGAGCGCGCTCAGTCGCGCTGCGACCATGTCGCGATAGGCCGTGGAGCCGATCGAGATGCCGGCCGCGAGCCCGCCCAGCTCCTTGCCGAGCCCGACCGTATCGCCGATTGCGGCCGCGGTCGCCGCCCAGCCGATGGAGGCGATGACCAGCAGCTCCGGGGTGCGGGCGAGCCGGGCCATCAGCGGGTCGGCGATGAAGCGGACGAACAGGACGAGGGCCACCATGAAGCCGAGCAGCGAGCCACCGATGGCCAGGATCTCGTCGGGACCGTCCGCCTTGGCGGATCCGACCCCGATCGTCGACAGCACGACCATGGCGATCACGACGACGATGTCCTGGACGATCAGGAAGCCGAGGGCGATGCGCCCGTGAAGCGTCTCGAGCTCGCGCTTGTCGCTCAGAAGCTTCACGATGATGATCGTGGAGGAGAAGGTCAGGGCGACCGAGACATAGAGGCTGGTCAGCCAGTCGAGCCCGAGCGCCAGCCCGATCGGGAAGCCGATACCCGCCGTGAACGCGACCTGCCCCAGCCCCGTGGCGAGCGCGACCGGTCCGAGGGTCCTGACCAGGCGCCAGTCGAGCTTGAGGCCGACCAGAAACAGCAGGAGCGAGACACCGAGCTCGGCGAGAAAGCGGATCTGGGTCGCCGTCTCGGCGCTGCTGTCGACCAGGGCGGCGGCCGCGATGCCGACCGCGATGAAGCTCACGATCACGGGCTGGCGCAGGACGGTACCCAGCAGCCCGATCGCGGCGGCGCCGAGCAGCAACCATGCGATCTCGTGAAAGACGACGTTGGCCATGGACCTCCTCGCGGACGCCCGACCCGGAACTCGGACGCTGAAGACAAATCCGGACGATGCTGCGTGGCGCTTCTCCCTACTGTACAGGAAGTTCCGAGGTCAGCCTCAGCGCATGTTTGCCGGGGAGGGAACCCCCGGCTTTCTCTCACGCCGGCCACAATGCAGCGATGCGCTTCTCGATCTCGACGATGGCCAGGAGGGCGACGCCTGTCGCCACGATGACAGCTGCGTCGCCCAACGCAACGGCGCGGGTGGCGAAGATGGCCTGCATCGGCGGCAGATAGGTGAAGGCGAGCTGTGCGACGATGACGATCGCCACGCCGACGAGGACCGCGCGGGTGCCGAGCACGCCCTGCCAGGTCAGCGACGTGCCGTGAACGTAGCGCACGCTGAACAGATAGAAGATCTCCATCACGACGATCGTGTTGACCGCCATGGTGCGCGCCGTCTCGAGTGGCAGGCCCCGCCCGGTCGCCCAGGTGTAGATGCCGAAGGTGCCGGCGACCATCAGGGCCGAGACGAACACGATTCGCCACAGCAAACGGCCCGACAGAAGCCTCTGCCCGGCGGGGCGCGCCGGGCGACGCATGGCGTGTGGTTCCGTGGGCTCGAAGGCGAGGGTCAGGCCGAGCGCGACGGCCGTGACCATGTTGATCCAGAGGATCTGGACCGGTGTCACGGGCAGCGTGAGCCCGAACAGGATCGCAAGGATGATGGTGAATGCCTCGCCGCCGTTGGTCGGCAGTGTCCAGGAGATCACCTTGGTGAGATTGTCGTAGACGGTCCGGCCCTCCCGCACGGCCGCGACGATGGAGGCAAAATTGTCGTCGGCGAGCACCATCTCGCTGGCCTCCTTGGCGGCCTCGGTGCCCTTGCCGCCCATGGCGACCCCGACATCCGCGCGCTTCAAGGCCGGCGCGTCGTTCACGCCGTCGCCGGTCATGGCGATGACCGAACCGTCGGCCTGCAGCGTCTCGACCAGCCGCAGCTTGTGCTCGGGGCTGGTGCGCGCGAAGACGCTCGCCTCGCGGGCCTTCTTCCTGAATCCGGCATCCTCGAGCGCGTCGAGCTCCTGGCCGGTTATCGCCTTCGGATCGTCGGCGAGCCCAAGCTGGATGGCGATGGCACGGGCGGTCGCGGCGTGGTCGCCGGTGATCATCTTGACCCGGATGCCCGCGGCCTTGCACTCGGCGATCGCCGCCACCGCTTCCGGCCGTGGCGGATCGATCAGTCCCACCAGGCCGAGCAGCGTGAGGCCGCGCTCGATATCGGGCGACGCGATCTGCCGGTCGCCATGGTTCATGGTCCGGCGCGCGAGGGCGATCACGCGCTGGCCGTCCGCCGCGAGCCGTTCGACGCGCCCGAGCCAGTCCTCTGGAGCGAGCCGGCGCTCGCCATCCATTGTCGCGACATGGCTGCACATGCCCAGGATGCGCTCCGGTGCGCCCTTGACGTAGGCGACAGGCGCATGCTCGCCGCGCGCATTGAGCGTGGCCATGTATCGATGACGCGAGTCGAACGGAATCTCGTCGAGGCGAGGGAAGCCGGCGCGAGCGGCGGAGGCGTCGTGCCCGGCCTTGATGGCCAGCGATACCAGCGCTCCCTCCATGGGATCGCCATCCACTGACCACTCTTCGCCCGAGTGCCGCAGGCCGGCATCGTTGCAGAGCAGCGCCGCGAGCGAGAGTTCCTCGAGGACGGGATCGGCGGCGGGATCGAGAGGATCGCCTGCTTCGCCGCGAAAGCGACCCTCCGGCCTGTAGCCCGAGCCTTCGACCGCGATCGTCCGATCGGCGGTGGCGATGGCGCCGACCATCATCTCATTGCGTGTAAGCGTTCCGGTCTTGTCGGAACAGATCACGGAAACCGAGCCCAGCGTCTCGACGGCGGGCAGCTGCCGGATGATGGCATTGCGGCGTGCCATGCGTTGCACGCCGACGGCGAGGGTGATCGACATCACCGCCGGCAAACCCTCCGGGATAGCCGCCACAGCCAGCCCGACAACGACCATGAAGGCATCATCGAGACCGTAGGCCTGCATGAGCACGGCATAGCCGAACACGAGCGCGGAAACGCCCAGCACGGCGATGGTGACCTGCCGCGCGAACTGGTCCATCTGCCGCACGAGCGGTGTCGCCAGCCGCTCCACCGCGCCGATCATGGTGCTGATGCGGCCGAGTTCGGTGGCTGCGCCCGTCGTCACGACGACCCCGGTTCCCTGGCCGGCGGTGGCGAACGTCCCGGAGAAGGCCATCGCGAAGCGGTCGCCGAGGGCGGCGCCGGCATCCACCGCCTTCACGGCCTTGTCGACGGGTACGGATTCGCCCGTGAGGATCGCCTCGTCGATCCGCAGGTTGCGTGCCTTGACGAGCCGCAGGTCGGCCGGCACCCGGTCCCCGGCTTCGAGCAGCACGATGTCGCCCGGCACGACCCTGTCCGCTGCGATCGTCGCGCGCCGACCGTCGCGTATGACCGAAGCGTCTGGATCAATCATCGCGCGGATGGCGTCGAGCGCCTTCTCGGCGCGGCCTTCCTGGATGAAGCCGATGAACGCGTTGACGAGGACGACGGCGAAGATGACCAGCGCGTCCGTCCCATGGCCGATTGCCGCGGCGAGCCCGCCCGCCGCCAGTAGGACATAGATGAGCAGGTTGTGAAACTGCAGCAGGAATCGAGTCAGGATACCGCGACGGCGCCCCTCGGGCAGGCGGTTCGGACCATAGGTCTCCAGGCGACGAGCCGCTTCCTGTTCGGAAAGGCCGTCGACACTCGAGTGGAGCGCATCAAGCGCGGCATCAGGGGTGACGGCATGCCATGCCAGGTCCGGCGTGCCCGACGAAGTCGTGGTCGACGGTGCCGTGGATGGCGCGTTGCGCATGGATTCCTGCTCCATCAGTGCGGTCTTGCGGCACGACGCTGCCTCCTGCGGGAAGCTTCGGCCTGGCTGGCGCATGTCACGGCGTGATTGCGACCTTGAGGACGCCGTCGCGCTGGCTGGCGAAGAGATCGTATGCCGCCTCGATCTGGTCGAGCCTGAACCGGTGCGTGACCAGCGGTCGCGCATCAAGACGATTGGAAGCGATCACCTCCATCAGTCGCCGCATGCGCTCCTTTCCGCCCGGGCAGAGCGTCGTGACGATGGTGTGATCGCCAAGCCCCGCGAGGAACGGACCGAGGGGAATCTTCAGGTCGCTCGAATAAACGCCCAGCGAGGAAAGGGTTCCGCCGGGACGCAGGACACGCAGCGCCGCCTCGAACGTCTCCTGCCGGCCCAGCGCCTCGACCGCGACGTCGACGCCGCGACCATCGGTGAGTCGCATGATCGCGTCGACCGGGTCGACCCTGGTGAAATCGACGACGTGGTCGGCCCCCATCCTGCGGGCGATTTCCATCCGCGCGGGCACTGCATCGACGCCGATGATCGTCGTCGCGCCCATCAGGCGCGCACCCGCCGTGGCGCACAGACCGATCGGCCCTTGCGCGAAGACCGCGACAGTGTCGCCGACCCTCACCTTGCCGCTCTCGGCTCCCGAAAAGCCGGTGGACATGATGTCGGGGCACATCAGCACCTGCTCGTCGCTGAGAGCTTCAGGGATCGGGGCGAGATTGGCCATGGCGTCGGGCACGCGGAGATACTCCGCCTGAGCACCGTCGATCGTATTGCCGAAACGCCAACCGCCCATGGGCCTGAAGCCATGCCGGGTGCCGGCGCCATCCTGCGAATGGCAGCCGCACAGGCAGGCGGCGCTGTGCCCGCTCGGCGTGATGGCGCCGGCGATGACGCGCTGTCCCTCGCGATAGCCTTCGACCGCCGAGCCGAGCTTCTCGATGACGCCGACCGGCTCGTGGCCGATCGTGAGGCCGCGCGCGACGGGATACTCACCCTTCAGGATATGCACATCCGTTCCGCAGATCGTCGTGGTGGTGATGCGGATCAGGGCGTCGAGAGGACCGATATCCGGGATCGGCTTCTCATCGAGGACGATCCGGTCGGGTTCAACGAAGACCGCCGCTTTCATCTTTTGCGCCATGGTTCGCTCCTCTGTCATGCCGCCACGCACGGTTCTCAAAATCCGGAGGCGATGCCATTCGCGCATCAGGGCAACGGCGCGCAGTTCACCGAGCCCGATCCACGGGCGCACCGCCGCCTCGTCGACCTTCAGGAATTCCCTCACCCGAAGAAGTCGCCGGCCCAGCACCCCGAGTGGCCGAGAGCATCGATCAACGCGGACGAGGCTAGTTGATCTCGCTCGTCGGTCGTTTGACCGACATCAACGATCTGCGCGATTTGAAGGCTGCGCGGGGCCGGCCAAACGCGCGGGCCTGAGACTCAGGCGGTGCTGCCCAGCGCGCTGCCGAAGTCCCTGTCGCGGCTGTCGGCGCCGATCTCGTGCAGCGCTTCGGACAGGGTGACGATGCCATAGGGCTTGGCGATCAGCGTGAAGCCGCTGCCGACGGCGTCGGCCACGGCGGTGCCGTAGCCGCTGGCGAGCAGGATCGGCAGCGACGGCTGGCGCTGGCGAACCCTGCGCGCCAGATCGAGGCCACTGAGATTGCCCGGCATCACGATGTCGCTGAACATCGCGTCGAAGCGCTGGCCGGCGACGATCAGCGCCAGCGCCGCGCCGGCGTTGCGCACGCGCTGGGCACGATAGCCGATCGCCGCCAGCATGCGCTCGGCGGCGGCCGCGACCTCGTCGTCGTCCTCGACCAGCAGCACCAGGCCGCTGCCGCGCGCCAGGGCGGGCCGCTTCGCCGCCGCCGGCTGCGCAGCGACGGCGGCGGTGGCGCGCGGCAGATAGAGCGTCACGATGGTGCCGCGACCGACCTCGCTGCTGATCGCGGCGCGCCCGCCGGTCTGCTGGGCGAAGCCATGCACCTGGCTCAGCCCAAGGCCGGTGCCCTTGCCGACCTCCTTGGTGGTGAAGAACGGCTCGAAGACGCGCGCCAGCACGTCCGGCGAAATGCCGGTGCCCGAATCGGTCACCGACAGCGCGACGTACTCGCCGTCCAGCTCGTCGTCGAAGGGCGCCTCGACGGCGGCGTCGAAGTTGCGCACCTCGACGCGCACCGCGCCGCCATTGGGCATCGCGTCTCGCGCGTTGACGCACAGATTGAGCAGCGCCAGCTCGAGCTCGCCCGCATCGCACTCGATCGACCAGATGTCGCCGGGAATCGTCACCGTCAGCCGGATGTCGCCGCGCAGCGATCGCGACAGCAGCTCGGCGAGCTCGTTCTTGCGCCGGTGCATGTCGATCACCTCGGGCTTCACGCCCTGGCGTCGCGAGAACGCCAGCACCTGGCGCACCAGCCGCGTGCCGCGCTCGACGGAGCGGTCGATCGCCTGCGCCGCGTGCAGGTCGGCCTCGGTCTGCGCGCTGTCGAGCAGGAACTCGGTGTTGCCCTGGATCACCGTGAGCAAATTGTTGAAGTCGTGCGCCACGCTGCCCGCCAGCCGGCCGACGGCCTCGAGCTTCTGCGTCTCGCGCAACGCTTCCTGTGCGCGCTCGCGCTCGGCGACCTCCGCCCGCAGCTCACTTGTGCGCTCGGCGACGCGCTGCTCGAGGGTCTCGTTGAGTTGGCGCAGGCGATCCTCGCTGCGCGCCAGGTCGCGCGCCCGCGCGTCGGCCGATTCGCGCTCGGCCAGCAGCGAGCGCGCCAGCTTGGCGTAGAGCGCGCGGGTTTCGAGCAGCAGCACGAGCAGGACGAAGCTGGCAGCAAGAAGCCCGTAGATGCGGCCCGCGTAGAAGCCGAGATCGAAGCGGCCGGCGTTGAGCACGGCGCTCAGCCCGATGTCGAACATCCACGCGCACATCGTCACCATGAGCCAGACGTCGAGCACGCTGCGCTGGCGACGGCGCCACAGGACGGCCAGGGCGATCAGGCTGAGCAGCCACACCGTCGTGACGACGCCGATCATGATCGGCGTATAGTGGTTGCCCCGCATGATCGGCGGCAACAGCGCATGGCCGGCCGTCACCAGGGTGGACAGTACGCTGACGATGGCCGCGACGCCGGCGATCGCGAAGATGATGTCGCCGCGCGCCGCGCCCGGCGTCTCGCCGAGATCGCCGTTGCGCGGCATGAGCAGGGCATAGGCGATCACCGCCAGGGGGAAGCCGGCGTGCCAGAGCATGTAGAGCCAGGCCGTGCTCTGGGGCCCGGCGCCCAGCAGGCCGCCGGGCGCGAACAGGCCGGGGAAGCTCAACGTGTGGATGACGACCATGGCCGCGGTGAACAGATAGCCGCTGGCCAGCACGAGAAGCGCGCGCCGACGCAGGATGCTGTACTGACCGAACAGCAGCACCGCGGTGATCAGGTCGCTGAGGGTCAGCGCCGACTGGTAGATCGGGATGAAGGCGTCGAGACGTCCCAGCTGCTCGGTGGCGAAGGGCGCCGCGGCGACGAAGGCGGCGGCTGAGATCAGAACGACGGTCAGCGCCAGGCGGTTGTCGGCGCGTCCGGCGGGCATCAGCGACAGAAACATCTGCTGCTGCTGTGTGGCCATGCTCGTCCTCCCGAAGCGCCGGAAGTAAGCTGCGCGCCATGCGAGCCCGGCTCGGGTCAGCCATCCAGAATCAAGTCATGATGCAATAGGATCGTCAGTGAATAGTACCAAGCAATGCGAAAATCACTACCGGTGATTGTGCAGGGCTGGCAGTCGAGCCATGACGGGCGGCTCCGACGCGTGGGCGGGACCACGGAGCTGGCCCGAAACCACGCAGCGGACGAGACGTTCCGTCCCGTCCGTGGGGGCGGCGGGCGGGGGCCGTTGTCGCGGTGTCGGCGACCGTCAGGTATCCAGCGTCGCGACCGGCTGGCCTTCGGCAACCGAGTCGCCCTCGGCGACGAGGAGGGCCTTGATCGTGCCGGCGCGCGGCGCCAGGACCGGGATCTCCATCTTCATCGATTCGAGGATCATGATCTGGCCCTCTTCCTCGACGGAATCGCCGATCTTGGTCTCGATCTTCCATACCTTGCCGGCGATTTCCGACTTAACCGCGACGCTAGGCATCGATCCTGTCTCCCTTGTCCGGCCGGATTCTTCGACCGCTATCGTCGCCAGATCAAGCCCGCGCTGACCGCCGCCCGCGCCGCGCGAAATCGCGCTACAAGCAGCCGATGACCGACAGCCCTGGGCCCGAGGCGCAATCCTGTCCGCGCTGCGGCAAGCCGGTGGGACTGTGCGTCTGTGCCGCGCTGGTGCGCATCGACAACCGCGTCGAGCTGCTGGTGCTGCGTCATCCCCAGGAGCAGGACCGCGAGCTGGGCACCGCCGGCATCCTCTGCCGCCAGCTCGCGCGCGCGACGCTCGTCACCGGCCTGTCGTGGCCCAATCTTGCCAGGGCGCTGGGCCGGCCGGCCGAGACGCGGCGCTGGGGCGCGCTCTATCTCGGCACCCGCACCCAGGCACCGGCCCCCGACGCGCCACCGCTGCTCGCCGTCGACGCCGAGGGCGCCGAGCTGCCCGACCAGGAGGGTGTGCTGGATTCGCTCGAAGGGCTGATCCTGCTCGACGGCAACTGGGCGCAGGCCAAGGCGCTTTGGTGGCGCAACGCCTGGCTCCTCAAGACGCGCCGCCTCGTCCTCAATCCGCGGGCGCCCTCGCTCTACGGCGATCTGCGCCGCGAGCCGCGACGCGAGAGCGTCTCGACCCTGGAGGCGGGCGCGCTGGCGCTGTCGATCCTCGAGGGGCGGCCTGAGATCGTGGCGCCGATGCTCGAGCCGCTGCGGATGCTGCTGCGCAAGTACCGCGACAGCTTTGCGCGTCCCAAGACTCCGGATCGCAGGCGGCGGCGACGACGATGAGCGGGACGCCGTTCTCGGTCAGCTTGCGCAGAAGCGGAACTGACCCAGCCGCAGGGACCATCGTGAAACATGAAACCTTGCGTTGGATCATTCAGCCTGAGTTCAGCGCAGGGTCATTGCCGTGACCTCAGCCAAGGTCTCGGAGTATGAGTGAGACTTCGCCTTGGGATTCCTCCTGATGAAAGACCTGCTGACCACTGACTTCAGGAATGCGTCCTATTGGTGGGACGCCGCGCCGCTCACCGGGGTTCCCGGTGGTCCCCTCGCGCCCTCCTACGACGTGGTCATCATCGGGTCGGGTTACACCGGATTGCGTGCCGGCTTGACCCTGGCGCGGGCTGGACGAGGTGTCGCGGTGTTCGACAAGGAGCTGCCGGGCCATGGCGCGTCGCGCCGCAATGCCGGGTTTCTGGGTCGCACGCTGAAGCACGCCTATGTCGACCTGAAAGCTGCCAAGGGCATCGCCCATGCCACCGCCATCTATCGTGACCTGGCGATGGCCTTCGAGAGCACGCTGCGCTTCATCGAAGAGGAGGGCATTGACTGCCACGCCGTCCGCTGCGGGCGTTTCATCGGGGCGACGTCGGCCGCCCACTATGCCGTGCTGGAACGCGAGCTGGAGGGCATGAAAGCCGATCTCGGCCTGCCCTATTCCATGCTGCCGCGCGCCCGGCAGCGCGAGGAAATGGCGACCGACCTCTACGACGGCGGCGCCGTCATTCCTGATCTTGGATCGCTGCATCCGGGTCTCTATCACCGCGGCCTGATGATGCGCGCGCTCGCTGCCGGCGTCGCGATCTTCGGCAGGTGCGAGGTCACTGCGGTCGAGCAGGGCGGCCAGGGCGAACGCTTCCGCGTCTCCACTGCCGCCGGAGAAACACGCGCACGGGATGTGGTCGTCGCCACCAACGGCTACACGCCGAGGAGCCTGCGCTGGCATGCGCGGCGCGTCATTCCGTTCGTCGGCTACATGGCGGCGACCGAGCCGCTGCCGCCCGATCTGCTGGAGAAGCAGCTGCCGCGCCGGCGCACGGTGATCGATTCCAATCTCGACATCGATTTCTTCCGGCCGGCCCCCGACTCGGTGCGCCTGCTGTTCGGCGGCGCCACGGCAAACGGTCTTCAGGACCCGGAAGCCATCGCCGCGCTCCTGCGCGGACGTCTCGCGCGCGCGCTGCCGGACCTAGCCGACGTCAAGCTCAGCCATGTCTGGACGGGGCATTGCGCCGGCACCTTCGACATGATGCCGCATATCGGCTGCCACGACGGCATCTGGCATGGCATGGGCTACAACTTTGCCGGCATTCCCATGGGATCGTTCTTCGGCCTGAAGATCGCGCAGAGGATTCTCGGCCTGCCGGAAGGCGCCACCGCCTTCGAGGCGGCCGCCTTTCCGACCATGCCGCTCTATCGCGGCAATCCGTGGTTCCTGCCCCTGGCGATGCGCTACTTCGCCTGGAAGGACGCCAGGCTGGCGCGCAGCCGCCCGACTGAATTGACCTGATTTTACCTTCTCCCGGAGGGGGAGGATAAGACAGATGGGCCGTTACTTGTGCGCCGCCCGCATCGCCGGCAGCACGTCGCGCGCGATGCGCTCGAATACCGGCTTCTGCTCGTCGGCGATCGGGTAGTACAGCGCGATCTCCGTGATGCCGAGCGCGATCACCTGGCCGACCATCCGCGTGAAGGCCTCCTCCGAGTCGTAGTAGTTGACCCTGCCGCCGCTCTGCCGCGCCATCGCGTCGAACATGAGATAGGAGCGCCGCAGCGTCGCCGGTTCGCGGCCGATCGCGGCGCACCTTGCGTCGAGCGCGGCGACGCGGCCGCGTGTCTCCTCGAGCTGGGCCTCGAAGGTTCTGGCGAAGCTGATGCTGTTCCAGATGTCGGCATGCCGCGCGGTATGCCCCAGCATGAGCGGCCCCATCGCGGCGATCATGATGGGTGGGCGCGGTGACTGGACGGGACGCGGACCGAGCGCCGCGCCATCAACCTGGTAGTAGCGCCCCTTGAAATGCGTCTCCTCCTGCGACAGCACCCGGTCGACGATCTCGACATATTCGCCGAAGCGCGCGACGCGTTCCTTCGCGCTCCAGTTCTCGATGCCCATCATCCGGTACGACGGGTCGATCGTCAGGCCGGTGCCGAGGCCGATGTCGAGCCGGCCGCCGGAGATGTGATCGGCGGTCAGCGCCTGCAGCGCGAAGTGGACCGGGTTGCGCAGCGGGATCTGGGCGACCAGCGTCGTCAGGCGAATGCGGGTGGTCGCCTGGGCGACGGCCGCAACCTGGGTCCACAGCTCGAACCAGGGCCCCTTGTTGCCGGCCCAATCGACGAGATGGTCGGCGAGGCCGATGGAGTCGAAACCAAGCTCCTCGACCTGGCGGCAGCGGCGCAGGAACTCGGGCCACGGCACGTTTGGCAGCACGAGCACGGAGAATCGAAGCTGGTTGGTCACGTCTTCATCCCGTTGCTGATGGGGCAGCTCCAGCAAGCTCGAGCAGCGAGCCTACGCACAGGTCCCGGGACATAGCTTGCATGGTCTAGAGCCTGCGCAACAGCATCTCGGGGAGTCACATCGCGCTTCAATTCGGCCAGCACGGGCGATGCATCTGGGCCACTGCCAGCGGATCGAGCGTGACCAAATGCCCGGTTCGAGCTTGCCTGCCGATCAACATGCGCCTGTCATTCAGTAGGCGGCGTTGGCGGCCTGCAGCTCGCGGCGCAGTCCCTGGCGGAGCGACTCAGACTCGATGCCCCGGCCGCGCAGCGCATCCGTCCAGCGTTCGACCAGCGGCTGGGCCAGCCGGCGCCATGCCTTGAGATCGCCGCCGGTCGGCCGATGGACCGTGTGTCCCGGTGCCACGAGCATGGCCGCGTGCCCGCGCTGCTCGTCCTCGGCCCATGCCGTCGCGACCTTCACCGCCCAGTCGGTGGTGCAATGGCGGTCGACGACCTTGCGCTGGGCGGGCGACAGCCGGGCGTAGGTGGCAGGATTCATCACGATGGCATAGCCGCCGACGTAGAACGGCAGGTCGAGGTGAAAGGTCGCGAGCCTGTCGACTCCCCAGGTCCTGAGCGTGCTCCACGGCATCAGCACCGCGTCGATGGCGCCCTTCTTGATCGCCTTGCGCACCTCCGGCGCCGGCACGCGCACCGGTATGCCACCCAGCCCCTTGACCAGCGCATGTGTCGAATCACTGACGGTGCGCACGCGCGCGCCATCGATGTCGCCCGGGCTCGCCACCGGCATGCGCCCGTGCAGCGCGCCGGGGTCATGGACGTGTGCCAGGCAGAAGCGCACCTCGGCCATCTCCTGGGCGGCGTGCCGGCGGTACCAGCGGTCGAGCGCCGCGGTTCCCCGCAGCGGGTCGGTGACGCTGAACGGCAGCTCGATGGCGGTGAAGATCGGGAAGCGGCCGGGTATATGGCCGGGGTTGATGAAGGCGAAGTCGGCGACGCCGTCGCGCGCCATGTCGTAGTGGTCGCCGGTCCTGCCCAGGCCCTGCGCGCCATGCATGACGATCTTCAGCGTGCCATCGGACTCCGCCTCGATCGAGCGCGCCCAGGCGTCGAAGCCGATGCGGTGCAGCACGTGGTCGGCGGGCAGCCAATGGGCGAATTTCAGCTCGACCGGGCCGTCCTGCGCGACGGCGGTGCCGAGGCCCAGCAGCATGGCTGCGATCGCACCGACGATCCCGCGGATCATCAAATGTTGCACCCCCCAACGGTCGACGCTGTTGCACGCGCCTTCACCCGAACGACGGTAGTGGGGGGTGCCCGGTGCGGCAAGGGAAAACGCATTGACAGGGCGCCGCGGCCGCCCGATCACTCGGGCGGCGGAACGCGCGCGAAAGACGTTCCGGGAGGACGCGCTTGGCCGAGAGATCGTTCAAGGAAGAGGTGAAGTCGCTGCGCCTGGGCGACGGCGAGACCTTCCGCGGCGAAGGCATCCTGGCGGTGACCAAGGCCATCCTGCAGGCCGGCGTGGCCTATGTCGGCGGCTACCAGGGCGCGCCCGTGTCGCACCTGGTGGACGTGCTGGTCGACGCCCAGGACCTGCTCGACGAGCTCGGCGTGCATCTCGAGACCTGCGCCAACGAGGCCTCGGCCGCCGCCCTGCTGGCCGCCTCGATCAACTACCCGATCCGCGGGTGCGTCACCTGGAAGTCGATCGTCGGCACCAACGTCGCCTCCGACGCGCTCTCCAACCTCGCCTCCGCCGGCGTGGTCGGCGGTGCCCTGATCGTGGTCGGCGAGGATTACGGCGAAGGCGCCTCGGTGATCCAGGAGCGCACGCATGCCTATGCGCTCAAGTCCTCGGTCTGGCTGATGGATCCCAGGCCCGACCTGCCGACCATCGTGAAGCTGGTCGAGAGCGGCTTCGAGCTGTCGGAGACGTCGAACACGCCGACGATCATGGACCTGCGCATCCGCGCCTGTCACGTCACCGGCGAGTTCACGGCGAAGACCAACGTGGCGCCGGCGATCTCGCGCAACCGCCTGCTGTCGAAGCCGGCGCCGCACGACTACGCCAAGCTCTCGCACCCGCCCTCGACCTACGCGCACGAGAAGCTGAAGTTCGAGGTGCGCCTGCCGGCGGCGCGCAAGTACATCGTCGAGCGCGGTCTGAACGAGACGCTGCCGGGCGATCTCGACGACATTGGCATCATCGTGCAGGGCGGCCTGACCAATGTCACGCTGCGCGCGCTGGAGCGGCTGGGCCTGGCCGACGGCTTCGGCGGCACCAGGGTGCCGATGCTGGTGCTCAACGTCGTGCACCCGCTGGTGCCGGAGCAGATCGGCGGCTTCTGCACGGGCAAGCGCCACGTGCTGGTGATCGAGGAGGGCAGCCCGAACTTCGTCGAGACCGCCATCGACTCGATCCTGCGCAAGGCCGACGTGCAGACTAGGATCCACGGCAAGGGCGCCCTGCCGATGGCCGGTGAGTACACCGCCGAGGTGCTGACGGACGGGCTGCTGACCTTCATCGGCGCGGCGCGTCCCGACATAGACATCAGCGAACCGGCCAAGCGCTTCGCCGCCGTACGCGAGCGGCGCGCGCGCGTGCAGGCCGCGCTCGGCGCGCCGTTGCCGTTGCGCCCGCCGGGTTTCTGTACCGGGTGCCCGGAGCGGCCGGTGTTCACGGCGGTGAAGCTCGTGGAGCGCGAGATCGGCAAGGTGCATGTCTCGACCGATATCGGCTGCCATTCCTTCGCGACCTTCGCGCCCTTCAGCCTCGGCAACTCGATCCTCGGCTTCGGCATGTCGCTGGCCGCGGCGCAGGGCGTGTCGTCGTTCATGGATCGGCGCACGCTGACGGTGATGGGCGACGGCGGCTTCTGGCACAACGGATTGCTGTCGGGCGTGTCCTCGACGCTCTTCAATCGCGGCGACGGCGTGCTGATCATCCTGCAGAACGGCTACACCTCGGCCACCGGCGCGCAGTACCTGCCGTCGAGCGCCGGCAACCGCCGCGACGACCAGAAGACCTCGGACATCGCCAACACATTGCGCGCCGTGGGCGTGAAGTGGCTGCGCATCCAGCACACCTACTCCTTGCGCGACATGATCAAGGTGCTGCGCGAGGCCTTCTCGTCGAAGGAGCGCGGCCTGAAGGTGATCATCGGCGACGGCGAATGCCAGCTGGCGCGCCAGCGCCGCATCCGCCCGCTGCAGGCCGCGGCGCTGTCGCGGGGCGAACGCGTGGTGCGCACGCGCTACGGCGTCGACGACGAGGTCTGCACCGGCGACCACTCCTGCATCCGCCTGTCGGGCTGCCCGTCGCTGACCATCAAGCCCAGCCCCGATCCGCTGCGCAGCGATCCGGTGGCGGCGGTGATCAACTCCTGCGTCGGCTGCGGCCTGTGCGGCGAGGTCGCCGACGCCGCCGTGCTGTGCCCGAGCTTCTACAAGGCCGACATCGTGCAGAACCCGAGCTGGTGGGACCGCCTGGTCTGGAAGGTGCGCAGGACCGTGATCGGCGCGCTGCAGGGCAAGGCGCCTTCGCCCGCGATGCAGCCGGCGGAGTAGGGCGATGTGCAGTTTTCGAACTCTACCTTCCCCCGGAGGGGGAAGGTGCCCGAAGGGCGGAAGGGGGATGTCGAAGACGGACACCGGCTTCGTTGGGGCATCCCCCATCCGTCGCTGCGCGCCACCTTCCCCCTCCGGGGGAAGGTAATGGCAACCAACCGCGTTTCCATCCTGATCGCCGCCATGGGCGGCGAGGGCGGCGGCGTGCTGGCCGACTGGATCGTGCGCGCGGCGCAGGGCGCCGGGCTCGCGGTGCAGCTCACCTCGATCCCCGGCGTGGCGCAGCGCACCGGTGCCACGACCTACTACATCGAGATGGTGCCGCCCGACGGCACGCGGCGCAGCAACAGCGCGCCGGTGCTGGCGCTGAACCCGGCGCTGGGCGAGGTCGACATCATGATGGCGACCGAGCTGCTGGAAGCCGCGCGCGCCGCCGCCAACGGCTTCATGTCGCCCGAGCGCACGATCCTGATCGGCTCGACCCATCGCGTCTTCGCCACCTCGGAGAAGATGGAGATGGGCGACGGCCGCTATGACGCGGCCAGGCTGCTGCGCGTGGTCAAGGACAACAGCCGCGAGCGCATCCTGTTCGACATGGAGCAGGCGGCCGAGGAAAGCGGCTCGGTGCTCAACGCCGTGCTGCTGGGCGCGCTGGCTGGCAGCAACCGCACGCCGGTGGCGGCGTCGCATTACGAGGCGGCGATCCGCGAGGGCGGCAAGGCGGTCGACGCCAACCTCGCCGGCTTCGCCTTCGGCCAGGCGCATGCGCGCGGCGATCTCGAGGAGATGGCGCGCGAGGCCGCCAAGCGCGCCGCGCGCGATGCCGGCGCCGAGGCGCCGCTGGCCCGCGCGCGCACGAGCTTCGCCGGCGAGGCGCTCGACGGGATCGAGGAGGGCGTGCGCCGCCTCGTGCACTACCAGGGCCTGGCCTACGCCGATCTGTACCTCGATCGCCTCGACCGGCTGCAGCAGGCCGGCGCCGACAACCGGCTGCTGCGCGAGAGCGCGCGCCATCTCGCCGTGCGCATGTCGTTCGAGGACGTGATCCGCGTCGCGCAGGCCAAGGTCTCGGCCGAGCGCTTCGCGCGCGTGCGCCGCGAGGTGCGCGCGAAGGCGCACGAGCCGGTCGTGCTCACCGAGCATTTCAAGCCCGGCATCGAGGAGATCGCCGCGATCCTGCCGCCGGCGATGGGCCGCGCCTTCGTCCGCTGGGGCGAGCGCACCGGGCGGCTCAACAGATCCTATTGGTCGATGCGCGTGAACACGACGTCGGTGCTGGGCTTCCTGCGCCTGTGGACCTTGTCGAAGCTGCGCTGGTGGCGGCCGCGCAGCCTGCGCTTCCAGGAGGAGCAGGCGCAGATCGAGCGCTGGCTCGACGCCATCATCCGCGCCGTCGCACTCTCGCCACCACTGGCGCTGGAGATCGCGGAATGCGCGCGGCTGATCAAGGGCTACGGCGATACGCATCGCCGCGGCTCGGCCAGCTACGCCGCGATCGAGCGCGCGGTGATCGAGCCGGCGCTGGCGGGCACGCTGCCCGCGACGCTCGCCGCCGATGCCGTCGCCTCCGCGCGTGTCGCAGCACTGGCCGATCCGGAAGGCGCCTCGCTGTCGCGCACGCTCGGCGAGATCGCCGATCGCACGCCCGCGCTGGCGAAGGCCGCGGAGTGAACGCCGTCGCTCTTGCCTTCCCCCGGAGGGCGAAGGTGGCGCGCGAAGCGCGACGGAAGGGGGATGCCTCAACGCGCTCGCTGTCCGCCTTCGACATCCCCCTTCCGCCCTTCGGGCACCTTCCCCCTCCGGGGGAAGGGAAGTGACTCCGCTGCCGCCGAGCCACGACGACTTCGCCATCGTGCCGGCGGTCGACGGCCGCGGCCTCGCGATACGTCACCGGGTGACGGTGGAGTGGGGCGATTGCGATCCCGCCGGCATCATCTTCTATCCGACCTATTTCCGCTGGTGGGACCAGGGCAGCTGGCGGCTGTTCCGCGCCATCGGGCTCGACCGCCGCGCCATGCGCGAGGATCTCGGCGGCGTCGACATCCCGATCCTCGAGGCCGCCGGCGCCTTCCAGGCGACGGTGACGCCGGGCGACGCGCTGGTCGTCTCCAGCATCGTCGAGCGCTGGGGCAACAGCTCGTTCCGCGTCTCCCACGCCGTGGCGCGCCTCGACGGCTCGCCGGTCGCCAGCGGCCACGAGACGCGCTGCTGGACAAAGGCGCTCGCGGGCCAGCCCGGCAAGCTCAAGGCGACGCGCATCCCCGACGACATCGTCGCGCGCTTCGGCGGCACGCGCGCCACCTCGTCGGCCTGATCGCGACCGAATCGGACCCGATGGCGATTGCCCGCGCGGCGGGCTCCGCCCAGTGTCGGTGGCGCGATTGCGAGCGAAAGGGCGGACGTGGATCTCGGCGGTTTCTTCACCATCGGTGTCGATACGGCGACGGCGATGCCGGCGACCTACCGGCCCTCTCTGGTCGTGCTGTCCTACCTGATCGCCTCGTTCGCCGGCTTCACCTTCCTGCGCTTCGCCGGGCGCCTGACCGAGCTGCCGACCCTGCGCTTCATGTGGCTCGGCGCCGGCGCGATCACCATGGGCGGCGGCATCTGGGCCATGCACTTCGTCGGCATGCTGGCGCACGAGCTGCCCGCGCCCGTCGCCTACGACCCGCTGCTCACCGCCGCGTCGATCCTGCCGGCGATGCTGGCGGCCGGCGTCGCCCTGCACCTGGTCGCGCAGCCCTCGGTGGGCGCCGGCCGGCTGCTGGTCGGCGGCGTGCTGATGGGCGCCGGCATCGGCGTGATGCACTACACCGGCATGGCGGCGATGCGCTTCGACGGCATCGTGCGCTACGACCCGGCGCTGTTCGCCACCTCGATCGTCGTCGCCGTGGCGCTGTCGATCGTCGCGCTCAAGGTGCGCTTCTGGTTCGCCGCGAAAGATGGCGTCGCCGGGCTGCTGCGCGAGAGCGCCAGCGCCCTGATCCTGGGCTTCGCCGTCACCGCCATGCACTACACGGCGATGGCCTCGACCAACTGCTTTGCCGTCCCCGACGAGCAGCCCGACCACCTGGCGCTCGATCCCGCGGTCTTCAGCACCGTGACGACGATCATCACGGCGCTGGTCCTGCTGCTGGCGCTGGCGATCCTGGTCTTCGACCGCCGCGTCCGCCAGGAGATCGCGCTGCGCGAAGCGGCGGCGGACCAGGTGCTGAACACCACGCGGCAGCTGGCGCAGGCGCAGAAGATGGAGGTCGTCGGGCGTATGGCCACCGGCATGGCGCACGAGGTCAACCAGCCGCTCACCGTGCTGCAATTCGCCGTCGAGGGCCTCGCCAACGAGATCGAGGAAGGCTTCCATCGCGACGACCCCGACGAGTTCGGCGTCGCCACCCTGGGCCGCCTGGGCAAGATGGAGGCGCAGATCCAGCGCGCCTCGGGCATCATCCGCTCGCTGCAGGGCTTCGCCCGCCACGCCGACAGCAAGCCCGGCGTCTTCGACGTGGCGCAGACCATCGGCAGCACGGTCGACATCCTGCGCGAGCAGCTGCGCACGGCCGGCATCGATCTCGAGGTCGCGCCGGGCGCGCCGGTGCCGGCGGTGCACGGCTATCCCAACGGCCTGCAGCAGGTACTGATCAACCTGATCATCAACGCCCGCGACGCGATCAAGGACAGCGCGCCCGAAGGCGCCACGCCGGCGCGGCGCGGCCGCATCGAGCTCTGCGCCCGCCACGACACCGCGCGCGACGCGGTGGTGATCGAGGTCGCCGACAACGGGCCCGGCATCCCCGCCGAGGCCCTGGCCAGGCTGTTCGAGCCCTTCTTCACCACCAAGCCGACCGGCAAGGGCACCGGGCTGGGCCTGTCGATCAGCCTCGAGATCGTGCGCAAGATGGGCGGCACGCTCAGCGCCGAGAACCGCGCCGACGGCGGCGCCCTGTTCAGGCTGACCCTGCCGAAGGCGCCGCAGGCGGCCCAGGAGCCGGCGCCCGCGATCGCCCGCGCCGCCTGAAGCCTGTCATCCCGAGCGTAGCGAGGGATCCAGGGTGGCTGCCTGGATCCCTCGCTGCGCTCGGGATGACAGAGTGCCTTGGCTAAGTCGGGAACGAGACCGAGGTCGAGCCGAGGCCGGGGAACTGCGCCTCGACCTTCGCACCCGGCTGCACGAATTGCAGGCCGACCCACGAGCCGGTGGTGACGATCTGCCCGGCGCGGATGCCGCCGCGGCGCGCCGCGACATGCCTGGCCAGCCATTGCACCAGGCGCAGCGGCGAGCCGCCGCTCAGCCCGCCGACCATGTCGACCAGCGGCACGCCGTCGACGATCAGCTTCACCGGCTGCTTCGCATAGTCGTGCGTGCGCCAGCCGGCGAAGGCGGGACCCACGACCAGCGCCTTGTTCATGCCGTTGTCGCTGAGCGCCCACAGCGGATCGAGCGACTTGTAGTCGGCGAGCCGCGTGTCGACGACCTCCATCACGACATGCGCCGAGCCGATAGCGTCGAGCACCGCGTCGTCCGACGGCGCGCTGGTAAGGTCGCGCGCGAAGCGGAAGGCGATTTCGGCCTCGACGCCATGCATCGCCATGCTGGCGGCGGGGAAGCTGGCCGGGCCGTCGATCACGTTGCCCTTCAGCAGCGGCGCGCAGTTCGGTGTCGCCTCGGGCGTCTTGGCGCCGGTCTTCCAGCCGTCGACTGGCCGGTAGCCCTTGGCGACGATGTCCTGGATGGCATAGGCCTCGTCCTCGCTCGCCGGCGCCGGCCCGGGCGGGCTCACCTGCGTGCGCGTGAAGCGCGCGCGCAGCAGCGCGACGGCGGCGGCTTCGATCTCGGCTGGAGTCATGGCGGCTTCCTCCCACTACTTCGGGCCGCGCCGCTCCAGCGGCGCTCTTCTCGCATGAGCGCCGCTGGAGCGGCGCGGCCCCCAAGAGAAAGACTACCCCGCAATCAACGCCGGCCGCCTGTCCTTCCACGGCTTCGCCTGCTCGAGCTGCGCGGCCAGCCGGAACAGGCGGGCCTCGTCGCCGAACGGTGCCACGAACTGGATGCCGATCGGCAGCCCCGACGCGCTCCAGTGCAGCGGCACGCTCATCGCCGGATTGCCCGCGGCGTTGAACAGCGAGGTGAAGGCGATCGAGCGGTTGAGCGCGACCAGATAGGCGTCGGCGTCCTGGCTCGACAGCGACAGCACGCCGAGCGGCCAGGGCGGCGCGCACATGGTCGGCGTCAGCAGGATGTCGTGCTGCTGGAAGAAGCGCGCGACGACGCGGCCGACGCGATGCAGCACGGTGACCGCGCCGGCATAGTCGGCGGCGGTGTACTTCAGGCCGAGCTCGGCCATCGACCAGGTGAGCGGCTCGGCGTCGGTCGACTCCAGCTTCTTGCCCAGCGCCCTCGCGCGCGCCGCCAAGGTGGCGTAAACGTTGGAGGCGATGACGATGCGCGTGGCCTCGCGGAACTGCGTGACGTCGAACTCGGGCCGCGCGATCGTCACCGTGTGGCCCAGCTGCTCGCAGAGCTTCGCCGCGTCTTCCGTGCCCTTGCGGCACTCGGGATCGACCGGCTCGCCGTTCCACGGATCGATGCAGAGCGCGATGCGCAGCTTGCCGGGATCGCGGCCGACCTCGTCCAGGAACCTGCCCGCGGGCGCCGGCGCGAAATAGGGATCGCCGACATCGGGACCATGGCTGGCGTCGAGCAGGGCGGCGCTGTCGCGCACGCTGATGCTGACGCAATGCGCCACCGCCTGGCCGCCCCAGCCTTCGCCGACATCCGGCCCGCTGGGGTTGCGCGCGCGCGTCGGCTTGAGCCCGAACACGCCGCAGGCCGAGGCCGGCACGCGGATCGAGCCGCCGCCGTCGGTGGCGTGCGCCATCGGCAGAATGCGCGCGGCGACCGAGGCGGCCGCGCCGCCGGACGAACCGCCCGAGCTGTAGCCGAGGTTCCACGGGTTGTGGCAGGGGCCGAACATCGCCGGCTCGGTCGACGGCGCCAGCCCCATCTCGGGCGAGGCCGACTTGCCGAAGGTGACGAGGCCCGCCGCGTGGTAGCGCGCGACGATGGTGGCGTCGTGCGGCGCCACGAAGTCGGCGAACAGCCGGCTCGAGCCGGTCGAGCGCGTGCCCTTGTACAGCGTGCCGAGATCCTTGAGCAGGAACGGCGCGCCCGACAGCGGCCCCGCCGGCAGCGATCCCTTCGCGACCTGGCGGGCGAGGTCGTAGAGCGGGATGGTGATGGCGTTGAGCGCGCCGTTGAGCTTCTCGGCACGCGCGATGGCCTCCTCGAGCACCTCCGCCGCCGTCACCTCGCGCTTCTCGACCAGCGCGCTCAGCGCCATCGCATCCAGCGTCTCGTACTCCGCGATCGCCATGACTTGGTCCCCTATGAAGTCTTACCTTCCCCCGGAGGGGGAAGGTGGCGCGGAGCGCCGGATGGGGGATGTCGAAGACGAACGGAGGAGTCCGGCTTCGACATCCCCCTTCCGCCCTTCGGGCACCTTCCCCCTCCGGGGGAAGGTATCAGGATTTCTTTTCTGTGAGTGCCACGCCGTCGTTGAGCATCGCGGTGATGTCGGCGTCGCTGTAGCCGGCTTCCTGCAGCACCGTCTTCGTGTCGACACCGAATCGGCGCGGCTTGCTGCGCACGCCGGGCGGGGTGCGCGAGAGCTTGATGGGATTGCCGACGTTGCGATAGCCGTCCTTCTCCCAGACCATCCCGCGATGCTTGGTGTGCGGATGCTCCAGCACGTCGGGCACCTCCAGCACCGCGCCCGAGGGCACGCCGGCCAGCATCAGCTCCTCGGCGAAGGACTCACCGTCGCGGTCTTTTGTCAGCGCCGCGAGCTCGGCCTCCATCGCCGCCTTGTTGGCCAGCCGATCCTTGTTGGTCCTGAAGCGCGGGTCGTCGGCCATCTCCGGCTTGCCCAGCATCTGCGTCAGCTTGCGGAACTGCGCATCGTTGCCGGCGCCGATGACGATGTTGCGGCCTTTGGTCGGGAAGTTGGCATAGGGCGCGAGATTGCCGTGGCTGTTGCCGAACAGCTTCGGCTTCACGCCGCCCATCAGGTAGTTCGGCGCGTGCGGCTGATGCAGCGCCACGGCGCTGTCATAGAGCGTCGCGTCGACGAACTGGCCCTTGCCCGAATGCGAGCGCTCGA
Source organism: Alphaproteobacteria bacterium (assembly GCA_019635875.1). Classification (NCBI taxonomy): domain Bacteria; kingdom Pseudomonadati; phylum Pseudomonadota; class Alphaproteobacteria; species Alphaproteobacteria bacterium. Next base: position 330,297 of record JAHBYP010000006.1, read on the forward strand.
ACAGCGCCATCAGGATGCCCATGCAGGCATTCATGCCCGTCGACAGATCGACCACCGGCACGCCGATGCGCACCGGCCCGCTGTCGGGCGCGCCGTTGACCGAGACCAGCCCGGCCCAGGCCTGCACCATGGCGTCGTAGCCGGGATAGGCGCCCATCGGCCCGTCGCTGCCAAAGCCGGTGACGCGCGCATGCACCAGGCGCGGGAACTTCTTCGACAGCACGTCCTCGTAGCCGATGCCCCATTTCTCCATGGTGCCGGCCTTGAAGTTCTCGATCAGCACGTCGGCGCTCTCGAGCAGCTTCAGCAGCACCTCGCGGCCCCTGGGCTTGGTGAGGTCGAGCGCGACGTTGCGCTTGTTGCGGTTGATGCCGGCGTAATAGGCGGAGATGCCCTCGTCGTCGAAGGGCGGGCCCCACAGCCGCGTCTCGTCGCCCTGCGGCGGCTCGATCTTGATCACCTCGGCGCCGTGGTCGGCCAGCATCTGCCCGCAATAGGGGCCGCCCAGCACGCGCGACAGATCGATCACCTTCAGCCCGGCCAGCGCGCCGGTCGTCTTTTCAGCTGCCATGTCCTCGTGTCCTGCTGCGTATGCAGGCTTCGCTTACACGGGCCGCGCGTCGCGCGCTACAGTCGGCATGCCTGAGCGACAGCAGGGCAGATCGGACCCCCTGTCATCCCGAGCGCAGCGAGGGATCTAAGGCTGCCACTGGATCCCTCGCTGCGCTCGGGATGACAGGCGAGACAAACGGGAGGAAGCGATGCAGGAACGCATGATCGGGGACGCCAGGGTCACCCGCATCGAGGAGATCATGGGACCGGGCTTCCCGGCCGACCAGTTCTTCCCCGAGTTCGACGCCGCCACGTTCAAGGCGCACGAGCACTGGCTGGCGCCCTCCTACTACTCGCCCGAGCTCGGCCGGCTGATCGCCAGCATCCACAGCTGGGTGATCCGCATGAACGGGCTCACCATCCTGGTCGATGCCTGCAGCGGCAACCACAAGCCGCGTCCCGGCATGCCGCGCTTCGACATGCTCAACACGGACTACCTCGACAGGCTGCGCCGCGCCGGCGTGCAGCCGGAGGAGATCGACCTGGTCTTGTGCACGCACCTGCATGTCGATCACGTCGGCTGGAACACCAGGCTGGAGAACGGCAAGTGGGTGCCGACCTTTGCCAAGGCGAAGTACGTGATGTCGCGCGGCGATCACGATCACTGGCAGGCGGCGGCGAAGAAGCCGGAGACCGACGAGTACCAGCGCAACACCTACAACGACTCGGTGCTGCCGATCGTCGAGGCCGGGCTGGCCGAGATGGTCGACGGCCAGCACGATCTCGGCCGCGGCCTGATGATCAATCCGTCGCCCGGCCACACGCCGGGGCACATCCACGTCACGCTCGACTCGAAGGGCAGGCGCGCGGTGTTCTCGGGCGACGCGCTGCACAACCCGGTGCAGGTGCCGCTGTGGAAGTGGAACAGCCGCTTCTGCGAGGACACGAACGTCGCGCGCCAGTCGCGCAACAAGATCCTCTCGCATTGCGCGCACGAGCATGCGCTCTTGATGCCGGCGCATTTCGCGCCGCCACACGCGGCGTACATCAAGGCCAAGGGCGACGATTTCGAGCTGGACTGGGATCATGGCCCGCGCTGAGCGGCTGAAAGGCCGCGTCGCGCTGGTGACCGGGGCGGGCTCCGGCATCGGCCGCGCCACGGCGCGGCGCTTCGCCGATGAAGGCGCCATCGTGGTCGGCACCGACATCGCCGTGCCGGCGGCCAGCGAGGCCTCGGCTATTGTCGGCGAGACAGGCGCTTTCCTGCCGCAGGATGCCGCGAGCGAAGCCGATTGGTCGCGCCTCGAGCGCGAGATCCGCGGCCGCTTCGGCCGGCTCGACATCCTGTTCAACAACGCCGGCACCAGCGGTCCCGCGGATCCCGAGACCTGCACCCTGCAGGAATGGCGCCGGGTGATGGCGGTGAACCTCGACGGCGTGTTCCTGGGCTGCCGCGCGGCCATCGCGCTGATGAAGGACAAGGGCGGGGCGATCGTCAACGTCTCGTCCTGCGCCGCCTATGGCGGTTTCCCGCTATCCGTGCATTACGGCGCGAGCAAGACGGCGGTGCGCCAGTTCACCAAGAGCGTGGCGCTGCATTGCGCGGCCAAGGGCTACGCCATCCGCTGCAACTCGATCCATCCCGGCCCGACCATGACCGGGCTGATGAAGGCCAGCATCGCCCGCGCGCCCAGCGAGGCGGAAGGCCGCGCCCGCTGGATGGCACAGACGCCGATCGGTCGCTTCGCCGAGCCCGAGGAGATGGCGTCGCTGGTCGCCTGGCTGGTGTCGGACGAGGCGACCTACGTCACCGGCGCGGAGTTCGTGTCGGATGGCGGCATGACCGCAGGCATGGGCGCGGGGTGAGTTGCCGTCGCCCGTCATCAAGAGCAGTTACCTGGAGTCTCGCATGCCGAGATCGAGTCTTCACCGCAACGGCAAGTTCGGCGTGACAGCATCACCACACCAATGGGTGGCGAAAGTACTCTTCATCGCTGGGCTGCTCTGTCTTGCAGGATGCGAAAGCAACGCAGATAGTTGTGCTGCAAGATCAGAATTGGATCGGGCGCTCGCAACATATCTCCAAAGCGCTGACCGTTCGATCCATGACTTTGTGCTGGCCAAGGCAACACCAGAGAAGGTTGCTGTGGATGCGATCCTAAAAAGAAAACTCTTGGAGGGGTTGGAGAGAGGCCCCGATGGGCGGACCTATTTCAGCGGCAACATTCCTGATCCGGACCTCTTCTGCAAACGCGACGAACGCGGCCAAAGCGACTATCTTTGTATCTATACCTACGAGCAAAAGTTCATAACTGGAAGAGGCTGGTCCTACGTCTACAGTCGAATAGATGCGTGGCTGATAGAGATTCGATTGCGACCTGGCCCACCGACTGACGCTTTGGTGACGAGAGTGATGCATGTTGGTGGCTCACCCAAAGCACTGAAGTGTTAGAGTCTGACTCGAAACTGGTCGAGGTAAGTCAACGAGGCGCGAGTGTCAGGCTTGCGTTATTGCGCTAAGCGCGAGTGTCAGGCTTGCGTTATTGCGTTGTTTGAGCGCGTCTGTCGATAGTCTCAAGGACGCCAAGCCCTCCGGCCTTCTGACCCGCTTTGAACTGCTCATCAACCAACGGACCGCTCTGGCGTTGGGCAAGACCATCCCGCGCGCCGTCCTCCTTCGCGCCGACGCGGCGATCGAATGAGGCGGCTCACAGTGCCAGCCGCGGAATGCCCATCGCGGCGGCGGCGGCCAGCAGTCGCTCGTCGTAGCTGGCCAGCTCGACGGACTGGCTGCGGCCGCGCAGATGCGCCATCGACGCCAGATAAAGGCCGTGAAGCGTGCGCACCGGCACCGGGAACGGGTCGAGCACCCGGGCGAGGACCGATGGGATCAGCTCGATCAGCCCGACGCGATCGAGCAAGGCGCGTACCTCCTCGCTGTGCGAACGGCCAAGGCGACCGTGGTGTCGAGGCAGATCACCGGTCTTCCCGGTCCCGCCGCAGCTCTTCCATCAGCTCGTCGTGAGACATCACGGGTTCGCGCGGCGGCGGCGGGCCGCCGACGATCAGCGGCGGCCGGATGACGCCGCGTCGCACCTCATCGGCCAACAAGGCGTCGGCGAGAAATTCGCCGCGCCCGGCGCGCGGCGGCACCAACTCGGCCACGACCCGCTCGCGGTCGGTGACCAGCACGGTCTCGCCGCCCGCCGCGAGGCGGACGTATTCGCTGAGCTTGTTCTTGAGGGTCTTCAGGTCGACGGCGCGCATTGACCTAAGGTAGCTTCTGGAAGCTACTTCAGCCAGGCACCGTGAGCACGGGCGCGCACGACCTGATCGAACGAAGCGACCGTCCTCCGCTGGCGGCGGGGACCCAGGGGTCCGCTGACGGGACCGCCGGCTCCTGATCGCTCGATGGCCGCCTTGCGCCAGACGCTGGCCGATCCGCGGGAGCGGCGCGCCGTTGGACGGCGCAACAACGCAATAATGCAAGCCTGACACCACGCCCACAAGCTGATCGACGAGCTGGCCAGGGGAAAGGCGATGGACAGGATTCTGCGGAAAAATTGATCCTGAAGGGCAAAACCGACCACCGTAGGGGTGGAAATACTGCTACGGCCACAAGGCTTTCTACCCCCTCGAGCGCAACTGTAGGGGTTTAAATCGGTGCGGGCGTCCTGCCGCGGTAAACCTGCGCCAGTGTTTCAAACCTGGAGTCCGTCCGATGGCCCGCGACCGTACGCTTCCTTCCGACTTCTGGACCTGGGAGGCAGTCATCGACTGCCAGCCCATGGCCCGCCTGCTGTTCATTGGCCTGTGGAATTTCGCCGACGATCACGGCGTGCAGCCGCTCAAGCCGCGCACCATCCGCATGCAGGTCTTTCCCGGCGACACCATAGAAAACGATAGCATCCGCGCGATGATCGACGAGCTGGCGGCGCAGGGGCTGGTGCGGATCTACGCGGTCGACGGCGTCGAATACCTGGCGATCGTCGGCTGGGCGCAGTTCCAGCGCGTCGGCAAGACCGCCCGGCGCCGCTATCCGGCGGAGAAGCCGCCGGAAGTCAGCGCGGCCGGGGAGGCGGCTGCCGCCTCACCGACCGCGCCGGACCATGGCAAACCATCGCAAAGCCCCGAATCGCAGAGCCCCGCTTCCGGTCCGCCCGGGGAGACGGACGGCTCAGCGACCCTTCCAGTTGGGCTTGCGCTTCTCGGCGAAGGCGCGGGGGCCCTCGACGGTGTCCTCGCTGCGGGCCATGGCGACGAAGGCGGGGTAGCTCTGGTTGCGCATGGCCATCTCGGTGGCGGGCACGTCGAGCGAGCGCATGACGACCTGCTTGGTGGCGCGGATGCTCATCGGTGAACACTCGAGGATCTGCTGCGCCCAGGCGCGGGCCTCCTTCATCAGCTCGGCCTGCGGCACGACCTTGGTGACGAAGCCCAGCTCGTAGCCTTCCTGCGCCGAGACATGCCGGCCGGTGAGCATCATGCCCATCGCCTTCTTCAGCGGGATCTGGCGCGACAGGCGCTGCATGCCGCCGGCACCGGCGGCCAGGCCGACCCGGGGTTCAGGCAGGGCAAAGCGCGCGTTGTCGGAGGCGATGATGATGTCGCAGGCCAGCGCGATCTCGAAGCCGCCGCCCATCGCCACGCCGTTGACCGCCGCGATCACCGGCTTGTCGAGGTCGAAGCGGTTGGCCAGGCCGCCGAAGCCCTTGGGCGGGGAGTGCGGGCGCTTGCCCGTCGTCTTCTGCAATTCAGCGTGGTATTTCAAATCGTTGCCGGCGCTGAACGCCTTGTCGCCGGCGCCGGTGATGATGGCAACCCATAGCTCCGGATCGGCGGCGAACTCGTCGAAGATGTCGCCCAGCTCCTGGTTCGCCATGGGATGGCAGGCATTGTAGACCTCGGGCCGGTTGATCGTGACGACCAGCAGGCGCCCGTCTTTCTCGACCTTGCTGTACTTGAGCTCGCTCATCGCGTTTCCCTCCGCATCGTGCCGGGCCGGATTGCGTCGCGCTCCGGCCTTGCGGTCAAGAGCCGCGGTTCGCGGCGCGGTACTGCCTTGAGGCATCGCGTTCTTGCGGGTAGGGTGCGCAATCGGGGTTCGTGTTCGCAAAAAACAGAACGATGATCGGGAATTGATGATGTCGAAGGATCGGCGAACCGCCCTCCTTGCAATCCTCGTTGCGCTGCCGCTCTGGGCCCATTCCGGCTCGGCGGGAGCCGCGGACATGCCGCCGCTCTCCGGGATCGGCGTCGGCATCGATCATACGATGCGGGGCGCGATCATTGTCGTTGATGGCCGGGTTGGCGCCGCTGACGCCATCGCGCTGCTTGCGCGCCCTCTCGCCCGGCCTCTGCCGACGCCTCAGCCGGTCCGCGGCGGCGCCCCGAATCTGATCGGCGGCCTGCGCGGGCTGGTGTTCCCCCGCACGCTCGACGCGGCGCAGCTCGATCAGCCGTCCGGCTCCGCCGAGGACCGGCTGCCGGCGCCGCGGCCGTCCAAGGGCCCAAGACCCTATTTCCGCTTCAGTGAGGAGGAGCGGGTTCTGGGCTTGTCGTTCAAGATACAGCCCCCGCCGCAGCCCACCGAACCGGCTTCTCCGGGCACCTGAACGGGCGTGCGGCAACCGGTCGAAAAGGTCGGCAGATCAAGCAGCTACTGGACAGTAGGGCGACACTGTGGCTTGGCTGCCACAGCTACGGCAAAACTGCGGTGGCCCGGTTGTGGGGTACTCAATCTGGTATATAGTTCGTTCGAGGGTTGGCGATGCTCCCGTGGCCAACTTCGAGCCAGTTGTTAAGACCTTGAGAGAGGGGATTCAAATGAAGACGAAGGTCGGGGCTGTCGTTGCGGCGGCTCTCATTGCCGCTCCCTTGGCGGCGCAGGCGCAGAACCTGTCGCCCGGTTTCTACGTTGGTATCGAAGGTGGCCTGAACTTCCTCCACAACCTGAACCCGGCCATTGCCGGCCAGACCAACAGCCCGCGCGTCGGCTGGATGGTCGGCGGCGTCGTCGGCTACGACTTCATCGGCCCCCGCGTCGAGCTCGAGATTCCGTACCGTCGCAACAACGTGAACACGAACTACGGCCTGACCAAGGTCGAGTCGATCGCCGCGATGGTCAACGTGCTCTATGACTTCTTCCCGCAGAGCATGATCTCGCCGCACCTCGGCGCCGGTGTCGGTCTCGCCCGTGTCACGGCCTCGCAGACCGAGTTCGCCTACCAGGGCATCGCCGGCGTCAGCGCGGTGTTCGACGACAGCTTCCGCATCTCGCTGGACTACAAGTTCTTCGGCACCACCAACCCGAGCTTCGCCGGCGCCAGCTATCGCTACCTGAATCACTCGGCGATGCTGACCCTGGCCTACAAGTTCGGCGCCCCGGCCGCCGCGGCCCCGCCGCCGCCGACGCAGCCGCCCGCGCCGAAGGCCTACATGGTGTTCTTCGACTTCGATCGCTCGACCATCACGGCGACCGCCGCGACGACGATCAGGCAGGCCGCGGCTGACGCCAAGGCCGGGCAGAAGACCCGCATCGGTGTCACCGGCCACGCCGACCGCTCGGGCTCGGACGCCTACAACATGGCGCTGTCGCTGCGCCGCGCCAACGCCGTCAAGGACGCGCTGGTTCGCGAGGGCATCCCGGCGGCCAACATCACGGTCGTGGGCCGCGGCGAGAGCCAGCCGCTGGTGCAGACCGCCGACGGTGTGCGCGAGCCGCAGAACCGTCGCGTCGAGATCGTCCTGAACTAAATATTCGGGACCGATTGAATCCGAGGGAACGGTCGGCCGTGCCGACCGTTTCATTTTGGTCGCACCTTCCGGGAATCACGTTTCGCAGCGGTGAATTCCGTTGGTTGATGCCCGGGGGCGTGCTACAAAAATCGAGTTCTTGATCATTTTGGGGGCTATCCATGAAGAAGCTGATCCTGGCTGCCGCGGCAATGATGTTCGTCGCCGCTTGCGAAGACACCCCGCCGCCGCCGGCGCCCGCACCGGCCGCTATGGTGAAGCAGTACATGGTGTTCTTCGATTTCGACCGCTCCACCATCACCGCGCAGGCTGCTGCGACCATCAAGCAGGCCGCCACCGCCGCCAAGACGGCGGGCACCACCGGCCGCACGTCGAATGAGTGCGCCGCCGAAGGCCGCCGTCGCGGCATCGATGGCGAAGCGCTGAAGACCTTCGTCGAGCAGTGCACGGGTGCGGTCACCCGCATCGCGGTGACCGGCCACACCGACACCTCGGGCGCGGCTGCCTACAACATGGCGCTGTCGCTGCGCCGCGCCAATGCCGTGAAGGACGCGCTGGTCCGTGAGGGCATCCCGGCGGCCGCGATCGGCGTCACCGGCCGTGGCGAGACCCAGCTGCTGGTGCAGACCGGCGACAACGTCCGCGAGCCGCAGAACCGTCGCGTCGAGATCGTGCTGCAGTAAGCACCGTTCGGACCTGACCTGAGCGACGGCCGGCACCAGCCGGCCGTTTGCTTTTGGCGCCAACAAAAACGCGGGCCGCATCGGCCCGCGTTTGCGTTTGTCGGCTATGCGACGCGCGTCAGCGCCGGACCTGCGGCTGGATGCACGGCTTGGTGCTGTGGTCGGCGACGTTGTCGTAGAGCGGCGGCACGGCGGCAAGCTGGGTCGTCGAAGGCTGCAGCGCCCAGCGGAACGCCTCGCGCGCATCGGTGCAATAGCCCGGATAGGTCGCGCCGCGCGTCGCCGCCTTGTTGGCGATGTCGGTGACGTAGGTGTTGATGTTGATGCCGCGGCGGCGCAGCAGCGTCTGCAGCTGGTTGCCGTTGGTCGCCAGGTCGCCGCTGAACTTGGTGGCGAAGCGGTTGTAGTCCGAGATCATGTTGCAGTGACGCGCGGCGAAGGCGAGCTCCTGCTGGATGATGCGTCCGCGCACCGTCTGGGCTTCCGCCTCGTTGAGGCATTGACCGCGGCCCGGAGACGCCATCGTTCCCAGCATCACCTTGGCATAGGCGGGGGATGGCGGCGGTGGTGCCGCCGGTTTGGGCGGTTCGCACGCGGCCAGCGATGCGGCCGCGAGCACCACGAGGCCAGGACGGGTCCAGACGTTCATGCGCTACATCCTATGAATTGTCAGGCAGATGGCCAAAAGGGCGGCGGACTATAGCAAAGCGCCCCGGGGCCGCCAGCGGGATTACGCCGCATGCTGCAGCGCGGCGCGTACCAGCGGCAGGCGATCGTTGCCGAAATACATGTCCGTGCCGTTGATATAGATGGTCGGGCTGCCGAAGCCGCCGCGCGCGATCAGCTCGTCGGTGTTGGCCTTCAGCCGGTCCTTGCAGGCCTGCTCGGCGATGCGCGCGAAGAATTCGGCGCGATCGAGGCTGACGCGCGCCAGGATGCCCTCGATCGCGGCGTCCTGCGAGATGTCGAGATCCTCACCCCAGTAGGCCTCGAAGACCGCGGTGGCGTAGGGCACCAGCAGGTCGCGCTCCATCGCCACGAGGGCGCCGCGCATGCACTTGACGCTGTTCACCGGAAAGACGCTGGGCGGCATCCGGATGCGCAGGCCATGGAGCCGCGCCCAGTCGGCGAGGTCCTTGAGCATGTAGCCGGCCTTGCGCGGGTTGGGGTTGGCCCGGTTCTGGTAGACCGTGTCGTTGACCGCGTTGAAGACGCCGCCGACCAGGATCGGCCTCCACTCGATGGCGACGCCGAACTCGGCGGCCAGCGGCTGGACGGCGTGGAACGCCAGATAGGTCCACGGGCTGGAGCAGTCGAAGAAGAACTCGAGTCGCGCGGGCATGTGTCAGCCTGACATCGCCTCGCGGCGGTGTCGATGCTAGGATTCCGCACGCGGTCCGGGAGCGTCGCCATGTTGTCTCGTGCCTTCCTGCCGATCCCTCTGCTGCTGGCGCTGGCCGCCTGCGAGACGGCGCCGCCGCCGGCTTCGGCGCAGCCGCCGCTGCAGCCGCGCGACGAGCCGCCGGCGCATGTCGTGTTCTTCGACAAGGGCGGCGTGCGGTTGGGCGCCACCGGCATCGCCACGATCAGGCAGGTGGCCGTCGAGGCGAAGAAGCCCGGGGTCAGGGCGGTCGAGATCACCGGCCATACCGATCGCGCCGGCAGCGACCGGATCAACGACGCGCTCTCGTTGCGCCGTGCGCGCGCCGTGCGCGAACGGCTGATCCGCGAGGGCGTGCCCGCGACCCTGATCAGCGCGCGCGGGCTGGGCCAGAGCAAGCCCTTCATGCAGACCGAGGACGGGGTCGGCCAGCCGGAGAACCGGCGCGCCGAGATCCTCATCACCCGCTGACTCCTGCGGCCGCCGGGGGCACGGGGTCGGCGCGCTCGACGATCGCCCTCGTGTCGATGCCGGCCGGCAGGGTGCCGAAGGCCTGGCCGCGGTCGCCCGAGATGCGCGAGGCAAGGAAGGCCTCGGCGACGGCGCCCGGTGCGTGGCGCACCAGCAGCGACGCCTGCAGGGCGAGCGCCAGCGCTTCGACCAGACGCCGCGCGCGCGCCTCGAGGTCGCTCATGTCCGACAGGCGGGCGCGCAGATCGTCGACGAAGGCGTCGAGGCGATAGTCGGCGCCGCGCGCCGGCGCGAGCTCGGCGAAGTACGCCTCGAGCGTCGCCGGCGCGCGGGCCACGGCGCGCAGCAGGTCGAGGCACTGCACGTTGCCCGAGCCCTCCCACACGGAGTTGACCGGCGCGTCGCGGTACAGGCGCGGCATGACGCTTTCCTCGACGAAGCCGTTGCCGCCCAGGCACTCCAGCGCCTCGGCGGCGACGTTGGGCGTGCGCTTGCACAGCCAGTACTTGGCGACCGGCGTGGCGATGCGCGCGAACAGCGCCTGCGCCTCGCCGTCGGCCTCCTCGTCGAAGGCGCGGGCCACGCGCATCGACAGCACTGTCGCGGCTTCCGATTCGACGGCGAGGTCGGCCAGCACGTTGGCCATCAGCGGCTGCTCGACCAGCCTGCGGCCGAAGGCGGAGCGGTCGCGGCAATGGTTGATCGCCTGGGCCACGGCGTGGCGCGTCACCGCCGTGGCGCCCAGGGCGCAGTCGAGCCTGGTATGGCGCACCATCTCGATGATGGTCGGCACGCCGCGGCCCTCCTCGCCCAGCAGCCAGCCCAGCGCGTCGTCGAACTCGACCTCGGAGGAGGCGTTTGAGCGATTGCCGAGCTTGTCCTTGAGCCGCTGGATATGAAAGCCGTTGCGGCTGCCGTCCGGCCGCCAGCGCGGCACGAGGAAGCACGACAGCCCGCCCGGCGCCTGGGCGAGCGCGAGGAAGGCATCGCACATGGGCGCCGAGCAGAACCATTTGTGGCCGATCAGCCGGTACTCGCCGCCCGGCCCGCCATTGCCCAGCGGCGCGGCCGAGGTCGTGTTGGCGCGCACGTCGGAGCCGCCCTGCTTCTCGGTCATCGCCATGCCGATGGTGGCGCCACGCTTCTGCGCCACCGGACGGGCCGACGGATCGTAGGCGTTGGCCAGCGCGCACGGCTCCCACTCGGCGGCGATCTGCGGCTGCGCGCGCAGCGCCGGGATCGAGGCGAAGGTCATGGTCACCGGGCAGGCCGGCCCGTCATTGGTCTGGTTGAAGGCAATGAACAGCGCGGCGCGCGCCACGTGCCGACCGCGCCTCGTCTCGGTCCACGGCAGGGAATGCAGGCCGTTCTCGATGGCCAGCGCCATGAGCTCGTGATAGGCGGGATGGAACTCGACCTCGTCGACGCGGTTGCCGAAGCGGTCGTGCGTGCGCAGTTCGGGCCTGACGCGCTCCGCCAGCTCGGCGGCGCGGACCGTCGCCGCGGCGCCGCAGCGCGCGCCGAAGGCTGCGGCCCGTCCGGCGATCCAGCCGCCGCCCTCGCGCTCGATGGCCTCGACCAGGGCCCGGTCGCCCGTCACCACGTTGTAGTCCTCGAGCGGCCGCGCCTGGTTCTCGGCGCGCGTGCTGATGGCTGCCATGGCGGCCTCCCTGTCCCGTATCGGCGAGTCTCATACCAGCGATAGGCGAATGGATGCTCATTTGCTACAGTGTCGCCCGTTCAGCGCCGACGGACGGCGCGTTGGGGAGGTGACATTGACCGGCTTTACGATCTTCATCCTCGTCCTCGTTCTGTTCGCCGTCCTGCTGCTGTTTCTGGGCGTCAAGCAGGTGCCGCAGGGGTGGAATTATACCGTCGAGCGGTTCGGCCGCTTCACCGCCACGCTGACCCCCGGTCTGCGCTTCCTGGTGCCCTTCGTCGACAGCATCGGCAAGAAGGTCAACGTCCAGGAATCGGTGCTCGACATCCCCTCGCAGCAGGTGATCAGCAAGGACAACGCCATCGTCACGGTCGACGCCGTGGCCTTCTACCAGGTGATCGACGCCGCCAAGGCCGCCTACGAGGTGCGCGACCTC